>JAXHVK010000089.1:0-11715 GCA_034211135.1 Pseudomonadota bacterium
GGCGAGCACCTCTTCCATAACGGTAAGATGCGGGCGCAACCACAGCTGCGCAATCGCATCGAACATATCGTCATAGTCTTCAAAAAGCTGGTCAAAGCGCGCGCGTGAAAGGCCGCTTTCGGCGATGGCTATCGGGTAGGCGATTTCGGTCCCGCGCTCCCGCACAAGATCGAGCACCATCTGTGCGATCCGCTGCCGCTCACTTTCCCTGACTTCCGGCTTGAGTGCCATGGTCTACGCCTCCTGACATTAGGGTCAGATAGGACTGGATTGCAGCCGCTTAAAGGGATGGGGCCAAGTTTTTTGCAATGCAGCAAAAGCGCAACAGGCTGTGCCTCGACGTTTCAGATGTCGTTCTTGCCCGCGATGATGTCTTTCGCTTGCTGTTCGAGCACTTTGTACCGGTCAAGATCAGGGATTTTCGACCGGAACCATTCTGCAATTCTCAGCAGGTCTTCTCCGTAATTCCCTGTCGGCATGATCGGCTGACTGAAGCCAATCGTCTTCTTCTCGTTATCGGCATAGGCCAGAACGATGGGCACGCCGGCGGCCTTGGCAATGTTGTAGAACCCCGATTTCCATTTGCCGTCGGATGAGCGTGTGCCTTCCGCTGCAATGACCAGGTTAAGTTCGGTGCGGCGCGCAAATTCGTCCTTCATCTGCTGGATAGTGCCGCCCGCCTTGCTCCGGTCCACTGCAATCCCGCCCATATCGAGCATGAAATTGCGCATCATACCTTTGAACAGGGTGTGCTTTCCCATGAAGTTCGGCTGCACCTTCTCTTCCTTCGTCGCGCCTGCAAAAAAGACAAAATCCCAGTTGGAGGTATGCGGCGCGCCGGCGATCACGCACTTTCGCACTTCCTGCGGGAAACGCTCGACGATGCGCCATCCTTTCAGCCAATACAGGAAAAGGATAATCCGGTTGACCACGCGCGATAGCAGCGTGACGTTTCTGGTTTCGTTGTGGCGCAAAGCAATCTCCTCACGCAATTGTGGGCGCGATGGGCCAGTTACGCAAGGGAAGCCGCCGCAGTTTCAGCAGAGCGGCCTATTCGCTCGTAGCAGCAGATCCAGCGTCAGCCGGTGTTTCGCATGGATGTTTTTCCGCCATGATCGGCAACAACGTCATGATCGGCTCTTCCTCCCACACGACCCCATCGGCCTGAATTGCGTCGGATACTTCCTCAACGAATTCGGTCTGAAGCTCGCTCAGATATTCTCCGGGAACAAGCAGTGCGCGACCGGGGCATGCCGCCCCTTGCTGGGAGAGCATTTCAAGCCCGTTCAGCGTGACACCGGCGAAGTTTCCGGCTGCCTCGAACTCTTGATCATCGGGTTCCCAAGGCCACAGCAGCAGCCCCTTTATCGCGCCCCCGCGGCGGGTGCTGGTGCTGTTCCAGTCATTATAGGTCGACGCTTTATCAAAAGCGGCCGCGTGCTGGATCAAACCCTCTTTCGTCTCGATCGGCTGATCGACAGTCAGGTCGTTATACCAGAACATGAACAGATATCCGACCACCAGCACGGCGAGCACACCCATGCCTCCATATCTGACTACGGTACGTCGAAGCGGGCTTTTGGCGGATTCTTCTTCAAGCTTTTCAATCAGGTCTTCGGCAACGAATGCGCAAAGCTCCTCATAGCCTTCGCCTGATTCTGCCGCGATGGATGCCAGATCGCCGCGGATGCGTTCGTATACCAGATCAAGATCGGGCTTTTCCGAGAGTATCGCATAGGCGACGCGATTGCGTTCCGTGGCATAAGCGACGCGCGCCTCCTGCGCGGCTTTCTCACCATCGGCGTCGAGATAGCCCTGCTCATAAGCGCCCATCTCTCCTGCAAGCGCGATGAGCGTGTCGTAATTGCGGTCAAATGCCATGAAATTTGCAGCCCCCTATTGATCCCTGCCGAGGGTTTGGGGCCCTATTGCGAACGGCGCAAGAGCGCTTTTCCGGAAATCAGCAATTGGGCAGGAGCTGCCCCTACATCCTAAACACACCAAAGCGGGGCGCTTCCGCAATCGGAGCCTCCAGCGTCGCGGCGAAGGCGAGGCCCAGCACATCGCGGGTTTGCGCCGGATCAATCACGCCATCATCCCACAGGCGGGCGGTGGCGTAGTAAGGATTGCCTTCGTCTTCGTATTTCTGGCGGATGGGGGCTTTGAAGGCCTCAGCCTCTTCCTCGCTCCATTTGCCCGCATCGCGGTGAACGGTGGCGAGCACACTGGCGGCTTGCTCCCCGCCCATCACGCTGATGCGCGCATTGGGCCATGTGAACAGGAAGCGCGGCGAATATGCGCGGCCCGCCATGCCGTAATTTCCCGCGCCAAAGCTGCCGCCGATCACGACAGTGATTTTGGGCACGGTAGCAGTCGCAACGGCTGTGACCAGCTTGGCGCCGTGCTTTGCGATGCCTTCCGCTTCGTATTTCCCGCCGACCATGAAGCCGCTGATATTTTGCAGGAAAAGCAGCGGAATGCGGCGCTGGCAGGCAAGCTCAATGAAGTGCGCGCCTTTCTGAGCGCTTTCAGAGAACAGCACGCCGTTATTGGCGAGGATCGCGACAGGCATCCCCCAGATATGCGCAAAGCCGCACACGAGGGTGGAGCCGTAATGCGCCTTGAACTCGTGGAACTCGCTGCCGTCGACCAGCCGCGCGATGACTTCTTTCACATCATACGGCGCGCGCACATCCTCGGGGATGATCGAATAGAGATCGTCCGCATCGAATTTGGGCGGGCGTCGGTCTTTCAGGGCGATGTCCTTGGCTGCACCGGTGTTCGCGCCAAGCTGGCTGACGATATCGCGCACGATGGTGAGCGCGTGCTCGTCATTTTCAGCCAAGTGATCGACCACGCCCGATTTCTTGGCATGCAGGTCGCCTCCGCCAAGGTCTTCGGCGCTGATCTCCTCCCCCGTCGCGGCCTTCACCAAAGGAGGTCCGGCGAGAAAGATCGTGCCTTGGTTGCGCACGATCACAGTTTCGTCAGACATGGCCGGCACGTAGGCTCCGCCAGCGGTGCAAGAGCCCATCACGCAGGCAATCTGCGGAATGCCGAGCGCGGACATATTAGCTTGATTGAAGAAGATGCGCCCGAAATGATCGCGGTCGGGGAAGACTTCGGCCTGATGCGGCAGGTTCGCACCGCCACTATCGACCAGATAGATACACGGCAGCCGGTTTTCCTGCGCAATTTCCTGTGCGCGCAGGTGCTTCTTGACCGTCATCGGATAATAGGTGCCGCCTTTGACGGTCGCATCGTTGCACACGATCATTACCTGACGGCCCGAAACCCGACCGATCCCGCAGATCAGCGAAGCGCCGCTGATATCGCCTTCATACATGCCGTTCGCGGCAAGCTGACCGATCTCAAGGAAGGGCGAACCGGGGTCAAGAAGGCGCTCAACCCGCTCTCGGGGAAGGAGCTTGCCACGCGAGACATGGCGCTCGCGAGAGCGCTCCGGCCCGCCCAAAGCTGCCTCTGCGACAGTGGAGCGCAGGTCACTCGCAAGCGCCTTATTGTGCTCTGCCCGCGCCTTTGCCTCAAGCGCTTCGCGGTCGAGCTTGGTGGCAAGAACAGGTGCGGTCATCGATAGGCCCCAATAATGGCAAGGATCCCGGCGATGCCCATCGGGATCCAGCCGGGATGAGAAAACTTGGAAGTGACGATATCGACCAGCGCGAAGACGATCCAGAAGATACCAGCGAAGATCACCAGTGAACGCGGGGTGTCCGGCCAGGCAATCACGGCTGCGTTGAACAGGACAAGAACGGAAAATCCATGCCAGCTGACTTTCATCAGCATGGCATTCTCATCGGTCAATCCCGTTGCCCCGCCTCCCAATAACGGTGCGAGAATTTCCCGAAACCCTCCGGTAGAATTGCCCAATGCGACAAGAACCAGCACTGCTGCCGAGAGATACTTCCAGATCACTCTGACGCCTCGCAGGCGAGCTTGCGGGTGGGAATAAGTACGGTCATAATTCGCCTTCAAACCCCTTCACAATGATCGCCTCGGCAGTGCTGCCTGCATCACGAAACTTGCCGATTTCCTGATACTCAGGCGAAGTGAGCCAGGCAAAGAGCTTCGGCTTATCAGGGAACTCTATCAGCACGCTGCGTGTCGAATGCCAATCGCCTGCGACGACTTGCGGTTCTTCATCTACGCTAAGAAGCTTGCCTTCGAACTTCTCGAATATCTCCATAAAGCGCTCTTCATACTTGTCGTATTCGGCGCGGTCATGGATGGTCATCCGGCTGATCATGTAGACGGGCATTACCCCGCCGCCCCAATCAATTCACGCCCGATCAGCATCCGCCGGATCTCGTTCGTGCCCGCACCGATGTCGAGCAGCTTTGCATCGCGCATATAGCGCTCAACCGGCCAGTCGGTGGTGTAGCCTGCGCCGCCCAGTGCCTGCACGCTTTCGGCCGCCACGCGGAACGCATTCTCGCTCGCCAGCAGGATCACGCCAGCCGCATCGAAGCGGGTCGTCTGGCCTGCATCGCAGGCCTTGGCCACGGCATAGGTGTAAGCGCGGGCCGATTGCAGCGCGACATACATGTCAGCGATCTTGGCCTGCATGATCTGGAAGCTGCCGATCGGCTTTCCGAACTGCTTACGCTCGCGAAGATACGGGATGACCGTGTCGAGGCACGCCTGCATGATGCCCAGCTGCAATCCGGCTAGCACAACGCGTTCGTAATCCAGACCGCTCATCAGGACACCGACGCCGCCATTCACCGGACCCATCACGCGATCTTCGGGGATGTGGCAATCCTCGAACACCAGTTCTGCCGTGGGCGATCCCTTCATGCCGACTTTTTCGATCTTTTGGCCGATGGAGAAACCCTCGTCGTCCTTTTCGATCAGGAAAGCCGTAATGCCGCGCGAACCTGCGCTTCCATCGGTTTTTGCATAGACAACCAGCGTATCAGCTTCGGGGGCGTTGGTGATCCAGAACTTCGTGCCGTTCAGCACATAGCCGCCCTGCACAGCCTCAGCCTTTAGCTTCATCGAGACAACGTCCGAACCGGCATTGGCCTCCGACATGGCGAGGCTGCCGACATGCTCTCCGGAGATCAGCTTTGGCAGGTATTTCTCTTTCTGTTCGTCATTACCCCAACGGCGAATCTGGTTGAGGCACAGATTGGAATGCGCACCGTAGGAAAGGCCGATGCTGGCGCTGGCGCGGCTGACTTCCTCAACCGCGATGACATGCTCCAGATAGCCGAGCCCGAGCCCGCCCCATTCCTCTTCCACCGTGATGCCATGCAGGCCAAGCTCACCCATGGGCTGCCAAAGTTCGCGAGGGAACCTGTCTTCTCGGTCGGTCCGTTCGGCCAACGGCATGATCTGTTCATCCGCAAAACGCGCGGTCGTTTCGCGAATCATTTCGCCGGCTTCGCCCAGCTGGAAATCGAAATCGGGGGTGGCTCGCATAGTCTAACTCTCTCATCCCAAAGCGTCGTGCTGCGCAAAATGACCAGCCGACAGAGTATTTGTTTGTTGCGCGCTTTAGCAACGATTTTTGGCAAACGCCAATTGTCTGACGTTGCAACAGGCGCATGACATGATGTGTTTTGACGCAGTTGATTGATCATGTATGGCCAAAGCGATGAGAGCCACATCGTGACCTATACAGAACCAGCTCTTTGGCCGACCGGCGCTGACCCCGCACCAATGCTGTGCGGCGAAGAACAGCGGCTGACGACTCTTGCGAGTTACTCGATAGACAGGCTGAACGGCGATCCGGAGCTGGTTCAGCTTGCGCAATTTGCAGCAAAGCTGTGCGGTGCGCCCAGTGCAGCCGTCAGCATAGTTGAGGCGAAAAGTCAGATCTTCATCGCTCGCGAAGGGCTGACGGAAAGCCAGACCCCGCGTTCGACCAGCTTTTGTGCGCACACCATGCTGCGCGGCGAGATGCTAGTCGTGCCCGATGCCCGAAATGACCCACGGTTTGAGGCATTTAGCCTTGTTACGGGCGATGCCAATCTGCGCTTTTATGCAGGCGCGCCTCTAATTTCCGCAGAAGGCGCACCGTTGGGCGCTCTTTGCGTGATTGATTACAAACCGCGCCCCGAAGGTCTGACAGATCTGCAGCGAGAGGGGCTTGCGGTTCTTGCCGAAGCGGTAAAGCGCCGTCTGCTTTCTCACCGTGAGGGCACCGAAGCATTCCAGCAGTTGGAATTGAGCAGGGCGCGGCTTCAGTTTCTGATTGATTCAGTCCCCGATATTGCCTGGTCAACGAAAACGGACGGGACATTCGATCTGTTCAATGCCCGTTGGGAAGAATGGACAGCCCAGCCGCGGCCCCACACAATTGAAGATTGGCGATCCGTCGCACATCCGGACGATTTCGAAAGGGCTGTCACCCAGTTCAACAACGCGGTCAGGCAGTCAGACGATTACGAATACGAGTGGCGCATGAAAATGGCCGACGGGTCGTATCGCTGGATGCTGACCCGGGCAGTGCCTTCCAGCCGCGACCCGAACACGGCGCGATGGTTCGGCACTATCACAGACATTGATGACCGTCATCGTGCTGCGGCGGAACGCGAGCTTCTCGCCGGAGAGCTTGCACACCGGATCAAGAATACGTTCTCCGTCATCATCGGTTTGATCACTCTACACGCCCGCGGTGATGAGAAACTTGAACGGTTCGCGGGAACCATGAATGATACCATTCATGCCTTGGCGCGGGCGCAGGATTTTGCCCTGCAAACGGGGACTCCAGAAGCAGATGATCTCAAAGCACTGCTTGAATTGTTGACGCGGCCCTACGCCACCCGCGATACAAGCGCGATCAGCATCGCGGGAGAAAACGTGACTGTCGGTGCGCGTGCGACAACCCCGCTCGCGCTGGCGTTCCATGAACTTGCAACAAATTCCGCCAAGTACGGAGCGCTGAGTGTTCCCGAAGGTCGCGTCTCCATCACGGTGCTGCGCGAGGATAATATGGTGCGGATCAAATGGCACGAACAGGACGGGCCGCCCACAGCCCCGCCTGAAGAAGAAGGGTTTGGCTCGCGGCTTGTTTCCATGTCGATCAGTCATCAGCTTGCCGGGACAATCGAATATGACTGGCAAACCGACGGCCTGCAGGTGATTGTCAGCGCGCCGGCCACTCAATTGGAAAATTGAGCTTGGCGGTTGGCAGCATGCTATCTAGGCAGTTCTGATATGGAAAATTTCAACGCCAAAACGCTCGCGCTGCTCGCTGCTGTAAGCACGGTGGTGTCTGCCTGTTCGGGTGGAAATGGCGATACAGTGGCTCCTGCCGCCGAAGAACAGTCTGCGCAGGAACCTGCGTCGGAACCAGTCGTGATGGCCGAAACCGCGTGGTTGACTGTCAGTAATGACGGCGCGGTTCTTACTACCTTCCTCGATCCCGATGGCCAGTATCGCGATTTTCGCAACGGAGAGCCCGCATTCAACGGAACATGGTCAGAAAATGCCGATGACCAATTGTGCTTTACACCCGATACCGGAATTGGCGGATGCTGGACAACCGGATCCTCCAATGATGACGGCTCAATGCGGGTCACAAATGAGGACGGCCGCGCGATCATGCTGAAACGGATAACTTACCAGTCACCGGCATCATCAAGCGAAAGCGACACCGGTCAAACCGACGAAGAAACGGCTGAGGGCTGAACCAATCATTTCAGGGGCAACACAAAAAGACGACAGTACGCCTGGCCAGCCGCTGCTTCATTTCGACAATGCCGAACGTCTATACGGCGATGTCGTCGCTGTCGGCGGGGTAAGTTGCACGATTGGGCGCGGCTCCTTCGTTGCACTGGTGGGCGCATCTGGTTCTGGCAAGTCAACCTTGCTCAAGATGGTGAATACCCTTGTCGAACCGAGCGGCGGACGGGTTCTGTTTGGAGGCGAAGATGTCACTTCGCTCAAGCAGTCCACCCTTCGTCGCCGGGTCGGATACGTATTTCAGGGCATCGGCCTGTTTCCGCATTTCAGAGTCGGTGAAAACATCGCCATAGGTCCGCGCCTTGCCGGTGAGAAACTGCCAGCGCAGCGGATCGCGGAACTGCTGACACTGGTCGAGCTGGAACCTGAAATGGCAAGCCGTATGCCTGATGAGCTTTCCGGCGGCCAGCGCCAGCGTGTCGGCGTTGCAAGAGCGCTCGCCGGTGATCCCGAGCTTTTGCTGATGGATGAACCCTTTGGCGCTCTCGATCCGATCACGCGCGATGCGCTGGGGGAGCGGGTGCGCGAATTGCACGAAGAACTTGGCCTGACCACTGTAATGGTGACGCATGACATGGCCGAAGCCTTACTGCTGGCTGACCGCGTTCTGGTGATGGATGCAGGACATTTGGTGGCCGACGAAACGCCGCAATCGCTGCTTGCCGGAAATGGCGGCGATATAGCGCAGAGCCTTGTCGCCGTCCCGCGTGAGCAGGCTGAAAAGCTTGCAGCAATGGAAGACAGTATCGCGGAACGGGCAAAGGCAAAGAAGCAGGCAAAACAGGGGCCGTCTTCATGATGGGCTTTTGGGAAATCCTGCTGTCTCTGGGCGACAAGCTGACGGCGCATATTGTGCTCTCTGCCAGTGCTATAGGGCTTGGCATCATCGTCGCCTTGCCGCTGGCTGTCTGGGCCAGCCGTTCGCAAACGGTCTCTCGTATAGCTTTGGGGTTTGCCAGCCTTGTGCAGACCATTCCGGCTCTGGCACTTCTGGCGCTCTTCTTCCCGATCCTGTTGAGCCTGAGGGCTGTATTCGGGGAAGATTTGCCGACACTGGGCTTTCTACCTGCTCTGCTGGCACTGGCGCTTTATGCCTTGCTGCCAATCCTGCGCAATGCCGTGACAGCACAGGCCAATCTTGATCCCGGCATTCTTGAAGCAGCCGATGGCGTGGGGATGACGGGCTGGCAGAAACTCACCCTTGTCGAAGCGCCCCTGTCTGCCCCTTTCATTATGGCAGGCATCCGCACAGCCAGTGTATGGACCATTGGCGCAGCAACCCTTTCGACAACCATCGGGCAACCGGGTTTGGGCGATCCGATCTTTGCCGGATTGCAGACCCAGAACTGGAACCTTGTGCTTGCAGGCTGCTTTGCCAGCGCCGCACTTGCCTTGGTGGTTGATCTGCTTTTGGGCCTGATAGAGCGCGGCTTGGCCAACCGTTCGCGTTGGCAGTACGGCATCGGCCTCGGCATAGTTGCCGCAGGGCTCGCCATCTCGCTCTACGCAAGTTTTGCCGACCGCGATGAAAATGCTGTTGTGATCGGTTCCAAGCAGTTTTCGGAATCGCTCATCCTCTCGCGCCTGATCGGACAGCAACTGGAAGCAGCCGGTTACTCGGTTGAATATCGCGACGGGCTTGGTTCGGCCGTGGTGCACAATGCAGTGGCTTCGTCCAATATCGATATTTCGGTCGATTACACCGGGACGGTCTGGACCAATGAACTCAAACGCACAGACAATCCGGGTCGCGAGGCGATGTATGAAGGCATTGTCACGTGGGAGCGTGAGAATACGGGCATCCATGTGCTGGGCCGGCTGGGGTTTGAAAATGCTTATGCCTTTGCGATGCGCGCCGATCGGGCCGCGGAATTTGATGCGGTGACGCTGGAAGACCTGTTGCCAGTTGCAAACCAGCTTTCCGTGGGCGGCGATCCTGAATTTTTTGAACGGCCAGAATGGATTGCCGTGCGCGATGCCTATGGCCTCAAATTTGGAGAAACGCGCAATTTCTCGCCCACTTTCATGTACAACGCCCTGAAATCAGGCGAAGCCGATGTCATCAGCGCTTATACATCGGATGGACGCATTGCGGCGGACAGGCTGGTGATCCTCGAAGACCCCCGCGAAGCGCTGCCATCCTATGATGCAATGCTGATGGTGAGCCCCGAAGCAGCAAAGGACAAGGCGCTTCTGGAAACGCTGGAGCCGTTGATGGGCGCAATCAATGTCGAGATTATGCGTGAGGCCAATTTCTCGGTTGACCGGGAAGGCGAAGGCAAGGTTTCACCCGAAAGCGCCGCGCGCACGTTGGCGGAGAAAATCGGGCTGTAAGGCGTCTTACCGAACCCGCCGCCACGTCTGGGTCTGGCAGAAGATGCTGATGCAGCCCTTTACCTCAAGAATTTTCGAACCCTTTCGCCTGATAACAGAGCGATAGCTTTTGCCGCTTTTCGGGTCATAAATCTGTCCGCGCCAAAGATCGGATTCCTCGCTGAAATTCACCAGCACCGGCATTCCCAAAAGCTTGCGCTTCTTCTTGTTCGGATCGGGATTATTGATGTCGCGTTGATCCAGCCCGTCAGGCGGCGGAACAAGGAATTTCGAAATCCGCCCACAGGTTTTGGAACCGCATTTGCCGATCGTGATGATCGCATCGCCATCTTCGGTTTTCCACCGGCCGGCAACAGGATCGGCTGCATTCGCTGCAGTCGAAAACGCCAAAGCGGCACCTGCAATCGGAAGTATGCGGATCATTGTGAACACCCCTTCGACAACGCGGTTCTCGGCTGCTGGTTCGCCAGACTGGCGCTTAAGGTTACCGGGCAACCGGCTTTAGTCAAAACCGAAGCCGATTGGCCAACGCCGGCCACAAACGCCCAGAACCTTGAACAAAGTACCCATCTGATCATCGTTGATCAGCCGGCCCAGTTGGCGCTCAATCACGTCAGCCTGGCTGGGATCCTTACGCTGAAGGGCTTCGGCGCGGGTTACAATCCCCATTTGGCGAAGCCAGTCCCCCTGCATTTCCACTCCCATCACATCGGCCCCGTGCTTTTCCGCCACCTGTTGCAAAAGCTCGAAATCGACATGAGCCGTCAGGTCAGCCTCGCCTGGATGGGTCAGCGGGTCGACGTGTTTGTGATCCTTGAGCGCCTGAAGCGTCGATCCGGCGCGTGCTTCGAATGGCCCGTAATCTATGATGAGCGCAGCCCCGCCCTGATTGGCAAGGCGGCTGGAAAGCTCTCCCATCAGCGCGCTGGCGGCGGTGCTTGTCTCGATCATCGTGCCTTGCGCGGCGTTTTTCCAACTGGGCGGAACAACGCTGTCCATCGGCTTTTCACCCGCGACGAAGACCAGCCGGTCCTTGTCCAGTCCGATCATCCGTTCATGCCAGCCAGTAGCCGAACGCACGAGCTGATGAATCGGCAGTGCGTCAAAGAATTCGTTGGCCACGATCAGCAATGGCCGGTCATCGGGCAGTGTCGACAGGTCATCATGATGAATGACATCTGGGAATGCCTGCTTCTGGATTTTGCGCAGTTCCGGCGAGCCTTCGACAAAGTGCATCACCGGATCGAAACCGTAACGGCTGGCCGTCCGCATGGCGTCTATCGAGAGTGTACCCCGACCCGGCCCCAGCTCAACATAGTGGATACGGTCCGACTGGCCCATTTTGACCCACAGGTCGGCGAACCACAGCCCTATCAGCTCGCCAAACATCTGGCTGACTTCGGGCGCAGTGATAAAGTCGCCCTCATCACCCAAAGGATCGCGGCTGGCATAATAGTGCGCGTTTGATTCGCCCATATATTGCGCGAGACTGATCGGACCGGTCGAAGCGATAAGCCGCTTGTAAGTCTCCTTCAGATCGCGCTGCGCGACCTTTGCGGGTTCGGATGCCTGCGCAGATGCGGCTTTTTCTGCCTTCTTTGCGGCGGCCTTTTCTTTGGCTTTCGCCTCGGCTGCGGCCTTCTTTTCTGCCTCTCGCTCGGCCTTGGC
>JAXHVK010000090.1:0-11327 GCA_034211135.1 Pseudomonadota bacterium
AGCGTTTCGCGGGTGCGATCTGCGGTGGGGCGGGTAAGGTCGCCTTTGGGCGCGACCAGCTTGCGTCCGCGCCATTCGCCGGAAATGATCCTCATCGTGCGTCAGACCGCTTCAGAGTGCTCATGAAACGGTCGAGATCGCCTTTGCGGATGCGAGCGGCTTGCCCTCGACCCAGTTCGCCCAGAGCAAACGGGCCGTATGCGGTGCGGATCAGGCGGTTCACCTTCAGACCGAGATATTCGAGCACGCGGCGCACCTCTCGGTTTTTGCCTTCGGTAATCGTCATCTCGATCCAGTTGTTCTTGGCAGAGCTGCCTCCGCCGCGTTCAAGGTTCGCATCTATCGAACCATAGCGAACGCCATCAATCTCAACGCCTTCGATCAACGCTTCGAGTTGATCCTGAGAAACCTCGCCAAAGGCACGGGCGCGGTATGTGCGTGGGATACCGGAAGACGGCAGTTCCATGCGTCGTTTCAGCCCACCATCATTCGTTAGCAGCAGCAAGCCTTCCGTATTCAAATCCAGTCGCCCGATCGGCATGAGACGGGGCGTGTCTTTTGGCAGCGCATTGCGCAAAGCCGAATAGATCGTGGCACGGCCTGCGGGATCGCGTTCGGCCGTGATCAGGCCTGTTGGTTTGTGAAAGGCGTAAAGCTGCGCAGGTTCAGGCCCTGCAACAGGCTTTCCATCCACGCTCACACCGCGCAGGCTAGTGAGAAAGGTAGCGGGCGTTTCGACCGGCTTTCCATCAAGGGTGATGCGTTTGTCGGCGATCATCCGCTCAATTTCGCGGCGACTGGCAACACCTGCGCGTGCAAGCAGTTTGGCGATACGATCGCCTTCGGGCCGGTCTTCGGATTTTTTGGGGTTGGTAGGCATTTCGAGGCCGCGCCTACGCGTTCAGCCCTCCGTGCGCAACGCCTGCTCTACAATCGCGTTGAATCGCGATATCCCGCCTTCGAGCGTGCCGAGGGTCAGGTGCTCTATCGCGCCGCTCTCCAACCCCTGTTGGCCAAGCTCTGCCGCCCGGAAATCCTCGCTGGCAAAAACGCCGCCATCCAGCAGATTCCAACTGCGTTCCCAATGGTCCTGCGCCTTCTGGGTCGATGGTTCTTCAGGAATAAGCATAAAGTCTTCGACCACAGTGCAATCATGCGCCTTCGGCATCAGTACCATGACATTCACATAGTCAGGGCTTGGCACGATCACGGTTGCCGGCAGCAATTGATAGGCAAAGGTCACCAGCTTGCGCATCTGACCCATGTCGGAAAGGTCGATGCCTTCCATTTCCTCTGCACGGCCAACGGCAGAGCGCAAATGCGGTCCGATTTCATCGCCCGCCGTTACGCCATCCTTGAAAAACGGGCCAATCGTGTTCGCGTGCAGGCGGGTGACATGATAGCTTTCCAGAAACGCATCCATGATGAGCTTCCAATTGCCTTTGACCGTGTGGGTCTTGCGCCGGAACAGATGTGAGCCTGCAACACCGAACGCATCAAGGTCTTCGCCGACCTTGCGGGCATCGCTGAAGTCCGCGCCTTGCCGCGGCGCAAACCAGATCAGCCCGCCCGTTTCGCAGGAAGGCAATTCGACAAGCGCGTGATCGGCCTTGTCCAGATCAGGGAAGGTTTCAGGGCGGGGCAGGGCGAACAGCTTTCCATCCAGCTGATAGGTCCACGCATGATACGGGCAAACCAGTCGCGCCGCGCAGTGTATATCTTTCCCTTCGACAAGCCTGGTACCGCGATGGCGGCAGACATTCAGGAAAACATGCACTTTGCCTTCTTTGTCTCTGGTAATCAGCAGCGGTCGTCCGGTTTCATCATGCGGGACTGCCATCCCCGGCTCGGGCAATAATGCGCTTGGAGCAAGGACTTGCGGCAGCGCGTCGAACAGGGCGGCTTTCTCTTGCTGGAAATGCGCCGGATCGGTGTAGTGACTGGCTGGAACCGTCGTAATCGTGTCGGTGTGCTTTGAAATTCCGTCGCGTATCCGTTCGGCCAAAGCAAGCTGACCGGCGCTCGCCCGCAATGTGGCGGCGGGCTGCGTTTTGGCTGATCCGCTTAATTGTTTTGTGGACGCATTCATGATGGCGTCACTCTCCCTCTGGCCTATTCCCCTCACTCGCGGGTAATGTTGCATGCAAAGCCCGTTTCGGGAAGGGATTTGAATGTCAGAAGCAACAGCAAGCAAGCCGGGTTTCATGCAGGTACTGCGCTCCATGGGGCAGGTTAAGACCGGCTACATGGGCATTTTCGGCTTTGCCAGCGGCCTGCCTTTCGCTTTGTTTCTGGGCACATTGTACGCATGGTTGAGCGAAGCCGAAGTCGATCTGGAAACGATGGGCGTGTTTTCGCTGATCGGCCTTGCCTACGCCTTCCAGTTCCTGTGGTCGCCCGCGATCGACAAGATCAATATTCCCGGATTTTCGAAACTCGGGCGGCGCAAGCAGTGGATGGTTCCGATGCAATTGCTGCTGGGAGCGATCCTTGTCACGATGAGCGTGCTGGAACCCAAATCGCAGTTGGGCTGGTTCTCCCTCCTTGCGGGCATCGGCGCGCTCGCCAGCTCCACGCAGGACATCGCCATCAACGCATGGCGCATTGACAATGCAGACGAGAAAGCGACGCTCGATATCCTCTCAGCCGTCTATCAGATGGGATATAGGCTGGCAGCGTTGGTTGGGGGTGCGTTCGGCCTGATCATCGCGGCGCGCATTGGTTGGCCGGAAACCTATATGCTGATGGGTGTGATCCTGCTTGCGATTGGCGCTGCGGGGCTGTTCGCACCTGACGAAGCGGTTTCCAAGGCCAGCGATACCGGAGAGCCTGATCCGGAACTGATGGCGATGCGCAAGGCGGGCGAGCTGGCCCCCGAAGTGCGCGCCAGGGCTCTTACGGTCGTCGCATTACTATGGGCGGCTGCCATCGGTGTGGTGGTAACTTTCATGGTGATGTCGATGACTTACGCGCCCGAGGATCGACCGAACCCAACCGTCTTCACCGTGACGTGGGGACCACTTATCATTATCGCGACTGTCATCATCCCTGCTTTTATTGCCGGATGGCTCAACGCCCAGAAGCGCGACGGGAGCAATCTGTTGACCGAAGATGCCGCGCCAGAACGGGCTGGCGGGTTTGTGATGGATCATCTTTACCGCGCGCTGGTGCTGCCGCTGGTGGAGTTCGTCGGACGCATGGGGTGGAGCCTCGTGCTGATCCTTACGCTGGTGCTGACCTACCGGATTTGCGACTCAATCTGGGGTACGTTCGCGTATCCGTTCTACCTTGGTGAGCTGAACTACTCGAATGACGAAGTGGCCTTCGCTTCCAAGTTCTTCGGCGTCTTCGCGATCATCGCGGGGCTGGGGCTGGGGGGCATCATGCTCACTACGCTTGGTCGAATGATGACGCTGACCATAGGTGCGACCCTCGCGGCGCTGACCAACCTGCTTTACGCCGATCTCGCCGTGGGCGGAGCGAACATGCAAGCGGTGAGCGACGCTGTCGGCTTCAGCTGGGCGATCAGTCAGGTGCCTGTGATCGGCTCGCCAAGCCTTGCCAAGCTGACCTTCACAATCATGTTTGAAAACCTTGCGGTGGGCATCGCGGGTGCAGCGTTTGTCGCGTACCTGTCCTCCATCGTGAACAAGAAGTTCAGTGCGGTGCAGTATGCGCTGCTGTCTTCGCTAACGATGCTGATTGGCAATCTCGGGCGCGGCGCGCTGGGCGAGATGATCGAGGATCGTGGTTATTTCGACGTGTTTATCCTCACCACCTTCGTTGGCTTTTTTGCCGTCGCCCTGTGCGCCGCGGAATGGGTAAGGCAATCGCGGGCGGGGGCGAATGCCGGCGTGATGGCTCCTGAGAGCGGGAAGGCCGCAGCGCAGCCTGCCGAGTAGCGCCTAGACTGGCAATTCGTCGTTGAGTCGAAGAGCCTCGCCCGCGAGGTAGAGCGAGCCTGCGATGAGGACGGGGTAGCCGTCATCGGGCAGGTTGAGCAGTGCGTCCTCGAGGTCAGAGCGAGCGACCGCCTCCGGCCCAAAGGCGCTTGCGGGATGGCAGCCGTGGTCGGGCACGGGGACGATGCTGAGGGTACGTACATGCTCGCCGAGCGGATCGAGCAAGGCGCGCGGGTTCTTGTTGTCGAGCATACCGAGGATGAGGTGGATGTCCCGCCCTTCGAACTCAGCCGCGATGGCTTCGCCCGCGCTGAGGTTGTGCCCCCCATCCAGCCACACCTTGCGATTGTGAACCAGCGGGCCGTTTGAGAGAAGCTGCATACGTGCGGGCCATTTTGCCGATTTCAGACCTTGCGCAATGGCCTGATCCGAAACAGCGATTGTGTCCTGCGCGGCGATCATCGCAACGGCTAGTGCTGCGTTTCTGCCCTGATGTTCCCCGTGCAGTGAGATATCCTGCGGGCCGAACCTCAGCATTTGTTTGGCTGTCAGCTCTTTGACTAAAGCGCCCTTGGCCGTGCCCACCTTTCGCGCTGATCGCAGCGCTTCGTCAGGGTAATCGGGTGCCATCACCACCAAGGGCACGCCCTCCTTCGCAATCCCCGCTTTCTCGAATGCGATCCGCGCTATTGGTTCGGTCGGCACGCCGTCTTCGGGGGCGAGTAGGAAGCGTTCGTGGTCCAGCCCCAGCGCCGCGATCCCGCAGGCCGCAACCGCTTCGGGCTCCAGCACATTGGTCGCATCGAACCTACCGCCCAGACCCACCTCGACCACACACGCATCGGCGGGTGTGCGGCTGAAGGCGAGGAAGGCGGCGGCGATGGTGACTTCGAAGAAACTTGGGCCGAGGTCTTCGCCCGCATCGAGAACTTCCTCCAGCAGCGCTGCCAGCGGGCCATCCTCAATCAGCTTGCCCGCCAGTCTGATACGCTCATTATACCGCACCAGATGCGGACTGGTCGTCACGTGGACGCGCTTGCCATCCGCCTCCAGCATCGCGCGCAGGAAGGCGCAGGTGGACCCTTTGCCGTTCGTCCCGGCGACATGGAACACCGGCGGCAGCTGATGGTGCGGGTTGCCGAGCCGCTCCATCAACGCGGTGATCGTCTCAAGCCCAAAGCGGCCCTGCGGCAAGCTGAGCGCGCCGAGGCGATTCAACTGGGCTTGCACTCGCGGGTCGTCAGAGCGACCGAAATCCATCAGGCTCAGGCTGCTTTTTGCGGCTGCAGATAGTCGAGGATATTGGCCAGCGTCGCCTTCAAGTCTTTGCGATGCACAACCATATCGACCATGCCATGCTTGTGCAGATACTCCGCGCGCTGGAACCCTTCGGGCAGCTGTTCGCGGATCGTATCCTGAATCACGCGCTGTCCGGCAAAGCCAATCAACGCACCAGGTTCCGCAATGTGCACATCACCCAGCATCGCATAGCTGGCCGTGACGCCGCCTGTGGTCGGGTCTGTCAGCACCACGATATAGGGCAGGCCCGCATTCTTGAGGCGACGCGTCATCACCGTGGCGCGCGGCATTTGCATGAGGCTCAGAATACCTTCCTGCATGCGCGCACCGCCTGCGGCTGTCGCGACGACGAAAGCGCACTTACGGGTAAGCGCACGCTCTGCCGCGGCGCAGAACGCCATGCCGACGGCCATACCCATGGAACCGCCCATGAAAGAGAAGTCCTGCACGCCAACGACGGCGGGTTTGCCGTCAATCGCGCCTGAACCCACAACGAAAGCGTCTTCGTGCGGATTGGCGGCGCGCGCTGCTTTCAGGCGCTCTGTGTACTTTTTGGAATCCTTGAACTTCAGAGGGTCTTCTGTGACCTGCGGCTGCGGCAACAGGTCATACCCTGCATCCAGCAGCAGGTTCAGGCGCTGATCCGCGCTGATCCGGCCATGATGCTCACAGCGCGGACAGACTGACAGGTTTTCCTCATATTCGGCGAGGAAGAGCATTTCCTGACAATTCTTGCACTTGATCCACAGGTCTTTTTCCGTGCTCTTCTTCTCTTCACCAAAGCCGAGCGAATTGCGGACGCGGTTGAACCAGCTCATTCAGGGATTCTCTTTCATTGCAGCGACCATGCTTGCGGTCAGCTCTTGTAGCTTGGCCGGAGCAAGTGCGCCATATTCGCCGACAATATCGACGAAAGCGGAGCCCACGACAACACCGTCAGCGACTTTCGCGATCTCGCCAGCCTGTTCGGGCGTACGCACGCCAAAGCCGACCGCCACAGGCAGATCGGTTGCCGCCTTCAGCGCCGAGACGGCCTCTTCGATAGAGCCGGTTGCGGCCTGTTGCAGACCGGTGATACCCGCAACAGAGACGTAGTAGAGGAACCCGCCTGACCCTTCGAGGACCTGCGGCAGACGCTTTGCATCCGTGGTGGGTGTGGCAAGGCGGATCGGGTCGATCCCGCGTTCACGCAGCGCAGGGCCAAGCTCGCCGTCTTCCTCTGGCGGAATGTCCACGCAGATCACGCCGTCAACGCCCGCCTTGCTGGCAGCATCGGCAAACCATTCAGGCCCGCGCCGGATCATCGGATTGGCGTAGCCCATCAGCACCAGTGGCACGTCAGGATGCCTTGCGCGGAAGTCGGTTGCGATTTGCAGCACATCGGCAGTGGTCGTGCCCTTGCCAAGGCTGCGCAGGTTCGCGCTCTGGATCGCGGGGCCATCGGCCATCGGATCGGTGAAGGGCATCCCCAGTTCGATCACATCCGCGCCGCCAGCGACGAGTGCATCGAGATTGGCAGCCGTGTCGCCATCGCCAGCGGTGATGAAGGCGACGAAAGCGGTGGTGCGGGCGGAGAAGGCGTTGGAGAGGCGGGTCATTTATTGTAGTCCGCAAGAAGGGGCAGAGTGCGAAAAGTCAGCACAAAAATTACAGCCCAAAAGGACGAGAATGCCAGATTCTCGAAAAGACCATAGTCACGATCAAACGCCCAACTCATCCCCACACGCAAGATTAGCATCGAAAAGAATAGGACCGGTAGTGCGCGGAGGGCTTCGCGATTGGTGAAACGGCGCCAATTTGCTTTAGTTTTCGGGACCGAATTGGTCTCACTCACAACTCAACTCCAAGCTTCGTATCTTCGTCATCCCAGCGAAGGCTGGGATCCAGAGCGGCAAGCGCCGCACTTTGCCGCTCTGGATCCCGGATCAAGTCCGGGATGACGGTTGTGGTTGGGGTTAGGGTCAAATCTCCACTCCCAGCTTTTCAGCCACGGTGAAAATGTCCTTATCGCCGCGGCCGCACAGGTTCATCAGCACCACGTCGTCCTCACGCATCTGTTTAGCGCGTTTCGCAACAGCGGAGATGGCGTGCGACGGCTCCAGCGCGGGGATAATCCCCTCGGTCCGGCAAAGCAGCTGAAAGCCTTCCAACGCTTCTTCATCGGTGACGGCGGTATATTCGACGCGGCCACTTTCTTTCAGCCATGCGTGTTCAGGGCCAATACCGGGATAATCGAGGCCGGCACTGATCGAGTGGCCCTCGGTGATCTGGCCGTCTTCGTCCTGCAGCAGGTATGTCTTGTTCCCGTGAAGCACGCCGGGCGCGCCGCCTAGCAGGCTTGCCGCGTGTTCGTCGCCATCAAGGCCGTGGCCCGCAGCTTCGACGCCGAGCATTTTCACGTCCACATCGTCCAGGAAAGGGTGGAACAGGCCCAATGCGTTTGAACCGCCGCCAATGCAGGCGATCAGCAGATCGGGCAGCTTGCCGGTGCGCTCCAGCATTTGCGCGCGTGCTTCGGTGCCGATCACGCTTTGGAAGTTGCGGACCATTTCCGGATAGGGGTGCGGGCCAGCAGCGGTCCCGATGATGTAGAAGGTATCGTGCACATTCGCGACCCAGTCGCGCAGACCTTCGTTCATGGCGTCTTTCAGCGTTGCGCCGCCACTGGTGACGGGGACGACTTCCGCGCCGAGCAGCTTCATGCGGAACACATTGGGCGATTGGCGCGCAACGTCCTCTGCGCCCATGTAAATGACGCAAGGCAGGCCAAAGCGTGCACATACAGTCGCCGTCGCGACGCCGTGCTGGCCAGCGCCCGTTTCCGCGATAATGCGTGTCTTGCCCATGCGTTTGGCGAGCAGGATTTGCCCGATGCAATTGTTGATCTTGTGCGCGCCGGTGTGGTTCAACTCATCACGTTTGAACCAGACCTGCGCGCCCATGCCATCAGGCGCATCCTTGCGCAGTTCCTCTGTCAGCCGTTCGGCGTAATAAAGCGGGGAGGGGCGCCCCACATAATGCTTCATCAGGTCGTCGAATTCGCGTTGGAATTCAGGGTCGGCCTGCGCCGCGCGATATTCACGCTCCAGATCAAGGATCAGCGGCATCAGCGTTTCAGCGACATAGCGTCCGCCGAACTGGCCGAAATGCCCGCGATCATCAGGCTGGTTGCGGAAAGAGTTGGGTGTCGTTTCGTTCATTTCATTTCTCAGGCTGAGAGCGCCGCCTGACAGAAGGCTGCGATCTTGTCCACGTCCTTCACACCCGGAGCGCTTTCGACGCCGGACGATGCATCGACGAAATCGGCGCCGGTAGTGCGGATGGCCTCTGCGACGTTATCGGGTTTCAGACCTCCGGCGAGGATCCACGGTATCTTGTGTTCATGGCCTTTGAGCATATCCCACCGGAACGCTTCGCCATTTCCACCGGGAAGAGCCTTTGCAGGTGCATCATAGAGCACACGGTCAACGCAGCCGTAATAAGCTGCCTCAACGCGCTTCAGAGTGCCCGCATCCTGCATCCCGCGTGCCTTCCAGACTTCGCGGCCCGCGTTCTCTCGCACCAGCTTGACCCATTCGGGCGTTTCATCGCCGTGGAACTGGACGACATCGGGGCGGACCGTGTCGATGGCCTTGCCGGTGGTATGCACATCGGCATTCACAAGAAGCAGGACGGTTTTAACGCCCTCAGGCACCTGCGCCCGCAGCCGCGCCGCCTGTTCAAGCGAGACATGCCGGGGGCTCTTTTCGAAATGGACCAGCCCGATATGCGTTGCACCCGCTTCAGCGGCGGCGATGATGGTTTCGGGTGTGGAGAGCCCGCAGATTTTGATCTGAATTGTCATTGCCGTCCCTTTAGGCGCGGTGCGTTGTTTGGTGAACCCCTGCCGCGGTTGAATCTTTAACAACGCTTGTTATCACACCCGCAGTAGAGATTTGGGGACGAGCCGATGCGTTTCAAAGGTTTGCTTGTAATTCTTGGGGCACTGTTTCTGGCAGCGTGCAATCCGATGGCAAATCTTGAAGAAGGCGAAGCGCAGATCACGAAGTTCGAGCGGCTCTATTCGAAAGGGCAGGATGATGCCCTGTTCGCCATGACAGGCGAAAAGTGGCGCGAAGTCAGCAGCAGGGAAGAGTTCGACGATCTTTTGAAGGTGATCAATGCGCGTCTGGGCAAAATCGTCTCTTCCGAAAGGTCGAACTTCAACGTCAACACGTTCAACGGCGTAACGACTACTGTGATCGCGATGGACACCGAATTCGAACAGGGCAAGGGTACGCAGGTCTATACCTTCCAAGGGGGAGGCGAAGACATGGAGCTTGTCGGGTGGACGGTAAACTCACCGCGCCTGATCGTCACCGCAGATGACATCGCCGATGAAGGGGCTGAACCCCAAGGCGCGGAGTGACCGGGCTTACAGCGTCGCTTCAATAGCGCGCGCTGCGGCCACCGGATCATCGGCACGGCTGATGGGGCGGCCGATTACCAGCACGCTTGCGCCATTGTCTCTTGCCGCGCGCGGGGTGACCACGCGCTTTTGATCACCCGTGCCGGAGCCGTGGGGGCGCAGGCCGGGGACAACGAAATAGCCGTCCTTCCACTGCTGTTTGACCTTGCCCACTTCCTGACCCGAGCACACAATCCCGTCCAGGCCGGAATCGTGGGCAAGCTCTGCCAGACGCATCACCTGCGTTTCCGCGCTGCCATAAATGCCGGTGGCGGTAAGGTCGCTCGAATCCATACTCGTGAGCGTAGTGACGGCGACAACCTTGCACCCTTCCGCGGCGGCTGCCTTGGCATCTTCCATCATGGAGCGCCCGCCGCTTGCATGGACGGTGACGATAGCCGGTTCATAGACATGCACAGCCTGCATCGCGGCGGCGACGGTGTTGGGAATGTCATGGAATTTAAGGTCGAGGAAGATCGGCAGGCCCATATGCGCGATTTCGTGGACGCCGTGCCCGCCATGCGCGCAGAAGAACTCCAGGCCAAGCTTGACCCCGCCTATATGCGCCTTGACCTTCTCCAGAAGCGCTTTGGCAGGCTCTATCTGAGGGACGTCGAGTGCAAGGAATACTGGATTGCTCACCGGATTTCCGAACTTGATGAAGTGCGGGTTTCGACAGCAGGGGTAAGAGTATCCCCAGTTTTTGCCGCGCTTTCCGCAGGTTTATCCACAGGCTTGCCAACAGTGTCAGGTGTCTCTGCCGGATCGTGCCGCGCCTGAAGCGCATTGGAACGTGCCGCGTTTTCGAGACTGCGAATACGGCGGTTGAGGCTCCACTTCACGCTGCGGTGATAAGCCCACATCGGGACCAGCCCCATCAGGAAGGCGATGATGACCAGGGCGGGGATTTTCGTCTCCAGGATCAGATTGTCCCACAAGGTCACTTCGACCGTGTCCCAATTGAAGAAGGAAAAGGCCAGAAGCCCCACCAAAATCAGAACCCAAATTATCGTGCGAACGATCTGCATGGCGTGTGTCGATCCCCGTTTTATCCGTCTTGTTAAGCTTGGACTCTAGGCTTTTTCTGGCCTCTGTCGAATCCCGCCCCAATCGGCGATGTATCAGCCGAACACGCGATCAAAGATCGTATCGACATGCTTGAAGTGATAGGCGAGGTCGAATTTCTCTTCCAATTCCTCTTCCGAAAGCGCCGCAGTCACTTCCTCGTCGGCCTTCAGCAGTTCCAGCAGAGAGAGGGCGCCCGAGGACTCCCACACTTTCATCGCGTTGCGCTGAACAAGGCGATAGGCATCATCGCGGGTGATTCCTGCCTGAGTAAGCGCCAGCAACACGCGCTGGGAATGGACAAGGCCGCCCATCGCATCGAGGTTTTTCTGCATCCGGTCGGGATAGATCAGAAGCTTGTCGATCACGCCGGTCAGGCGTCCAAGCGCGAAGTCCAGCGTAATGGTCGCGTCCGGACCGATGAAGCGTTCGACCGACGAATGCGAGATATCGCGTTCATGCCACAGCGCCACATTTTCGAGCGCCGGCATGGCGTAGCCGCGGATCATGCGCGCCTGTCCTGTCAGGTTTTCGGTCAGGATCGGATTACGCTTGTGCGGCATCGCGCTCGAGCCTTTCTGGCCCGGTGAGAAGTACTCCTCCGCCTCAAGGAC
>JAXHVK010000091.1:0-11227 GCA_034211135.1 Pseudomonadota bacterium
CGGCGCCATCATCGTCCACGATACCGAACCGGCAAGCTATCCCTGGGGCGTGGTCGAAAGCTCCTGGAGCGGCCCGCAGGCCTATGCTGCACGCGGCGATAACCCGCCTGCGATGACGATCATGAATGGCTGGGTGCAGAAAGATGTAGCTGCAGAAATCCTGAAAGCATCGGGCCAGGATCTCGCCGAACTCAGCGAGGCGGCGAAGTCGGCTGACTTCAAGCCTGTTGAACTTGGGATGACCGCATCGACCAGTTTCGAAAACGACATGCGCACTTTCGCATCGCAAAATGTCATCGGCATTTTGCCGGGCACCGAAGCGCCGGAAGAATATGTTCTGCATACCGCGCACTGGGATCATCTGGGCCGCTGTACTCCGGCACCCGACGGCGATGACATCTGCAACGGCGCAGTCGATAACGCCACCGGCACGGCGGCTCTGGTCGCTCTTGCAGAAGCCCACGCAAAGGCCGGCGCGCCAAAGCGCAGCCTTGTCTTTCTGGCGGTGACAGCGGAGGAATCGGGCCTGCTCGGTTCGTACTACTACGCTGATAATCCCGTCTATCCGCATGCACAGACCGTCGGCGGCGTGAACATGGACGCCTTTCTTGTCGCAGGCCCTTCGAAGGATGTGACTGTGGTTGGACCGGGCAAATCACAGCTCGATCTGTTCCTCGAAGCGGCGCTGGCATCGGAAGATCGCGTCTCGACGCCGAACCCTTCGCCTGAAGCGGGCTATTACTATCGTTCGGACCATTTCGCCTTCGCCAAGAAAGGCGTGCCGATGCTCTATGTTGATGGCGGCGAAGACCTGATCGACGGCGGGCGCGAGGCCGGTGAAGCCGTTGCCAAGGATTATCGCGACAATCGCTATCACGGCGCGAAAGACGAGTTCAACGAAGAGTGGGACTGGTCGGGCGTGATGCAGGATCTCCAGCTTTACTACAAGCTGGGTCGCATGATGGCGATGAGCAGCGACTGGCCTAACTGGAACGAAGGTGACGAGTTCAAGGCTGCGCGCGATGAAAGCTGCGCAGCCGCTGAAACCGGTTGCTGACAGGCGATAGGAGAGCCGAGACATGGCTGGCCCGATTATGCCGCCCGAATGGGCGCCGCAGGACTGGCTGTGGATCGGCTTTCCGCATCTGGCTGATGAATGGCCTGGCTTTCTCGAAGCCGCGCAAGAGCAGATCGCCGCATTCGCCAGCGCTGTTGCCGAAAGCGGCCAAGACGTGCGCCTGTTGGTCCGCGACGAAGCCAATGAGGCACGCGCAAAGGCACTAGTCAGCGATGCGGTTACTTTGGAACGACGCGTTTATGGCGACATCTGGCTGAGAGACACCGGTCCCTTGGTCGTAAATGCGGACGGGAGGCAGATCGCGCAGCGGTTCGGCTTCAACGGGTGGGGCGGAAAATATGAAATGCCCGGCGATCAAACAATCGGCGCTGACATCGCGTCAGATGCAGGCCTGCCGGTCATGGAAGCGCCCATGATTCTCGAAGGCGGCGCTTTCGATGGGGACGGGACGGGTCTGGCCATCACGACAGAGCAATGTCTTCTAAACCCCAATCGCAATCCGCACATGACCCGTGAAGGGATTGGGGCGGAGCTGGCGAGAACGCTGGGCTTTGAACGGCTGGTGTGGCTGGGCGAAGGGCTGATCAATGATCACACGGACGGGCATGTCGACAATCTCGCGCGTTTCGTCACCGAAAATCGCATCGTCGTGCCTGAGCCTATGGGAACAGACGATCCGAATGATCGCATTTATGCCGATGCGGTTTCCCGCGCCAAAACCGCGGGCATCGAAGTCGCCCGCATCCCGTCACCGGGCCGGATTGAACGGGCGGGCGTGATTGAGCCGGCGAGCTATGTGAACTTTGCCATCACCTCCAACCTTGTCGTTGTCCCGACCTTCGGTTCACCGAATGATGAAGCCGGTATCGCTGCCATTGCGGAGCATTTCCCCGATCGCGAAACGGTCGGTCTGGCAGGCGATGCAGTGCTGGCAGGTGGCGGAGGTTTTCACTGTGCCAGCCAACAAATGCCATCGGCACAGGCAAGCAGTTAACGATCTGTTAGGAATTTGCGGCGAAAACGAAGGTTATGAGCAAAGCCATTGCCCTGACCTATGCCGCACGCGCCGCCACCGTTGAGCGGTCACGTGATATTGCCCGCAGCGCGATCGTGGTCGCTTGCAGCGCGGCCCTGATCCTTGCGGGTCAGGCGATCCCGACAATCGGCTGATCACGCACTGCCTCAGCGCGTAACCAAACGCGCGACCTCTGCGAACACTGTCATACAGTTACCACGCAGGAGAGGCGCGCCTTGCCCAGATTACTCTTACCCGTCACGGCCATCGTCACCGCGCTGATTGTCGCGGCACTTGGTTTTCCGGTGCAGAAAAGCGCGAAGACCAGCGCGCAGCCGGCGAATAACGCACCCGTCCTGCTGGAACTGTTCACCAGTCAGGGATGCTCTTCATGCCCGCCTGCGGATCGCCTTGCCGCGAAATTCGATGAGGCGGGCGAGTTCATCGTAATATCTCGCCCGGTCGATTACTGGGATCGTCTGGGCTGGAAGGACACGTTTGCATCGCCTGAAAATACCGCTCTGCAACGGTCCTATTCGCAGCGCGGACTTGTCGGATACAATGGTGTTTACACCCCGCAGGCTGTCCTTGCAGGGCATGCAGGAGAGGTCGGTTCTGACGCGAACGCTCTCCGCAAGTTGGCAGCATCGTTGCCCGACACGGGCGCCGCTATCAGCATTCGTGCTGTACCGGGGAAAGGGCACGCCGTTGGTCTGGCCGGGTCTACGTCGCGCGCCGCAGAGCTGGTGCTTGTGGGCGTATCGCGGCGTGAAACCGTGCGCATTGGTCGAGGCGAGAATGGCGGACGCAGTGTCACCTATACCAATGTCGCCCTTGAAGAGCGGCGCATCGACAACTGGAACGGGGGCTCCAAAAGCATCGAACTGGGTGCTGAGAACCTCTCGGTCACAGGGGCTGACCGCTACGCCCTTATCCTTCGCCAGCATGCCGGTGGTGAGGTTATGGCCGCGAGCTGGCTCGATTAAGCGGTCAAAGCAAACGGATAAGCGCAGCCAGTGCCGCAGCACCTAGGACGACGCCGACACTGATACGCCAGACGGGATCGCTGACTGTTCCGCTCGCTTTATTGCCAAGCCAGTTCCCGACTAAAACCGCCGGAAAAAGAAGAAGCGTCAGCAGCGCCAGTGATGTGGTCGCGACACCGATTGCAGCGCCCGATACAAGCCCCGCCCCGGCGGCGAATGTGAAAATCAGCAGCATGGACGTCTTCGCCGTCTCCCGCGGGAGCGAGCGGCTGACGTAAAAGGGCACAACCGGCGGACCCGGCATTCCGGCATAACCTGTCATCAACCCGCTCAGAATGCCGACTGTGCCGATTGTCGCAATGCCCGGTTGATCAGGTAACAAGCGCGGGATGAGCACGGCGACAAACGCGCTCAGCGCTATCAATGCGATGATGAAGCGCGCAAGATCCGCACCCGTGGCAGCCAGGGCCAAAAGCCCTGCGGGCGTCACGACCATGCACAATCCGGCGATAGCCCAGGCCGAACGCTCTGCCCCGCGCAACAGGCGCGGCAATTCAGAAAGACCAATCAGGACGGACAAGCCGTTCGCAATCAACACAGCTTCGACCGGAGGCAGAGCCAGGGCCATGATCGGCACGAGCAGGATCGCCATGCCGAAGCCGGTGAGCCCACGTATGAATGAAGCGCCCAGTGCGGCAAACAGCGCGACCACAATCTGGGCCGTGCTGAAAGAGCCGATTGCCTCCATCACGGTCTAGGAAAGGTCAGGCGGTGTCGCTGCGCTGGTCAGGAACGCAATCGCTTCGTCCAGGCTCAGAACCTTCTGCTCTTTCTCGCCCAGCGTGCGCATAGCAACGGTGCCTTCATCCGCCTCACGTTTGCCGACAACCAACAGGTGCGGGACTTTCGCAAGCGAATGTTCGCGCACCTTGTAGTTGATCTTTTCGTTCCGCAGATCGCTTTCAACCCGCACGCCTGCCGCTTCGAGCTTGGCGACGGCTTGTTTGGCATAATCGTCCGCGTCGGACACGATTGTCGCGACAACCGCCTGCACGGGCGAAAGCCACGCTGGCAGACGTCCGGCAAAGTGCTCAATCAGGATGCCGATAAACCGCTCATAGGAACCGAAGATCGCACGGTGCAGCATGACAGGGCGATGCTTTTCGCCATCCTCGCCGATATAGGTTGCATCAAGGCGTTCCGGCAGAACCCGGTCGGACTGGATCGTGCCAACCTGCCAGGTCCGGCCAATTGCATCGGTAAGGTGCCATTCCAGCTTCGGCGCGTAGAAAGCGCCTTCGCCGGGCAGTTCTTCCCATTCCAGGCCGTTCGCGCTCAATGCGTCGCGCAGTTCCTGCTCTGCCTTGTCCCAGTCCGCATCCGAACCAAAGCGCTTTTCAGGCCGCAGGGCCAGCTTGATATCGTAGGTAAAGCCAAAGTCCTTATAGACGCTGTCGGCCAGCGTCAGGAATGCCTGCACCTCTTCCACAACCTGCTCTTCAGTGCAGAAAATGTGCGCGTCATCCTGCGTGAACTGACGTACACGCATCAGGCCATGGAGCGCGCCGTGCGGCTCATTACGGTGGCAGCAACCCATTTCGCCCAGACGGATCGGCAGGTCGCGATAAGACGTAATGCCCTGCTTGAAGACCAGAACATGCGCGGGGCAGTTCATCGGCTTCAACGCCATCCAGTCGGCGTCCTTGGAGACGATTTCGCCTTCATCTTCGGTGTTGGGCACTTCGTCTGGGATAACGAACATGTTTTCGCGATATTTGCCCCAGTGGCCCGACTGTTCCCACTGGCGTGCATCCATCACCTGTGGGGTCTTGATCTCGCGATAGCCTGCGCCGTCCATCTTGCGGCGCATATAGGCTTCGAGTTCGCGCCAGATGCGATAGCCCTTCGGGTGCCAGAACACGCTGCCATGCGCCTCTTCCTGAAGGTGGAACAGGTCCATTTCGCGGCCAAGCTTGCGGTGGTCGCGCTTTGCCGCTTCCTCCAGCCGGTGGAGATGCGCGTTAAGCTGCTTCTTGTTCAGCCAGCCAGTGCCGTAAATGCGCGTAAGCTGGGCATTGTTCTGATCGCCGCGCCAATATGCGCCAGCGGTCCGCATCAGCTTGAAGGCCTGCGGGTCGAGCTTTCCGGTAGAGGCAAGGTGCGGGCCACGGCACATGTCGAGCCAGTCATCGCCCGACCAGTATACCGTCAGCTCTTCATCCTCGGGAAGGGTCTTGGCCCATTCAGCCTTGAACGCCTCACCTTCATCTTCCCACTTTTCGATCAGCGCCTGACGCGTCCATACCTCGCGTCGTAGCGGCTTATCCGCTTTGATGATCTCGCGCATCTTCTCCTCGATTGCGGGAAGATCATCCATGCCGAACGGTTCGCGTGAAGGCGGCGCCATGACGTCGTAGTAAAAACCGTCATCAGTCGCCGGACCAAAGGTGATCTGCGTTCCGGGATACAGTGCCTGCACCGCTTCGGCGAGGACGTGAGCGAAATCGTGACGCGCCAGTTCAAGCGCGTCGGCTTCGTCCTTGGAGGTAATCAGGGCCAGCTCTGCGTCACCTTCAAAAGGCCGGTTGAGATCGCGGACCTCGCCATCAACGCGCGCGGCCAGCGCGGCTTTCGCAAGGCCCGAGCCAATCGCGGCGGCGATATCGGCTGGAGTCGCCCCCGGCTCCACTTCGCGCACGGAACCATCGGGCAGGCTGATCTTGAGCAGTTCGGTCATTGTCTTCGCGTCCATTCAGTCTTGAGCGCGCCTTAGGACAGGTAGCCGCGCACCGGAAGAGCGGTGTTTCAGTTTCAGACCGATTTCAGGGAAGACACCGCGCCACCCTGAACCGGGTGGCGTCGCCGCTGGGTCAGACCAGCACCAACCGCCCCCGGTCGCCCGAGGTTGTGGTGGTAGTAGTCGTGGTCAGCAGCATAGCCATGCGCAGCATTTAGGATGCCGGTTTTAAGAAGTCACCATTTTCTTGGGATGGCACAGTGCGATGACTCAACGACCCTTTCCAATTTGGAAAGTTCACTGGTCATTATATACTTGACAAAGCAAGTGTGTCGGCTAGTGTCAGCCCATGACGAACACCAACCTTTTCGAGCCTCGTTTTCAAGACGCTGACAAAGCCCGCGAATACCTTGAGGTTTTACATTGGCCGCATGGTCCTGTGTGCCCTCACTGTGGTTCTACAGATCACCAGACACGCCTTGAGGGCGGCAAGCATCGCCCCGGCCTAGTCCAGTGCAACAACTCCGAGTGCCGCAAGCAATACACCGTTACCGTTGGCACTGTCTTCGAGCGCTCAAAGGTTCCTCTCAATAAATGGCTTCTGGCAACGCACCTTATGTGCGCCAGCAAGAAGGGTATGAGCGCCCACCAGATGCACCGTATGCTGGGCGTTACTTACAAAACCGCTTGGTTTATGGCCCACCGTATTCGTGAGGCCATGAAAACCGACGAAGGCCCCATGGGTGGCCCCGGCTCCGATGTGGAGGCCGATGAAACCTATTATGGCACCGACAAAAGCGCGCCTGAAAGCCGTATGGCTATTCACCGCATGAACCGCATTGTCAGCCTCGTAGACCGCACCACAGGCCGTTCAGCATCCGTTGTGTTCAATGGGACGTTTAACGCAGATGTGCTTGGTCGTTACCTTCTTACCAATGTTGATCGTCGCTCACGTCTACTTACCGATGAGCATCAAGCGTATAAGCGCCCCGGTCTTGAGTTCGCCAAGCATCAGCACGTTGCGCACAAGCGCGATGAATGGGTCAGCGAAAACGACTCGACTGCTTACACCAACACGGTTGAAGGCTTTTTCAGCATCTTCAAAAAGGGAATGCGCGGCATTTACCAGCATTGCGGACAGCAGCACCTACATCGCTACCTTGCCGAGTTTGACTTCAGGTACTCCAACCGTTCGGGTCGCGGCGTAGAAGACCGTGAGCGCGCAGACATTGCTCTCAAGGGAATTGCTGGCAAGCGCTTGACCTATCGGCGGACTAGCGGCCTCGCAGCCGCCGCTTAGGCCCAAGCTACCCCGCAAGATCGGGAAGCGCCGCAAGCGCTGGACTAGCTAGTCGCCCGCTTTTTGCTTCTCTCTGTCCTTACGCCGCCGCCGACCAAGTGGCGTTGTCGGCTCGTGCTTCTTGTGCGGTGTCTGTAAAAGACGCCTCAGAACCGCGTCTTCGCTGCTATCCTTCTCGTCGCCTGACACTTGCAATTCCTTTATACTTCACGCATAGAAAGTGCCGGTAGAGGGGCCAAATCCTCTACCGGCGTTCGTGTTTACAGGACCGGCATAGCCGGTGGCGAATGCACCCCAACGGGGCTGCGAGGTTGGCAGGTGTGAGATACCTGTTTCCCCCGGATGCCCTTAGCTAGAGGCTAGGCATGGTGGCCGCATTTGCATCACCTCCTTCCTCATTGGCGTTTGAGCCGGAACCCAATAGATCATCAATGCTGGTGGGTTCCGGCATAAACTCTCTCGGCAACTCAACGCCTTTGAGCCACCAAAAATACATGTTGTTGCGCTGCACGCTTCTAAAGCGCGCATCTTTCGACAACATCGAGCGAAAACTAGGAACAGGATTGTCCCCCCTAAATACTGCCCCTTTTTGCTCAGCAGCCTCTTGAAGCCTCCCAACAGGCAGCGGGCCTTTTTCACGCAACGCGAGTTCCGCAGCATCACCTTGTGACATTTTTTTTGCGGGTAAAGTCATGCCTGTCACAACACGTGTGATCAAAGCTGGCTCTGATTTGGGTTTGGATTCTTTGGCGGCTTCCAAAAGGCTTTTCCCCCCAGCGGAAACCACAGCGGCATCAAGCGCGCGCACCGTCTCAAAAGCGGGCGACGCCATAGCCTCTTCAAGCGCTTCAGCGCGAAGAGTTTGAATTTTTTCAAGCATAGACATCGGCGAATCACCTTGGTTCAACAACACCGCACTAGCAGCTGTTGTGACGAGGTAAAACCTATGTTGTGCAAAAGTTGAATGCCTGTTTCTTCTTGCCTGTGGACGAATCGCCTTCTAACTTGCTTTCTAAAGTATATAATGACCAGTTCACTTGACATAGGGATGGGCCTATGACAAGTGACCTTTCCATAACAACAAGGAGGCTTGACCAATGACCCAAGTACAAATGGCTTTGATGTGGGCCGCCATTATTTTTCTTGCCGCATTTACCGCTCTGTGGATTGACCTTCCGGGCCCGTCCTCGGCAATTCTGATCACCTCTCTTGCGAGCGCCGGCGCTGTCTCGATCGGAGCCAAGGCCCGCAGAAAAAAGGGCTGCCGCTCATGACAAAATGCGCAAGCCCTGCGGCCCGCCGTTACATCGTGCGGGTCGCCAGCCTGATGGCGCTTTACCTCGTGGTGCTTTTTGTTGCGAAGTGGACTTTCAACGCGATCCAGCCGACCGGCCCCATTGCCTGGGCGCTGGCAATTGCGCCCGCCCTGCCCCTGATTGGCGTCTTCTGGGCGGTGATGCGCTTGTTAGTAGAGGAGACGGATGAATACATCCGCATGCTGTTTGTCCGGCAATGCCTGTTTGCCACGGGCTTTTGTCTGACGATCACGACGATCTGGCAATGGCTCCAGAATTTCGATCTTGTTCCCGCAGGGAATGGCGGATTTGGTGCGGCATTTTTCTGGTTTATCGGACTAGGCTTTGGCGCGCTCTACAATCGCCTGACGATTGGCGACTGGGGTAACGTCTGGTGAAGAACCGCCTCAAAGTTCTGCGCGCAGAGCGTGACTGGTCGCAAGCCGATCTGGCAGAGCGACTCGGCGTATCCCGTCAGAGTGTCAATGCCATCGAAAAGGGCCGCTATGACCCTTCGCTGCCGCTGGCCTTCACCATCTCGCAAGTGTTTAACTTGCCAATTGAGGAGATTTTCAGCCCTGATGAAGGCTGATCACTACCCTTGGGCCGAAAGCATGTTCGATCCTGCTTCGGTGCTGATCCGCTTGGTTCCTGCCAGTTTAGTCGAACGGGTCTTGATGCCCTCGACGAAACGCCATTCGGTCGTTGCCGTGCTGGGAGTGAGTTCGACTGTCATGTAACCGCGCTGGGAGGTATCGGCCCATTGCAGTTCGGCGTTCTCGCCCACCAGCGCGCCTGCCAGAACATCAGACGGGACCATCGAAAGATAGCTTTCATAACCCGGTGAACTGACGGAGGAGACGCCGAATTCGACGCCCACCGCCTTGCCATCCTGTGCGAGATTAAAGCCCCACGCATTGTGCGTGTCTCCGGCCAGCACGATCAGATTGGCATCGGCTTCCTGCGCCATGGCAAAGGCACGTTCGCGCGCTGCGGGATAGCCGTCCCATGCGTCCATGTTTTGCGGGATGCCGACCTGGCTTGCCATGGCGGCAGCCGTCAGGCGCGGCTTGATCCAGTCGGGTACTTTGTCGCCGAGCACCTCAATCATGCTTTTGGGCGCGGAGACTTTCCCCATCAACACCTGCTGCACCAGAACCTGCCAGGTTGCACCGCGCGCATTCGATGCGGCAAGGCCCTTTGCCAGCCATTCTTCCTGCGCCAAACCAAGCAATTGACGGTCGGGATCGGCATAGGCGCCATCGCGGAAGGCTGTGAGCGCGGCGGCCATCGCCTGCGGGCTGTCCTTACCTTTCAGAATGCTGGCGAGATTGAACTGCTCTTCGCGTCCTTCAAGACGGGTATCAAGGCGGAACAAGGTCGCCAGATCGCCTAAATCATATGTGGCATAGGGTGCGTCCGACACCGGCATCCATTCGCGATAGACACGCTTGGCAATCGCCTTGCGCGTCGCCCAGTCGCCTTCGGTATCGGGCTGGTGATTCTGCGCGCCGTCTTTCCAGCTGTCATTGGTGGATTCGTGATCATCCCAGACGGGGATCATCGGCAACACCTGATGAATGCGCTGGAGATCGGGGTCTGCGCGATAGGTCGCGTAACGCAGACGGTAATCGGCCAGCGTGACAATCTCGTTTTCCGGTGCAAGATCGCGGTTCGGATGCTTCTGGCTGGCGCTGGGATAGGTGCCGCCGCCATATTCATAAATGTAATCGCCAAGATGCAGCGCGAGATCGCAATCATTGGCCTGCACCGCATGGGCATAGGCATTGAACCAGCCAAAACCGTAATTGGCGCAGGAGAATACCGCCATCCGGAACTGCTGTGTCGCCCCCTGTGGCAAGGTCTTTGTCCGGCCAATTGGCGACATGGAGCCATCAGGCGCGACAAATCGGAAGAAATACCACTGACCAGGCTCAAGGCCGCTGGCAATCGCCTTTGCACACCAGTCACGATCAGGGCTGGCGGTGATGGAACCTTCGGAAACCGGCTTTGCAAAATCTTCGGTGGTAGAAACCTGCCACTCCAATTCCGTCGCCGCTTCACCGACAAAGCGGGTCCATAAAAGGACGCTGTTCGCCTGAGGCTCTCCACTCGCGACACTGTGCGTAAAGCCGCTGCCAAAGCCACGCGCGCTGCCCGGTGTTGCGGCCAGGGCGGCCGATGCACCGGCAAGCCCGAACAGGCCGCGACGGGTCAGGTTGGTAGCGGGATTAGCGGGCTGCTGGATCAGATCTGTTTTCAACATGGCGAGGCCTTTAATGACGCGGCGTTGCGACGATGTGACAGCGCTGGCATGAGGTGAAAATGAACGATATCCGCTTCCACGATATGCCTGATGGCAATCGCATCGCCTTCCGCCATTGCAAGGGTCCAGACGCGGGCACAGGCCCGACACTGGTTTTCCTCCCCGGTTACATGTCCGATATGTCGGGCAGCAAGGCGACCGCGCTTTTCGAGGCGTCTCGGAAGGCGGGCCGCGCATGCCTCCTGCTCGATTATTCAGGCTGCGGAGAAAGCTCGGGCGATTTTGCAGACGGCACTTTGTCACGGTGGAAGAACGAGGTGCTCACCCTGATCGAAAACCATGTTGATGGGCCTGTCCTGTTGATCGGATCTTCAATGGGCGGGTGGCTTATGCTGCTTGTCGGCACGGCTCTGGGAGAGCGGCTTTCAGGGATGATCGGCATTGCAGCTGCACCGGACTTCACCCGCTGGGGGTTTAGCGAAGATCAGCGCGCCATCATGGCGGGCGGCGGCAATGTGTTCGAAGACAATCCCTATGGCCCTGAACCAAC
>JAXHVK010000092.1:0-11093 GCA_034211135.1 Pseudomonadota bacterium
GCACTACCCTTTCTCTTCACCTCCTCCCAAGCATTCGGAGTACAGAATGTTTGACCATCAAGGGCACCCATGTTTCTCACTTGCTGAGTGCGCCAATAGTCATTGGCAAAGTGGAAGCTAAAAAATACTTTTCGCGCCATTTTTGAATACTCCTTATTGCGAAATTGGACTGTGCTTGAAGTTAAGTTTTGTTTCAATATTACGAAATCTCGCTATCCCCTAGATTTCTTTTTCCTACTCCCCAAAAAACTGACACCTCCACGCGGATGAAGAAATCGCCCCTCCCAATTCCGCCCCTCACCCCTGCCGACATTACTTTTGCGGAGCCTCCGCCCAAGGCTTGGGCCTATTCGGAGCCGGTTGATCCGGTGACGCGCTCGCCTTTTGACAATTGGCTCGCCCATGTCGAAGCGGGGCGGATCGGGAATAATCCTCCCGCCGACCCCAAGATCGCGGCCAAGCGTGCCCGGAATGAAGAAATCCTGCGGCGGCATTTTTGCCGATAGGGTGGGGAGTCTTCGGTTTCATGCGCCCACATCCGTGGGCGCGTCCTCAGTGCTGTGGTTTTTTGTCTTCCGCACGCCATCCGGCGCGCGATGTCCTCGCGCCTATGGCGCTGCGGGCGGGCAGTCGCCCTTGCGGCGCTTCGCGCCGTGCTCCGCCACCAAGCCAAAGAAGTGTTGCCAAGCCGATGGTTGCCGACCGCTCGTATAGCGCGTGTCCGGTCCGCGACCAGCGGACCGCAAGGCCAAGCGGCCGCCCCGCAGGTGCCCCGCAGCGAAGCGGAGGGAATAGCGCCGAGGATGCACCCACGGATGTGGGTGCATGACACAAAAGACTCCCCCCACAAAACTCTTCAGGACCGTGTAACATGCGGTCCATGTCCCGGCTTCAGGCGGGGGGCCACTCGCGCGATAGCAGGCCGTACCAGTACACGCTGCGCACGCCTTCATGGGTCGTCTCATGCTCCTCGAAAGCAGCCTCGCGCCGGAAGCCGAGCCGTTCGGCAAGGCGGGCGGAGGCGGCGTTCTCGAAGTCGACTACGGCGGTGAGCTTGCGCTGCCCTTCGCCAAACAGGTGCCCGATCAACGCGGCCATGCACTCCGCCGCGACGCCTTCGCGCTGGCGGTGGGCGCAGGTGATGTACCCGACCTCGGCCACGTCGGGGTCGTGCGCGGGCATGGCGACGAAGCGGCCTGCAACGCCGCCCGCGTCCTCGGCGATCCAGGTGCGGCCGTTCCAGTCGGGGTCGGACAGCCAGCGCCACAGCTCCGCCTCGTCGGCAAAGCGCTCGCGAGAGAGGTAGCGGCACTGCTCACGGTCGCCCAGCGTCGGCAACAGCGCTGCCGCATCGCTGCGCTGCAGGGGGCGCATGGTGAAGCGGGCGGTGGCAAAGGTGGCGGGTGCGGTCATGATGGTGGCACCTGGCGTGGGCGTCAGGCCGTGATGTGGGAGATCAGCGCCTTAACCTTCTTGCTGCGCCATTGCGGTAGGGGGGCGACCAGCCAGTACGACCGGCGGCTCTCCACCGGCTCGTCCAGCGCGATCAGAGCGCCGCGCTCAATCTGGCGCTCTACCAATGCGAGCGGGAGGATGGTGCGGCCCATGCCCGCCAGTGCCGAGCTCATCGCCTGCCCTGCACTGCCGGCGGTGATGCACGGCTTGATATCGTCGGGAAGCGATGCCTCGGGCCAGTCGATCCACGCATCACGCGCATCGGGAGCGGCGACGGCTACCTTGAGGGCGGGTGCAAGCTGGATCCCCTCAAGCTCCCCGGGTCCGTCGATAAAGCGGATCGCAAGGTCGAGATTGGCCTCGGTAAAGTCGGCCCCTTCATCGGGGGCTAGGATGTACTGGATGCCGGGCGTCTGCGCCTGAAAGCTGGCGAGGCGCGGAGCGAACCATTCGGCGTAGAACTCCCGCGGGGCGGCAATGGTGTAGCGGTCCGATGCCTGTCCCGCCTGCATGGCCTGCACGCTCTCTTCGAACCGGAGGAAGCCTTCGCGCAGGGCATCGAGGCCCGCATACCCCTCTGGCGTCAGCTCCAGCCCCTTGGAAGTGCGGCGGAACAGGACGACGCCCAGATGGTCTTCCAGCGCTCTGATCTGCTGGCCAACAGCCGCCGGTGTCACAGCAAGCTCGTCAGCCGCGCGGGTAAAGGAAAGGTGCCTTGCCGCAGCGTCATAGACGCGCAGAGCGTTTAGCGGGAGGTGCGTGCGTTTCATCGACAGCAGCGCTTACGCCCACGCGGCGGGTGCTGCAAGACAGCTCGACTTTCAGCAAGGAAAGCCACGTGTTGTCGTTCAGGAGCGACCGTCAGCCGTTTCCGGTGCCGCGAGCGGGAAGTATGGGATGCGCACTTCGACCGGCGAACCATCGGATCGCAGGAAGGTGTAGAACCCTTCCATCGAACCATGCGGCGTCGTCAGCGGACAGCCGGAAACGTAATCGTGGCTTTCGCCCGGTGCGAGTGTCGGCTGCTCTCCAACCACGCCTTCCCCGTCGACATGGTTCACCATGCCGCGCGCATCGGTGATCCGCCAGTGGCGGGTGCGCAGCTGTAGCGTCTCGTGCGAGGCATTTTCGATGCGGATATGATAAACCCAGAACCACTTGCCCGCTTCGGGATGGGACTGCTCGGGAAGAAAGTTCACCGCAACGCGGACGGTAACGCCTTCGGTGACGGCGGCATGTTGGAAAAATTCTTTCATGTCGATCCCAAGTTAGCAATTCATCGGCGGTCGGCAAGAGAGACAACGGTGCGAGTTGTGCATGAGTTCCGAACTTGTGCACAACAGCCACACTCAACCATCCCAAGCCACATTACCCCTCAGGAGATATATCCCCGCCAGAAAAACTAGCGTGAATTGCGCGCTTCGCGGCTCGGACCGTGCAGCCTTCAATTACAAAGCATCATGCCGTCGCTGGTCCTGCGATCAGCTTAGCTCTTCTTCGATTTGCGCCAGTCGCTCTTTACCAAAGAACATCTCTGTCTTTCCTTCTTTGGGGCCGACAAACATGGTTGGGATGCCGAAAGCGCCGCGTTCTACCGCATGATCGGTGTTGGCGACCAAACCCTGCTTTACTTCATTCGTCTGGATACGGGCAAACAGGTCAGCCGCATCCAAGCCGGCATTGGTGATGACGGCACCCATCGCCTCTGCATCGGTAAAGTCGACGCTGTCTTCCCAGATCGCGGGCAACAGCGCCTCCACAAACTGGACACCGCGCCCGTCCTGATCGGCTGCGTATAGCAGGCGCTGGAGCGTGATGGAGTTGAACGGGAATTGCGGGTGCAGGCGATACTTCGTCAACTGATGCTTGGCGATGAAGCGCTGTATTTCGAGCATGTCGTATTCGACCTTGCCCTTCACATCCTTGTTACGGATCATTGGCGGCGCATTGCCTGTCAACCGGTGCATCCCGCCAAGGAATACCGGCGTCACGTCCAGTTCTGCCCCCGTGCGCTTCACAAGGTCACGCAGAGGCCACCAGATCATATAGGCGTTGGGGCTGACGAAATCGAAAATCAGTTCGATGCGCTTTGACATGTCTCTCTCCCGTTGGACGGGATGAGTTGCACAGCGAAACTGACCGCGCAAGCCCAATCAGTGCGGGGCGAGGCCCTGTTCCAGACCCGTCCGGTCCTCCAACGCGAAACGATCGACCAAGTCGGCGCTTCTCAAGTCCAGACCAACGACACGCACATGGCGGCCATTGCGGCGCATACGGTCAACCGCCTTCTCCAGCGCACCGATGGCGGAAATATCCCAGAACTGCGCATTGGCGACGTCAATCACGACATTGTCAGCCGGATCATCCTCAAGGCTTTCCGGCCCGAGCATCTGCTGGAACTTGTCCGCGCTTGCGAAAAAGATTTCTCCACTCACGTGGTAGACGGCGGAATGCGGGCGACGCACGCGCTCAACCGTGAACATGGAGCGCACCTTGTTAGCGAAGAAGATGCCCGACAAAAGCACACCGACCAGTACGCCCAGCGCCAGATCCTTGGTCCAGACCGTTACGATCACTGTCGCCACCATCACCAGCGAAGAGGACGGCGGGTGCAGGCGCAGGTTCGGGATCGAATTCCAGCTGAACGTGCCGATGCTGACCATGATCATCACCGCAACCAGAGCAGGCATCGGAACCTGACCCACAAAGGGACCAAGCACGGCGAGCAGGAACAGCAGGAATGCACCTGCGGTAAAGGTCGACAAACGCCCTCGCCCGCCACTGGCAACGTTGATAACCGACTGGCCGATCATGGCGCAGCCGCCCATACCGCCAAAGCATGCGGCAACGATATTGGATACGCCTTGCCCCGCGCTTTCTCGCTGCTTGTCGCTTTCGGTGTGCGTCATGTCATCGACGATCTGCGCAGTCAGGAAGCTCTCCAGCAGGCCGACAGCCGCCATTGTAAGTGAATACGGCGCGATGATCTGCAGCGTCTCAAGCGTCAGCGGCACATTGGGCAGCGCAAAACTGGGCAGCCCTTCGGGCAATTTGCCCTCGCCCGCGACATTGTTGACCGGCAGACCGAACCAGATCGTAAGACCGGTAAGCACCAGAATGGCCACAAGCGGGCTCGGCACAGCTTTGGTAAGGCGCGGCAGGCCGTAAATGATCGCCAGACCTGCGGCGACCATGACATAAGTCCAGATCGTAACGCCTTCATTTCCCGGTAAAAGCTGCGGCAGCTGGGCCATGAAGATCAGGATGGCGAGCGCGTTGACAAAGCCGGTGATCACACTGCGGGACACAAACTGCATCAGCAAGTGAAGGCGCAGAACCGCCGCGATCCCTTGGAAAATGCCCATCAAGATGGTCGCGGCGAACAGGTAATCCACTCCGTAATCGCGCACCAGCGGGATCACGACGACGGCCACAGCAGCCGTCGCGGCGGAGATCATTCCGGGCCGTCCGCCTGTAAACGCAATCACCATCGCAATAGCGACGCTGGCATACAGGCCAACGCTGGGATCGACGCCAGCGATCAGGGAAAAGCCGATCGCCTCGGGGATCAGAGCAAGCGCAACGACGATCCCTGCAAGGATGTCTGCCTTGGGCTGTGCGAGCCAGTCGCGCCGAAAACTTGCCGCGAAGGAGCGGTCCTGAGCCATGCGAATTCCTGATTTTTGGTCCGGCTTCTTGCCGGTTGATGCGGTTCGATTGCGCCAGCTAGGGCGCTTTGCTGCATTGCACAAGGCCGGATGCACATTCGACCCGCAAATCGCGGGGGTGCGTTCACGCGATGGTTAATAACCGGTTAGCGTCACCTAATGCGAAACAATTAGAGGCACCCAAACTCTATGCGAACATCTGTGCGCGTAGAAAGATGGGGCTACGAACGAGTTAGGTCCTTCTTGTTCGCAGTCTGTCCATATCAGGCCGACCCGTCCCCCTGGCCTAAAACGACAAAAGTGCATCTGGCCGAGACGTGCCCCAACGTCTCGGCCTTTTGTGTATTCAGCGCCTAGATATCTGCTGCGGTGAGCGCCTGATCCAGATCTTCTGTCAGATCGGCGATGTCTTCGAGCCCGACATTGATGCGCAAAAGGCCGTCCGTCACGCCCATCTCGGCCCGCGCCTCTGCGCCGACACTGGCATGCGTGGTGGAAGCCGGGTGGCACATCAGTGATTTCGCGTCACCGATATTGTTCGAGATATCGACCAGTTGCAGCGCATCGAGCAATTGGAAAGCCCGTTCACGCGTACCAACATCGAAGGCAAAGATCGGCCCCGTCGCATCCATCTGTGCCAGAGCCAGTTCATGGCGCGGGTGGCTCGCAAGGCCCGGATGCAGCATGTGCCCCACTTTGGCGATGCGCGGTTCAAGGAACTGGCCCAGCGCCACGGCATTCTCGCTCTGCCGGCGGGCACGCAGTTCCAGCGTCTCCAGCCCCTTCATCACGACCCATGCATTGAACGCGGACAGAGTCGGCCCGGTGTTGCGCTGGAACGGCATCAGCGTTTCAGTGATCCATTCCTCCGACCCGCAAATAGCACCGGCCAGAACGCGGCCCTGCCCGTCCATCAGCTTCGTCGCGCTATAGGCCACCACATCGGCACCAAACTCCATCGGGCGCTGAAGCGCGGGTGAGGCAAAGGCATTGTCGACAACCGTGGTGATCCCGTGCGCCTTCGCCACGTCGCAAACATGTTTCAGGTCAACAATATCGAGCGTCGGGTTCGCCGGTGTTTCGAAGAAGAAAACCTTCGTATTGGGCTGAACGGCAGCCTCCCACGCATCATTGTCCGCGCTGTCGATCACAGTCGTTTCGATCCCGAAGCGCGGCAGCAGGCTATCGACCAGCCAGCGGCATGAACCAAATGCCGCACGCGCAGCTACGCAGTGATCTCCGGCGGAAAGCTGGCACAGCAACGCCGCTGTCATCGCTGCCATACCACTTGCCTGACCGCGACAGGCCTCTGCCCCCTCCATCAGCGCGATACGTTCTTCCAGCATTGCCACGGTCGGGTTCTGGAGGCGGGAATAGGTCATCCCCTGCGCGTCACCCGCAAACCGGTCAGCCACCGTCTGCGCATCATCATATGTGTAGCCAGAGGTCAGATACATCGCTTCCGATGTCTCGCCATGCTCGCTGCGCCATGTGCCGCCGCGCACTGCTCTGGTTGCGGGACGCCAGTTGGCGGTTGTCGAACGGTCCATTCCGGTAGTCTTTTTCATAGCGTCGCTGCCCTTAGGTCGCCCACAGCGCGCTCGCAAGCGATCCTTCGCCAGTGAACCGAGCAAAAGCACCGAAACCCACTTGCCGCGATTGCCGTGCTTACCTACTCGCTATATGTGATGGCCAGCGCCTCTACCCCCGATCTGCCGGACAGCACTAGGGCTGCCCTCACCCCGCGTGAGACTGAAGCCGATCCGTGGGCCTGGTGCATCGCGATCCCGCTGTTTTTCGCAGCGCTCGGCACAGTCCGGCTGACGATCCCGACCACACCCTTCTTTGATGAGGTGCACTACCTGCCCGCCGCGCGTGAAATGCTGCGTATCGGGGAGCTTGGCGGCGGGGCGTATCTTAATCAGGAACACCCGATGCTCGGCAAATGGCTGATTGCGCTTGGCATCTGGCTGTTTGGGGACAATCCGTGGGGCTGGCGGCTGATGCCGCTGCTCGCGGGTACGATCACCGTGGGTGCCGGAATGCGCGCGATCTGGCTGTCGAGTCAGGAACGCTTCGCAACCATCGCATTCGGGATCCTGATCGTCACCGGATTTCACATCTTCGTTCAGGCACGCATCGCGATGCTCGACATATTTATGGCCGCATTCCTGTCACTGGCCGCATGGCAGTTTGCAGGCGCGATCAGGGAGCCTGAGACCGGCCGCTGGCGACTGGCGCTGACAGGCATAGCGCTGGGCGCGGCGATGGCGTCCAAGTGGAATGCGGTGCCGATTGCGATGGTGCCCGGCCTCACCTTCCTCGCCGCCCGTCTTTCCGCCGGTCGACGCCGTCTGTTGATGAGCCGCCGCGGTGCGCCAGTGCCCGGCATCACTCTGATAGAGGCCTTCTTGTGGTTGGGGATCGTACCACTCGCCGTTTATGCGATCACCTTTGTACCGGGTTACTGGCTCGGTACACCGCTACGCCCCTCAACCCTCGCCGAGTTGGGCCTCATTGGCTTCCACACGCATATCCTTGATCTGCAGGGGTCCGTGAAGGCGCCGCATTCCTATCAGAGCACATGGCCGCAATGGCTGATGAATACGCGGGGCATCTGGTACCTGTACGAATTTACCGACAACGCGCAACGCGGCGTGCTGCTGATCGGCAATCCGCTGACGATGCTGGCGGGCCTGCCAGCACTGGTGTGGTGCTTTTGCGCGGGGCTTTATCGGCTGGACTGGGCGCGGCTGGGCGTTGTCGTTGGCTATGGCGTTGCGCTGGGCCTGTGGCTGATCGCGCCAAAGCCGGTGCAGTTCTATTACCATTACATGATGCCAAGCGTGTTCCTGATCGCGGCACTGGCTCTTGCCCTGAGTGATCTGGCGCAGGTGCAGAAGTATCGCTGGACAAGCTACGCCGTGCTGGTGGGAAGCGCGCTGGTATTCGCCCTCTTCTTCAAGATCCTAACCGCCGCCGAACTCGAAGGCCCGATGAGCTTTGCCAAATGGACATGGCTTGCGGGGTGGAGATGAAGACGCCAATTGTGATCGCAGCGCTGTTGATGTCCAGTGCTGTGCACGCGGATGATACTTTCAATTGTCCGAAGCCGCGGGGTGATTTGGCGATTGATCAGCAAAGGCTCTTCAATTCATTTCCATCTCACCCAGATCGCGTTTTACCAAGACACTATTCGGTTGATTTTCGGTGCCGTGTCGATGCGCACAGCGCTTTTCAGGATTGCGCTTTCGCCGTGCGAGAAACCGTCACTGAGAGGCAAAGACAGCTAATCCAGAGAATGATGCCGCGAATTATGCACCCGGTTCGGACAGATGTCGGTAATCAAGACTGCGTCGCGTCAAAACTGGACTTCAATACGATGGGGCACCCAGAGGCCTCAGAACCGTCCCCAGACGAAACGGCTGCTGAGCGCGTAGTTCCAGACTGATCCGATGATGATCCCGCACAGGGCCGCCAGCGCCCAGTAGACGCCGCGCCCTTCCAGAAGGGTCGCCACCGCGACATTGGCGAAACCGCCCACGGCACATGTCGCGATAAAGCCGATCCATCCGCGCAGCACTTCGCCTGCACCCTTCAGGCGGGCGTCGCGATAGGTCAGCCAGTTGTTCAGCCAGAAATTGAAGCTCATCGCGCTGAGCACGGCTATCGCCTGTGCGAGGGTGAAGTTCTCCTCATACACAAACAGCGCCGCCGCCAGCACCGCCATATGCACGATCACGCCCAGCGCCCCCACCGTTCCGAACAGGGCAAAACGGGTCGGGATCAAGCGGCCCAGTGTCTTGTCATACAGACCGGCGAGGAAATCGAACAAAACGGCTCTATCCAGCTTGCTTACTCCTTCACGGCGAGCGGCGAAGTTGAGCGGAAATTCCTTCACCTGCATCGGCGCATCCGCGGTCGCCAGCAGATCGAGCAGGATTTTGAACCCGATGCCCGAAAGGCGCGGCACCAAAGCGCGGGCGGTGGCCGATGGAAGCATGAAATACCCGCTCATCGGGTCGGTCAGCTCAACACCCGTTATCCGGCGCGCAATGCCATTCGCAAAGCCGGACAGGCGCTCACGCTCCGGCTGTGCCCAATCGGCGGTGCTGGCCCCTTCGGCAAAACGGCTGGCGACGCAAATCTGCACCTCCTGCGATTCCAGTGCCGCAAGCATTTCGGGCAGCAAAGCGGGATCGTGCTGGTGATCGGCATCCATCACCGCGACATAGGGCGCAGCAGTCGCGCAGAAGCCTTCAATCGCGGCGCTCGCCAGTCCGCGCCGGCCAATGCGCTGGATCACCCGCACGCGGCTGTCTTCCAACGCCAGGGCACGCGCTTCGTCTGCGGTGCCGTCGCTGCTATTGTCATCGACGATCAGCACTTCCCAGCCCGTGCGCCCCAACGACGCCTCGATCCGCTCGATCAAAGGGGCGAGATTGCCGCGCTCGTTCAGCGTAGGCAGGATGATCGCGAGCTTTAGCGACATGGCGAGTTAAAGGCGCTCTCGCACCGCTTCGCCGATCGCGGCGCAACCATCCGTGCCGCCCAGATCGCCGCCCCGAATACCGTCCGCCAACGCGCGCTCCACTGCGCTTTCGATCCGTGCAGCCTCACCTTCAAGACCGAAGGAATGGCGCAGCATCATCGCGGCAGAAAGGATGGTTGCCATCGGGTTTGCCTTGCCCTGCCCGGCAATATCGGGGGCAGAACCGTGGATCGGTTCGTAAAGGCCAAACGTTCCGAATTGCGTCTCCCTTGCGCCCATGGACGCGCTGGGAAGCAGGCCGATCGAACCGACAGCGGCACTGGCAAGGTCGGACAGGATATCGCCAAACAGATTGCCGGTGACCATCACGCTGAACTGCGCCGGATTGCTGATGATCTGCATCGCTGCATTATCGACATACATGTGATCCAGCGTCACTTCGGGATAGTCGCCAGCCATGCCGATCACCGTATCGCGCCAGACCTGGCTGGTTTCCAGCACATTGGCCTTGTCCACGCTCATCAGCTTGCCCGAAGTGCCAGCGGCACGGAATGCAACCGTGGCGATACGTTCCACCTCTGGCGCGGAATAGGACATCATATCCCAGCCTTCGCGCGCGCCATCGGATGTTTCGCGGATGCCTTTGTCACCGAAATAGACATCGCCCGTCAGCTCTCGCACGATCAGCAGGTCGAGATCGCCTGCGACCTCGGGTTTGAGAGGAGAGAGATGCTCCAGCCCTTTGAAGATTTTGGCAGGCCGCAGATTGGCGAACAGGCCAAGCTCTTTACGCAGGCCAAGAATTGCCTGTTCAGGCCGCAAATGGCGTTCCAGCGCATCGCAATCGGGATCACCCACCGCGCCAAACAGAACCGCATCGGCATTCCGCGCCGCCTCCAGCGTTTCTGAAGGAAGCGGGTGGCCGTGGCTCTTGTAAGCGACACCGCCAACATCGGCATGCGTCAATTCAATATCCGAAAGCCCCAAAGCCTCCAGAACCTTGACTGCCTCCCCCGTCACTTCGGGGCCAATGCCGTCGCCTGCCAGAACTGCAATTTTCATATTATCGCTTTCACTTCACCATCCGGGCGAGCCGTTCGCCCAACAAAACGCGCGCGGCCATAACATCGCGGCGGGTATCAGCAAGCAGATAGCGCCCAAGAGGCTTGTGAAGTTGGCGAAAAGCTTCGAATTGTTCGTCGAAAGGGGCCTCCATATCCGGTTTTGCCCCACCATAGCCCAATTCCCGCAACAACATTGTTTCATAGGCGACCATCGCCGCCAGCCACCCTCGCGCAGAGGGCGCGGAGCAGATCGCAGCAAGTAGCCCGGTGAGAGCCTGATAGAGTGTCGGATAGGGGTTGCGTTCAGGCAATGCGGTTGCCGTCAGCGCGCAGGCCCATTGGATCGCGGCGGCTGGCAGAGGCTCCGTCAGCCAGGGGCCGCGGCTTTCAACCAGTTCCAGTTTGGCAAAGGGA
>JAXHVK010000093.1:0-11067 GCA_034211135.1 Pseudomonadota bacterium
AACCAAACCCCAAACAGCTTTTGAAATAGGTTTTCAAACGCCCTGCGTCAAACCGCATTAGCTATTGAAAACAATAGATATTTCCAGAATTCTTGGCCTTCCAAAATGTCTGGACTTAAAGCTGCAATTGGCATGACGCTTTCATCAAACCAGCATTTCCGGTTGTGCGCTTTGCATTGTTTCCATCCGCGAAACTGGCTATTCGGAAAGCTGGAGGAGCTGAAACGCATGACATCTTCAACAGGCAGCATACCGGCTGACAGCCCCGAACAAAGCGGAGCGTCTTCCAAAACGGCTGCCGATGACGCGGGCGTAATCGCGCTGGTCGATGATGATCGCAACATCCTGACGACGGTTTCCATCGCGCTTCAGGCGGAGGGGTTCGTCACGCGGCTGTACTCCGACGGCGAAACCGCGCTGAAGGCATTGCTTGACAATCCTCCCGATCTTGCCGTGTTCGATATCAAGATGCCGAAGATGGACGGAATGGAATTGCTGCAACGCGTGCGCCAGAAATCCGATCTGCCGGTGATTTTCCTGACCAGTAAGGATGACGAGGCTGACGAGGAAGCCGGCCTTGAACTGGGCGCGGATGATTATATCGCAAAGCCATTCAGCCAGAGACTGCTGATTGCCCGCATTCGCGCCATTCTGCGCAGGGCCGATCCTGAGCGCGAATTCGACGAAAGCTCTTCTGAACCGGCGGGCGCACAACCCGTTATCGAAAGGGGCCGCCTGTATATGGACCCGGCCCGCCATTATGTTGCGTGGGATGATCGCCCTGTCAGCCTGACTGTGACTGAATTCCTGATACTCGAAGCGCTTGCCGCGCGGCCGGGTGTTATCAAAAGCCGCAACCAGTTGATGGATGCCGCCTATCCCGACGATATCTTTGTCGATGATCGTACAGTGGACAGCCATATCAAGCGGATGCGCCGGAAATTCCGCGTCGTTGATGGCGAATTCGCTGCAATCGATACGCTTTACGGAGCTGGCTACAGCTTCAATGACGGTTGATCACGCATGAACGCGCAGCCTGACCCCGATACTCTTGACCCGCAGGCGGGCACCCAACCCGAACCGTCGGCGCCTTCGCTAGGCGCAGAAAAGCTGACGACCACGGGCCGGTTTGCGCTCACCGCGCGAATCCTGATCGTGAACATCATGCCGCTTGTCCTGATGGGCGGCGGGTTGTTCTATCTCGACGGATATCGAACCCAGCTGATTGGCGAACGGTTCAAGATGGCCCGGATCGAGGCACAGATCACGGCAGAGGCGTTGGCCGGTGCAACGAAAGAACGGCAAGAGGCGCTGCTGGTGCAGATCGGCAAAGAACAACGCATGCGCCTGCGCATGTTCGATGCCGAAGGGCGTCTGTGGGCCGACAGCTTTGCCTTGGCCGAACCTGCCTTCCAATTTGACGATATCAGCGATGACAACTGGAACCAGCAATTCGCCCGCTGGCTGGACCGGACGGTGGACACGATTGTCAGTGCCGAAGCCGTACCCGACTATATCGAACCCGAAGCGCAGGAAGCGGACGCATGGCCCGAACTCGCCCGCGCCCGTGAAGAAGGCGTCAGCCAGATCAGCCTGTATGACTGGCAGGACGGCACGCCCGTAATCACTGCGGCGGCCCCTGTAGGCCTGAATGGTGCAACCCTGCTGACCGTGCGCAACGCGGTGGACATTACGGAAAGCGTCCGCAATGCGCGCTCCATCCTTGTCGGCGCTGTGCTGGTCGTGCTTGCCGCATCCGCTCTGCTTTCGCTGTTCCTTGCCCGCACAATCGTGACGCCGCTGCGCCAGCTTGCCCGCGCCGCTGTCCGCGTGCGGCAGGGTCGTGACCGAGAGGTGGAGGTCCCCCGCCTGCCGCAACGCTCTGACGAAATCGGACTGCTAGCCCGCGCTGTGTCTGATATGACGGGCGCCCTTCGCCAAAGGATCGACGCGGTCGACAGTTTCGCCGCTGATGTCGCGCACGAAATCAAGAACCCGCTCGCATCCTTGCGCAGTGCGATTGAATCGCTCCCCCGCGTCGAAGACCCCGCCTTGCGCAAGGAACTGACAGAAATCGCAACCCACGATGTGCGGCGGATCGACCGGCTCGTGTCAGAGATTTCCGATGCCAGCCGGATTGATGCGGAGATGAGCCGCGCGACGCTGGAACGGATCGACCTTTCCGATCTGGTGCGTGCCATCATCGGCAGCCGTGAACATCGCGCTGAAAACAACAATCACCGGATTGAGCTGTCTACCAGAGGATTTGCTGCGAATGTGATGGGTGTGGGCGCGCGCCTTGAACGCGTGGTTGAAAACCTGCTCGACAATGCGGTGTCGTTCTCTCCGCCTGATGCCCCGATTGAAGTCGGCATTGATAATGATGGCGAATGCGTCACCGTGCTGGTGTGCGATCACGGCCCCGGCATTCCTGAAGACAGCCGTGAGAAAGTCTTCACCCGTTTCCATTCCGTGCGCCCCGATAGCGAGGATTTCGGCAATCACTCCGGCCTCGGCCTCGCCATTGCCCGCGCCATTGCGGAGGCGCATGACGGATCGCTCATTGCCGAAACGCGGCCCGATGGCGCGCCCGGTGCCTGCCTGCGTTTCCGATTGCCTGCCGCTCAATGAGCGCAGTGCCGCACGCGCTCCATCAGGCCAGCGTTGTCGCCATAGACGGGCGCGCCGTGATGATCGAAGGGCCACCCGGATCGGGCAAGTCCACCCTTGCGCTTGCCCTGATTGACCGCGGTGCCAAGCTGATCGGCGATGACGGAGTGCGCATCGAACGGCATGACGAAACGCTGATGGCCTGCCCTCCTCCGAACATCGCTGGCAAGATTGAACTGCGCGGCATCGGGATCGCCACACTGGAGAGCGCTCCCCCTGCGCCTCTTGGCCTGATATTGGAGCTTTGCGATCACTGCGACCGTCTGCCGGAACAGCTCCCGCAGCGGGAAATTCTCGGCCTCAGCATACCGGTGCTGCCCTTCATCCCAGGCACTATCGCGCCTGCGGTTCGGGCGGAATGGGCGCTCGCAATGCACGGGCTGGCCTTGTGACCGGCATTGCCAGGCAAATGATTGCCTTGTGCCGATTTTGCCTTTCCAAACCCGTCGCATCAGGCGAAAGGTGATGGCGATGGAAGATACAAACTCCAGCAGTGGCCATTCGGCCCCGCAGCAGCGCCTGTTGCTGGTTACGGGCCTTTCGGGTGCAGGCAAGTCGACAGCGCTTGATGTGCTGGAAGATCTGGGCTGGGAAACGATCGACAACTTCCCGATCCGCCTGCTTGAAGGGCTGGTCAGCGGCTCTGGCAAAACCACCGGCAAAGGGCAGCAGACCCCGCTCGCAATCGGCTTCGATTCGCGCACACGGGGCTTTGAACCCGGTGAGATCATCGAACTGGTGAAGCAATTGGCGGCGCGTGATGATCTGTCGATCAGCTTCATGTTCATTGATTGCGCGGGGCATGAGCTGGAGCGCCGCTATAACGAAACGCGCCGGCGTCACCCGATGGCTCAGGGGCGTCCGGTCCAAGATGGCATTGCCGCTGAACGCGAGCTGTTCGAACCGCTGCGCCGCTGGGCCGACACTGTCATCGACACCACCGCCCTGTCGACGAACGAGCTGCAGGGCCGCGTGCGCGAACAATTCGCACCCAGCGAAGATGGCGCAATGACGCTCACAATATCCAGCTTCGGCTTTGCCCGCGGGATGCCGCCACTGGCCGATCTGGTTTTTGACATGCGATTTCTGGATAATCCGCATTGGGTGGATGAGCTGCGCGAGCTGACCGGTCAGGACGCTCCCGTGGGGGAACATATCATGCGCGACCCCGCCTTTACGCTGGTCTTCAACCAGATTTTCGACCTGCTGATGACATTGCTGCCGCGCTATGCTGCGCAGGGAAAAGCCTATGTGCACGTGGCATTCGGCTGTACCGGCGGGAGACACCGTTCAGTCTTCACCGCAGAACGCATGGCGCAAGGCTTGCACGATGCAGGATTTTCGCCCACTGTCCGGCATCGAAATCTTCGCTCGCGCGCCGCCGATGAAATTGAGCGGCAACCCCGGGCCTGAGTTTTCAGGGCCGTGGTACACCAAGACGGGCAAGGCAACGGGGCAAACGCGATCAGCCGGACGGCGATCAGCATAGAAACGGACCACACCTCACCCATGATCGGATTGATTTTGGTCACTCATGGCCGCCTCGCCGACCAGTTTGTCGAAGCAATGGAGCATGTCGTTGGGCCGCAAGGGTCTGTGGCGACAGTCTGCATCGGGCCGAATGACGACATGGAACAGCGGCGCACGGACATCGCGCAGTCGATTGAAGCGGTCGACACAGGCGGCGGCGTGATCATCCTGACAGACCTTTTCGGCGGCACGCCGTCCAACCTTGCCATCTCCCTATTGGAAGCAGGCCGCGTCGAAGTGATCGCAGGGATCAACCTGCCCATGCTTATCCGGCTTGCGGGCGCGCGCAAGGAAATGGATGTTACCGAAGCGGTGCAGGCCGCGCAGGATGCGGGCCGCAGCTACATCACCATCGCGAGCGAGCTATTGGGACGCACCGCCGAACATGCCGGTGCAGCGGAGTAAGGTATGAGCGAGCTTCGCCAGACAGTCACCATCGTGAACAAGCGCGGGCTTCATGCGCGCGCCTCAGCCAAATTTGTCGGCGCCGTTGCTGCCCTTGAACATGATGCCACAGTGCGGGTTGCGAAGGGACCGAATAGCGCTGCGGGCGGGTCGATCCTGGGTCTGATGATGCTGGGCGCAGCGAAGGGTGACAGCGTTGACCTGATCGTCGAAGGAGACGGCGCGCAGGCCGCGTTGGACGAGTTGGTCGCACTGGTCGAAGACGGCTTTGGCGAAGAATAAACCGCCATGCGCAAACACATAACCGGCTTTTCCAACCCGACAGTCAAAAGCTGGCGGGCGCTGCGGGATAAAAAGCACCGTAAACGCTCTGGCCAGTTTCTGGTTGAAGGGCTGCGCTTGCTCGAAGACGCACGCAGTTGCGGTCATGTCCCGCGGGGCCTGATGATGGCAGAGGGACGCGCACCGCACGATCTGCTGACGCGGCTTGAAACGGAAGTGGACGCGGCGGGCGGAGAGATCCTCACCACCACGCCTGACATCCTCTCGAAGGTCACAGGCAAATCCAACTCGCAAAGCGTCGTCGGAGTATTCGACGAATTCGATACCTCGCTTGACCGGATTGACCGCGCATCGGCTCCGATCTGGCTGGTCGCGCAGGACCTGCGCGATCCGGGCAATCTGGGTACAATGCTGCGAACCGGAGACGCTGTTGGCGCAGGCGGGCTGATCCTGATTGATGACTGCGCCGATCCGTTCAGCGCCGAGGCTGTACGCGCCAGCATGGGTGCGGTGTTCACTCAATCCATTGCACAGGCGCGCTGGGAGGATTTCATCGGATGGCTGCGCTCGGATGCGGGGCAATTGGTGGCCGCATCCTTGCGCGATTCCGTCCCCTATCGCGGCGCGGCGTATGAAGCGCCCTGTTTCATTCTGGTCGGCAATGAATCGCAAGGCTTGCCCGAAGCGTACGAGGCGCAGTGCGATTTGCGGGTGACCATGCCCATGCGGGGCCGCGCGGATTCGCTCAATGCGGCCGTTGCGGGCGCAGTGCTGGCCTATGAAGTGCTGGCAACGCTGGATCGCTGAAATACAGCGCAAGGTTTTCCAATATGACTTTCTGGAAACCCGAAGACGACACACCTGATTGGCTCGTCAGCGAATATCGGGTCGCGTTGAGGGACGCGGCCATTGCCAGTGGCACTGTTGCAGGGTTTCTCACCCTGTACCTCAACAATCTCGATATCACCTGGTGGCTGCTTGCGCTGGGCGGGCTCGGGGTTTTGATCCAGATCCTGAACGGCTCGAATGCCATGTTCACCTATCTGCGCAACACAAGGGATCTGGAAAAATCGACCGGGAGAGCAATGGCTACTGTCGTCCTCGCGCTTACCATTGGTGCGATGGCTGGTGCCTTGCTGGTCGCGCTGATCCGTGGCTGGATATTCTAGAGCAGCCGCTTAATCGGCGCCCGCTCCGTCCGCGCGGTCGCTCTCATCTGCAATCTGCGCTGCATCGGCATTGGTGTAGCGTGGCGCGTTCTCGACGAGCGGCACGTCGTCGATTTCCTTACCGACCTCGATACCTTTTTCGGCCATGCGCCGGCCTGACGTCAGGACATTGCGTTCAAAGCTGCCGACGAATTTGTTGTAATTGTTGACGGCTGTTTCCAGTCCGCCGCCAACACGCTTCATATGATCAGCGGCAACGCGCAGACGGTCGTACAGCTCTGCCCCCATGCGGCCGATTTCCTGCGCTTCGGCGGCCATTTTGTCCTGTCGCCAGACCTGCGCCACGGTCCGCGCAATCGCGACAAGATTGGTCGGGGTTGCTAGCAGCACCTTGTTCGAAAAAGCGAAGTCCCACAGCTCCGGATCATGTTCCAGCGCGGCAGCGACAAAATGTTCGCCGGGGACGAACATCACAACGTAATCGGGCGCGTCCTCAAACTGGTTCTGATAGGCCTTTGACCCCAGCGTCTGGACGTGGCCGCGCATGCTCTTTGCGTGAAGGTCCAGATGGCGTTTGCGCTCGGCATCGTCGTCCGCCTCAAACGCGGCCTGATAGGCGTTGAGCGAGACTTTGGAATCGATCACCAGCTTCTTTTGCCCCGGCACATTCACGATGGCATCAGGGCGCAGCCGCCCCGCTTCGGTTTCGACCGAGTGTTCAAGGTGGAAATCGGTGTGCTCTGCGAGGCCGCATTGTTCGAGCACGTTTTGCAGCGCCCGTTCGCCCCACCGTCCGCGAGCCTTTGGCGCATTGGTGAGCGAATTGCCGAGGCGCTCTGCCTCCTTGCGGACCTGCTCCTGCGAATTGCGCATCAGCTCGATTTCGCGATTGAGGCTGGAAAACGCATCGGCGCGCTGTTTTTCCAAGGTCTCGACCTGACGCTCATATTTCTCGAGCCGTTCGCCCACGGGCGACAGCAGCGCCTTGATCTTCGCCTCTCCAGTGGCTTCGGATTCGCGGAACCGCGCCTCCGCCCGCTTCAGAAATTCATCCTGATTGGCTTTCAGTACTTCGGCGCCAGTGGCCTTGAACTGCGAAAGCATCGCTTCGCGCGCTTCGACCAGAGCCTGTTTCTGTTCGGCAAAGGCGCGCTCCCGCTCGCTCGCACTGGTTTCAATCTGCGCAAGACGTTCTGACAGCGCCATACGCTTGGTGCGTTCTGCGTCACGTTCCTGCTCAAGGATTTGAGCGCGGCCGGCCCGCTCCTTCATCGTCGAAAGCTCTATGCGGGTCTGGCCCAATTGCGCCTCCGCATCGCGCGCGGTTCCTTCCGCACCCGACAGACGGTCGCGCAAATCCGCAACAGGACGTGACGCGGAAAACCAGCCGAGAAAGCCACCCAGCCCAAGGCCGATGACAAGAGTGACGAGCGTTAGAACTACCGAATCCATGCGCGCACCCTACAAAGAACGTATGGGGAACGCCAGATGAAAGTTCTCTTTGGCTCTTGCCTGAAATTTAGGCCAGCTTCTTCACTTTCAAGAGCTTGCGAAGCCAATGAGCGCTGCCGATCAGAAAGGCGGTCGCTACCGCGCCATTTAGGGCTACCCACCCGGCTCCCGCATCGACATCGTAATAGGCATCATACGCTTTCACGATCCAGACGAGCGCAGACAGAAAAAACACGCCCGCGAACAGCGCCATCGTGCGCGGGCTTGGCTCTTCATCAGGCTTGTCCGGGTTGTAATCCAGTGAGTCGGACCGGAACCAGAGCGTTATCATGATCAACGCCCCGAAACTGAGGACAGCGAACGCTCCGATAAGGTTCTCGGCCCATTCAATCTGTTACGCCGCCTGCCGGATTTTCTTCAGCTTCTTGAGCATCATGTTGCGCTTCAGGCGCGACAGGTGGTCGATGAACAGAATGCCTTCGAGGTGGTCCATTTCGTGCTGCAGACAGGTCGCCAGCAGGCCATCGAGATGTTCTTCGTGCTCTTTGCCGTCGAGATCATGATAGCGCACGGTGCAGGTCGCGGGGCGATCCACATCGGCAAAGACTTCGGGAACGGACAGGCAGCCTTCCTGATAGGTGGAGGTTTCCGCCGCCGGATCGAGGATCACCGGATTGATGAAAACGCGCGGCTCTTTCTTGTAAGGCTGGCGGGTTTTCGGCTCACAGCAGCCGGTGTCGCATTCTTCCGTGATCGGCTCCGCATCGGGATCTTCGGGTTGGAGATCAATCACCAGAACCCGCTTCGGCACGCCGACCTGAATTGCCGCAAGGCCAATGCCCGGCGCATCATACATGGTTTCGAACATATCTTCGACAAGCGTGCGCAGGTCATCGTTGAACTCTTCGGGTTCAACAGGGGTGGATACGGTTTTCAGCCGGGGGTCCGGCACTTCAATAATTTCACGGATAGCCATGCCGCCTAAATAGTCGCGCAGGCGCTGTGCTGCAAGCTGGCAAAGGCGATAACAGTGATCGGCGCTATTCGACAGGACGGCGCGCGCGCAGGGCCTGCGCCAATGTCCCTTCGTCAAGGTAATCCAGCTCCCCGCCCACGGGCAGGCCGTGCGCCAACTGCGTGATGCGCACGCCCAGCGGTTCCAGCCGCTCCGCGATGTAATGCGCAGTCGTCTGCCCTTCGAGTGTGGCATTCATGGCAAGGACCACTTCGTCCGTACCGCCGCCATCCTCTTTTGCGGCAACGCGTTCCAGCAGCGATGCGATGTTGAGGTCTTCCGGACCAACGCCGTCCAGCGCTGACAAGCGGCCGCCCAGCACATGATACCGGCCCTGATACAGCTTGGCCCGGTCCAGCGCCCAGACATCGGCCACGTCCTCTACCACGCATAGCGAGCGCTGGTCGCGGCGCGGATCAGCGCAGATGCCGCACGGATCGCGCGTGTCGACATTGCCGCAGACCGAACACTCAACCAGCGTTTCCGACACCACCGCCAGTGCCTCCAGCAAGGCGGGAAGCGCCCCTTCGCGGTTCTTCACCAGCCATAGCACGGCCCGCCGCGCCGAACGCGGACCCAGCCCCGGCAGGCGAGCGAGGGTAGAGGACAGTGCTTCGATCTCTTGCGATGCCATGGGGGGGAAGATAGGGGCTGGCGCAGTAACGAGAAAGGCCCCGTCGAAAAGTCATGCGCATAATCTTCATGGGAACGCCGGATTTCGCTGTGCCTGCTCTGGTCGGTCTGCATGAGGCCGGGCATGAAATCGTGTGCGTCTATTCGCAGCCCCCGTCGCATTCGGGACGGGGCAAGAAGCTGCGCCCGTCCCCCGTTCACGCAAAGGCAGAGGAATTGGGGATCGAGGTGCGCACCCCCAAATCACTGCGCAAGGAAGAAGCGCAGAGCGAATTCGCGGCGCTTGATGCCGATGTCGCAGTGGTTGCCGCCTATGGCCTGATCCTGCCGCAGGCGGTGCTGGATGCGCCGAAACACGGCTGCATCAATATTCACGCCTCGATCCTGCCGCGCTGGCGCGGTGCCGCGCCGATCCACCGCGCGATCATGGCAGGCGACGAGGAAACGGGCGTCACGATCATGCAGATGGAAGCGGGGCTGGATACCGGCCCGATGCTGCACATTGTGCGCACTCCGATTGGAAGCAAGACAACGGGTGAGATGTTTGCCGAACTGGCCGATCTTGGCGGTGCTTCAGTGCTGGAAGTGCTGAACGATCTCGACGCCTTTCCGCCAGTCAAACAGGATGATGCTCTCGCGACACATGCAGCGAAGATCGACAAGGCAGAGGCGCGCATGGACTGGACACGCCCTGCATCCGAGCTGGTGCGCCACGTCCATGGCCTTGCGCCTTTCCCCGGAGCGTGGTTCGAATTGGGTGATGAACGGATCAAGCTGCTGGCTGCTCAAGTGGCAGAGGGCAGCGGCACGGCGGGAACCGTTCTGGATGACGACATGACCATCGCATGCGGCAGCGGCGCGCTGCGCCCGCTTCGCCTGCAACGCGCAGGCAAACCGGCGATGGATCGTACAGACTTCCTGCGTGGCCGTGCCATCGCCGCGGGAACGGTGCTGTCGTGACCCGCTACGCGCTTACGATAGAATTTGACGGAACACTCTTTCAGGGCCTTCAGCGGCAGGCCCACGGGCCCAGCGTGCAGCAAAGCATCGAAGAGGCGCTGGAACGGATTTCGGGCGAGAAAGCGATCCTGCACAGCGCAGGCCGCACGGATAGCGGCGTGCACGCGCTGGCGATGCGAAGCCATGTCGATCTGGAAAAGGATATGGACCCGTTCCGCCTTTCCGAAGCGCTGAACGCACATTTGCGCCCCGATCCCATCGCTATTACCGATTGCGCTATCGTGGCGGAGGACTGGCATGCGCGGTTTTCCTGTATCGGGCGGCGGTATCTCTATCGCATCGTCAATCGCCGTGCGCCTTTGACAGTAATGCGCAACCGCGCCTGGCATGTGGCGCAGGAACTGGACGTCGAAGCCATGCACCGCGCTGCGCAAGCGTTGGTCGGGCGGCATGACTTCACCACTTTCCGCTCTGCCCATTGTCAGGCGAAAGATCCGGTCAAGTCGCTGGATCGTCTGGATGTCGATCAAGTGGGTGAGGAAATCCACATCCACGCCGCAGCGCGCAGCTTCCTGCACCATCAGGTGCGCTCCATGGTCGGATGTCTGAAGCTGGTCGGCACCGGATCATGGGAGGAAGGCCGCATGGCGAAAGCTCTTGCCGCTGCCGACCGTTCGCAGCTTGGCCTGAATGCGCCTCCTGACGGGCTCTATTTCGTCGAGGCGATCTACCCTGACGATACTTGACCTAACGTCACCCTAGCCAGCCCTGTTCATCCCGCGTAGCAAGCTTCTCAAACAGCAATTTGAGAGGAGAATTCGCACATGACCACGACTGGCAAACAGCTTTTCACGACGCTTTCTCCAATGTAAACTCCTTTGATTTATTCCTTAATAATATGGATTCATTACATTTTGTAAACATCGAAATGGCTTTTTTGTATTGTTTACG
>JAXHVK010000094.1:0-11006 GCA_034211135.1 Pseudomonadota bacterium
GCGGCGACCGATGCCGAAGGCGTTACTCTCACAGGCACCCGTCTGACGGACAATCTCACCGGATCAGGCAATAACGATATCATTACCGGCGATCGCGGCGATGATACGCTGGATGGCGCAGCCGGCAGCGATATGATCGACGGCGGTCCGGGCGCTGACAACATTCTGGGCGGTGCAGGCAATGACATGATTGTCGGTGGCAATGATGATGACATCATTGATGGCGGCATCGGCGACGATGTGATCGACGGTGGAAAAGGCCTCGATACAATCACAGGCGGCGATGGTGATGATACCGTCAACGGTGGTGCAGCGAATGACACTCTGACAGGCGGAGCCGGCGCAGATATGTTGAGCGGCGATGGTCAGGACGATGTGCTTGATGGCGGCGCTGACAGCGATACGCTTGATGGTGGTGCAGGTTCGGATGAACTCGACGGCGGCACCGGCATGGATGTTCTGACAGGGGGTACACAGGCTGATCTGTTCATCCTCCATGCAGATCAGACTGCCGCCGATGCCGATACGATCACCGATTTCGGTGATGGTAGCGACACGATCCGGATTGATGGCGCTGCTGGCAAGGCGATTGAGTTCCGCGAAAACGGATCGGATACGGAAATCTATTCGGACAATGTTCTGGTCGCCACCGTGATCGGCCAGAGCGCGACCTTTGTCGAAGCACGCACAACTTTCGATGCTGCTCCGGCAAGCTCGGGCGTCGTTCCGGCATCTTCGATGGTGGCTGCACAGGCGCTGCCGCCTGTCGACAAGGTGCTGATTGACGATACGCTCGATATGCCGATTGAGTTTGCGGCACTGTCGGCAAGCGGACCGGTCTATGCCGCCCCTGGTCTGCAGGTTTCGGCATCAGGTGTCAGCGCGCCTGCTCCGGTTGGACCGGACGTCGCTCCGGTTGAAGAGGCTGGCATCTGGAACAACGCCAACGACTTCGGGATTGATCTGCTGATCTGATAATCGGCAATGTGAAACAAGAAAGGGCGGGAAGGTCTATCTTCCCGCCCTTTTTCTTTGTCTGCTGTTGCTTCAATTGCGGAATGCGCGTTGGAACTGATCAACCAGAGGCTTGGTAAGGAAAGAGAGCATTGATCGGCTGCCCGTCTCAATGAACAGCTCCGCTGGCATACCGGACACCAGCGCCAGCGCCTTTGCGGTTTCCTCATCCTCTCCGGAAAGCTTTACGCGCACACGATAAAAACGTCCGCCGGTCGCCTCCAGAGTGACCGGATCAGCAGATACAAAAGTAACCTCGCCATTCAGCTCCGGTGTCGTCGCCTGATTGAAGGCGGAAAGCCTGATGCGGGCGGACTGGCCCACGGCAACGCGATCAATGTCTGATGGCATGACCAGCCCGTCAAATACCTGTCCATCCTGACGCGGCACAATTTCGAGGATCGTCTCTGCCGGGCGCACAACTTCGCCGGTTGCAGCAAAGGCCAGCTTGTCGACCGTGCCATCAGCCACTGCGCGGACTTCGGAACGGTTGAAGGCGTCGCCCGCATCAGCGCGATTGACGCGGCTTTCGTTGATCGCTGCTTCCACTCTGGCAAGTTCTTCGCCTGCATCCGCGCGGGCGGTCTGACCAATCTGGATGCGCTGTTGCTCTGCCTGCGCCATGCCAGCCTGAGCTTGTGCAATGTTTGCCCGCAGCGCGCCGATATTGCCTGCAAGGTCAATCGCAGTGCGCTCCATCTCGTTCAAACGGCGGATCGTGACATAGCCTTTGCCGTGCATTTCCCGCAGCATTTCCAGTTCGGGCACAATTAGCGCCTGCTGCTGCTCTAGCGAAGAAATCTGTGCGTTATAGCCATCAACCTGCCGTTCCAGCTGGTTCACGCGTTCCACCAATTGGCCGCGCAGGCTCGTCTGTTCGGCACGATTAAGAGAAAAACGGCGGCGTTCTGCGGCCATTGCAGAGCGCGCTTCATCACTTTCGTCCGCCAGCAATTCTGCGGGAAAACGGATGGAGTCGCGGTTTTCAACTTCCGCTGTCAGGCGCGCACGCTGGGCGATAAGCTGGGCAAGCGAGCGTTCGGAGAATTCGGCGCGGACCTCGCTTACTTCGGTGTCGAAACGGATCAGTACATCGCCTTCGCTCACTTCGTCGCCATCGCTCACAAGAATATCGGCGATCACGCCGCCTGTGGGATGCGCCACGCGTTTGATGCGCGTTTCCGGCGCAACTTCGGCCGTGGCGATAACGGCTCCACCAATCGGCACCAGTATCAGGCCGAACAGCACAACCACACCAAGAACGGCCGCCATTATCGCCGCAATTTTCGTGCGGCCCCGCGCGCGCTCGTCATAGCTTTCAGCCAGTGCAGGCGGGCTTTCGCCAACGACAACGGGCAATTGCTGGTTCACAAGCTTTTGCCTCCCGCAACATCAGGACCATTGCCGAGATTGTTTTTCTTCGGGTCCATCGGAGACCGGATGGGCGTCGCATTGGGTGATGACATCATCTGGGCAAGCACGTCGTTGCGATCGCCGAAAGCTGTCATCCGCCCCTCTTGCAGAACCAGAACCTTGTTCACATTGCGCAGGGCAGAGCGGCGATGTGCCACCATTGCAAGCACTGCGCCCCGTTCACGAATGGCGGTGACCGCATGATCAAGAGCCGCTTCACCGTCGCCATCAAGGTTGGAATTGGGCTCATCCAGCACAATCAGGAACGGCTTTCCAAACAGCGCACGGGCAAGGCCAATGCGCTGGCGTTGACCGGCGGAAAGCTGCGCGCCGCCAGATCCGACCAAGGTGTCATAACCCGAAGGCAGGTTGAGGATGATATCATGCACACCGGCTGCGCGAGCGGCTTCGATGATCGCGTCAGAGGTGCGTTGCGGATCAAAGCGCGCGATATTGTCCGAGATTGTCCCGTCAAACAGTTCGACATGCTGGGGCAAATAGCCAAGATGCCTGCCCAGCGCGTCCGGTTCCCACTGGTCAAGGCTTGCCCCGTCAAGACGGACCGCGCCTGCCGCGGGTTCCCAAAGCCCCACCAGCGCGCGTGCCAGCGTGGTTTTACCCGCAGCACTTGGCCCGACAATGCCGACGGCATCGCCTGCCTTAAGGTCGAAGTTCACCCCTTGAAGGACTGGTTCTTCCGAACCCGGCGGGAGAATAGAGAGCTGTTCAACGCGCAGTGTCTCTTTTGGAGCAGGCAATTGCGTTGCAAGGCGGCTTTCTTCCGGAACCTCCTCAAACAATTCTTCCAACCTTGCCCACCCTTGGCGCGCAGCGGTGAAATTGCCCCAGTGCGAGATTGCCTGATCAATCGGAGCCAGAGCGCGTGCTGCGAGAATTGACGCTGCAAAAACAATCCCGCCGCTCGCTTCGCCGACAAGATAAAGCAAGGCGCCCACAGTCAGCACAAGGCTTTGCAGGAACATTCGGAAGACACGGCTGATCCCGCTCAACAGGCTGCCGGTGCGCGTTACCTTGTCCTGCGCTGCGTTAAGCTGTGCGTTGGCTTCGTGCCAGGCGTCATACATCCGCTCTCCCATGCCCAGCGCGCGGATTTCCTCGACATGGCGGCGATTGTCCTGCGCCAGCTTTGCCCGCATGGCTCGCGCCCGGCTGACTTCGAGGCTGGCGTCGCGGCTCATCCGGTCGTTCATCAGCGTTAGCGTCACCAGGACGATCGCACCGACAAGAGCCGTAACGCCCAGCCAGACATGCAGCATCGTCAAAAGGCCAAGGAACAGCAGCAACCAGGGCAGGTCCATCAATGCTCCGGGGCCGGGAGAGCTCAGGAATCCGCGGATGTTATCCAGATCGCGCATCGGGGTCAGCCCGTCATCGCCGCGATCCGCGGAGGTAAGGGCCAGTTTCGCGATCAGCTTGTGCACGCGTCCTGTAACCCGCGCGTCAAGCGACGCCGCGATATCGCCCAGGATACGCACGCGCAGCAAATCGAACGCGCCCTGAAAAACATAGACGACGATGATCATTGCCAGCAGCCCGAACAAGGTCGCCGTACTTCCGCTGGGCATCACGGAATCGTAGATCAACAGCATGTAGATCGGGCCGCCAAGCAGCAGCACGTTGATGACCGCGCTGAGCCAGGCGACAGTTATAAGCGATGACTTCGATTGTCTGATCGAAGCGCGCAGTTCGGATTGTTCCGATCCAGCCATGTTGGCGCTTTTGCGATATCCCTATTGAAAATTCGGCCAACAACTAGCCGAGAGCGCGAAATGCTTCCAGCCAAAAGACATTCCTGCGATTTCGCCCAAGGTACGGCGCGTTTACGGAGGAAAAGACTGATATCCACATTCAAGCGACAAATTGATGACCGAAGAACGGGATTGACCGTTGCAGTTGTCGGCCTTTGTCGTAGTGTAGTATCCTACAAGTCAGGGCGCGTCGTCAGCGCTGAATTAGTGGGGTAATCATGGGCCTGTTTTCGAAGCAATTCATCGACATTCTCGAATGGGAAGAAAAGCCGGGCCAGCTCGCATGGCGCGTGCCGATGGAAGACAATGAAATCCAGTACGGCGCGAAACTGACCGTTCGCGAAGGCCAGAACGCGATCTTTTTGAATAACGGCCAGCTCGCCGACCGTTTCGAGGCCGGAATGTATGAGCTGCAGACCGATACGTTGCCGATTATTACGGCGCTCGAAAACTGGGACAAGATGTTCAAGTCCCCGTTCAAATCGGATGTGACGTTCTTCTCCACGCGTGAGATCACAGGCCTGAAATGGGGCACCGCGCAGCCGATCACCGTGCGCGATCCGGAGTTTGGCGCTGTGCGCATCCGCGCATTCGGCACCTATTCATTCCGCATCGGTGATGTTGAGCAGTTCTACAACACGACCTTTGCCAATCTCGATCAGTTGTGGGTCAGCGATATGGAAGCGCAGATGCGCTCCATCATCGCCACCAGCCTTGCCGCTTTGCTTGGTTCGGGGAAAACGCCGTTTCTTGATATGGCGGCGGATCAGGCCGCGCTTTCCGAAAGTCTCCAGCAGGCAGCGGACAATGCGACCGACCAGTGGGGCATCGTAATTCCTTCACTGTTTGTTGAAAGCCTTTCCCTGCCGGAAAAGGTGCAGGAAGCGATCGACAATCGCGGGTCGATGGGTGTGATCGGCAATCTTCAGGATTACGCCACGTTCAAGGCAGCAGACTCGCTGGACGAAGCGGCGGCGGCTTCCGGTGGGATCGCAGGTGCAGGTGCCGGTGTCGCAGCAGCGATGGCTTTGGGGCAGGTCATGCAGGGCGGTCTGACCGGAGGCGCGGCAGCGGCAGGTGGCGGTCAGGCAGCGCCGACCCAACCGGCGGAAGACCCGCTGAAAACCATCGAAAAGCTTCACGCCTTGCACAAGGCTGGCGCATTGAGCGCGGAAGAATTCGAAGCCAAGAAGGCGCAATTGCTCTCGAAGATCATGTAATCAGGCGGCGAGGGCAGGGGGATGCAGAGCCAAGCGAATTGCCCGCAATGCGGTGCGCCAATCGGTACAGGTCAACCCGGCCTGCCGGTTGTGACGTGCCCCTATTGTCATGCCCTTCTCAGCAAATCGGGAGATGAGTTAAGCGCAGTGGGTGATGCGGGCGAAGTACCGTTCGATATAAGCCCCTTGCAAATCGGCACCCGCCTTACAGTCAATGGAACGCGCGGTGAAATCGTCGGGCGCGAACGCTGGGCGTTTGATCGCGGTTTCTGGAACGAATGGTTGCTGCAATATCCCAACGGGTCCACCAATTGGGTCGCAGAGGAAGCCGGACAGTTCATGGTAATGGACGAGATCGAGGTGTCTTCTTCCGAGGTAGAAGAACTGCACGGTATCGGTTCGTCCCCGTGGTCCAAGATCGGGCAGAATGTCTACATCGCGGGGTCAACCTATACGGTTTCCGATGTGAAGCAGATCCGTTGCGTCGCGGTTGAGGGATCGCTTCCGCACATCATCTCTGCCGATTTCGCGCGCCAGTCGATTGACTTGCGGACACGGGATAAGCGCGTGTTGACCTTCCAGTCCGACGGGCACGGCGTCACGCTGTGGAAGGGATCCTATTTCCGTCTTGCCGATCTTGATCCTGTTGGCTTGCGCACGTTTGAACACTGGCCGCGCCCTGATTTCGAGGCTGCGAACTGATGGAGCAGGCACCCGATCTTCAGGCCATGAATTGCCCGTCTTGTGGCGGTTCTATCGAATTGCGGGCGGCGGGCTATTCCACGCTTTATGTCTGCCAGTATTGCGGCAGCGAGATTGACCTTACAGGCAGCTCTGCAAAACTGATCGCGGAGCATGTGGAGGCGGCAAAGGCGCTTCACATTCCGCTTGGCACATCGGGCAAGATCAACGGCGTAGAATGGATCGCGGTCGGCTATCTTGAGAAAACCGATGGTTGGGATGCGTGGGAGGAATTCTGCCTCTTCAACCCATATCACGGTTATCGCTGGCTGGTCCTGACAGAGAGCGGCTGGAGCCTGGGTACGCCAATCCTGTCGCAGCCCGCTTCTCCGGGTGACGACTCCTTCCATTACGAGGGATCGCGGATGAAGCGTTGCTACGATCTGGCGACGGCGTACATCAACCGCGCAATCGGCGAATTCTACTGGCGCGTACAGCGCGGCGACGAAGTCACCTCCACCAGCTATGTCGGCGGCGGAAAAGTGCTGTCCTGCGAAGTAACGCGCGATGAGTATAACTGGACGCTAGAAGAATTCATCTCTTCCGAGGCGGTGGCAGACGCGTTCGGCATAGAGGATACCGGACAGTATCCCGAAATCGGCGATTATCCGTCTCCGCATCAGCCCAATCCCCATTCCGATACCGCCATTAATTTCAGCCTGATCGCGGCAATCGCCTTCTTTGCGGCGGCGTTCCTTTCCATCGTGCTGTCATTTGGCGGAGAGGATTTTTCAGGCGAGTTCTCCGTCTCCCAGTCGGATACTAACCGCAGCGTAAATGTCGGCACGTTTGAACTCAAAGGACGACCGCGCCCGTTCACGATCACCACGCGCGGAGAGCCGGGCGATAATAACTGGATGTATGTCGAATACACGCTGACCAATCAGGAAACCGATGAAGAGATTTTCGCGGGTCAGCCGATTGAATATTACTATGGCCGCGACTGGAAGGAGGATGATCGCAAGGGCACGATCAAGCTGTCTTCTGTCCCCGCCGGAAAATACACCCTGACCGCCAATGTCTCCCTGCCGGGTGATGAAACGCGCAACAACACAAACTCCAGCTGGGATAACAACAATCGCTGGATGGAAACGCGCCGTTTCTGGGTCACTGGCCGGTCGAACGGGACATTTTATTCGAACCTGTTCCTGTTGTTCCTCGCCCTGTTCGGCCCCGCCATCTGGGTGGGTTTCAAGGCGATGTCTTTCGCAGGTTCGCGGCAGGCAGGCTATGACGGGGCCGACGACGATGATGACGATGACGACTGGTAACCGGAGGGCTGTGCCATGAAGAATATGGGTTTCATCGGCTGGTGCCTTGTTTGTGTCGGCCTGTTCGCAGCCGCCGGATGGTACGGCTATTCGCCTTTCGGTGACGGCGCACGCGCGGCCGGCGTTTATTCACGCGGCGGAGGCCCCGTACACAAATGATGTTATCACTACTCACTCAGGCAGGATCGGCTGCCAATATTCCTTCCAATGCAGGAGGCTCAATGCTGACTCTCGACACATTTCTCGCCAGTCTCGCCTATTCGTTTCTGGGAATCTTCGTTTTCCTCGTCACGTTTATCATTGTCGATATCCTGACGCCTGCAAAGCTGCGGGTTGAGATTATCGAAAACCGCAACACTTCCGTCGCCGTTCTGGCTGGTGCGATGGCCATTTCGATTGCGATCATCATTGCAGCGGCGATCCATGGCTGACACTTTGCCTGCTGCTGGCGCGGCGGGATCTGATCAAAGCGGCACTGCAGGGGAAAAGCGCGCCGACAGCAGTGATGTGCGCGGCCTTTCGCTCATACTGCTCGTATCGGTTTTCGTGGTTGCGACCTGCGGCCTGATTTACGAATTGCTGGCGGGCACAATCGCGACCTATCTGCTGGGCGACAGCGTCACCCAGTTTTCTACGATTATAGGGACCTATCTGTTCGCGATGGGCGTAGGCAGCTGGTTCTCCCGCTACATAACGGGCCGGTTGCTCGCATGGTTTATCCGGATTGAGATACTCATCGCGCTGATAGGCGGAGCGTCTGCGGCGATGCTGTTTCTGCTGTTTCCGCTGGTCGATGATTTTCGCCCGATCCTTTACGGTTTGGTCCTTCTTATCGGGTTTCTGGTGGGGCTCGAAATTCCGTTGCTGATCCGTATTCTGAAGGATGAATTCAGCTTTGGCGATCTGGTCTCCAATGTCCTGACTTACGACTATATCGGCGCGCTGGCGGCATCGCTGCTATTCCCGCTGGTGCTGGTGCCGTTTGTCGGGCTGATCCGCGCTGGTTTCGTGATCGGTTTCGTCAATATCCTTGTCGCGCTGTTGCTGGTGTTCAAGCTGCGCAAGGACCGTTCCCTTATCGGGGAGCGTGTGTCCGCTATTCTGGTATCCGCGTTTCTGGTCGCAGGCGCTGTCGGTTCGGAAGCATTGCAGCGCGCATCGGAAGCGGGCTTTTACAATGACAATCTGATCTACGCGAAATCGAGCAGTTACCAGCGCATAGTTCTTACTCAGAACAAGGGCGATATCCGGCTGTTTCTGGACGGCAATCTGCAATTCTCCAGCCGCGACGAATATCGCTATCATGAAAGCCTCGTCTGGCCTGCTCTGGCGCGGGTGAGCGGGCCGAAAGAAGTTCTGATCCTTGGCGGAGGAGACGGGCTGGCTTTGCGCGAAGTGTTGCAGGATGAAGCCGTGGCGAAGGTCACACTGGTTGATCTTGATCCGGCGATAACCGAATTGTTCTCCACTGCTTCAGCATTGAAGGAGCTGAACGGCGATGCCTTTGCCGATCCGCGGGTGGAGACAATCAATGCGGATGCCTTCACCTGGGTGCGCGATGCGCAGCGCGCCTTCGATGTGATCCTTGTCGACCTGCCGGACCCGACGAATTATTCGATCGGGCGGCTGTACAGCGTGGAATTTTACCGCAACCTTGGCGCGTTGCTGGGGCGGGGCGGTATTATGAGCGTTCAGAGCACAGCGCCCTATATTTCCACCAAAAGCTTCACCATGATCGGGAAAACGCTGGCGGCGGCGGGTTTCACCACGCAGCCCTATCACGCCTATGTTCCCAGCTTTGGCGATTGGGGCTTCACCCTTGCCGCACGCGAGCCGATTGGCGAATTGGGCGCTCTGCCCCGTCACCTGCGCTATTTCTCGCGCGTGGAGGAGCAGCGCATGCAGGTTTTTCCTGCGGATATGCGGGCGGATGTCGCAGTCGTAAATCGCCTTGAAAACCAGGCTCTGGTACAGCTGTTCACTCTGGAATGGAGAGCGTTTGGCGATGAGTGAGCCGGTTATCACGCAGGTTGGCACGCATGTCCTGATCGACGTGCGCGGCGCCGTGCGTCTGGATGAGCCGGACTATTGCGAAGCCATTCTGATGGAGGCCGCCGCAGCAGCGCAGGCAACGGTGCTGCAATCCCACTTCCACCATTTCGGGGAGGAGATGGGCGTAACAGGGGTGCTGATGCTGGCGGAAAGCCACATTTCGATCCACACATGGCCCGAAAACGGCTTCGCCGCGCTCGACATATTCATGTGCGGCGCGGCGAAGATTGACGAGGCAATCGGCGTGATCGAAACGGCCTTTGGCGGAGCGGACATCCACGTGCGCCGGCTGGCGCGATAGACTGCCTATCATCAGTTTAGCCATCTCCATCCGAATTGGCAGGGCTCTCCCGCGCTTGTCACTAATGGTGGCGGATCAATCGTCAACATCAATGCTTGGGACGCTTATGGTATACCTGACACCGACAATGTTGCCAGGTTCAGCTTTACCGGCCAGATCTGGATCGAAGAACTTGGTCTGTACCATTACAAGGCGAGAGCCTACTCACCAACTCTCGGACGATTTAGATAGAATGAATGGCCGTTATTATTTGCATGATGTATATTCAAGTGCATCGTGGAGTAGTATCCTGTGTAACATGCCATCTGCATTGTGTTTTTATGACAAAACATCAATGGAATATTCCAATAATGGATGCATTCACACCAGCAACTCATCAGATGCGAATTCAGCCATACAATTCATATCCACACAATGGTATAATGGCAATGAAAGTTTATCAATCGATTTGACATTTAAAATCATGGATCACCTAAACAGTACCACTCATCCGGCAAATCTGACGCGCTCTGTTGGAGTCAAAATCAGAGCATGTAACAGCAGCTATTATGTAACAATGCTTCATGATTACAATTTTACCGGATTGATTGGAGGGTTTCATAGTAACAATACAAATATAAATCGAAAATTATTCAGTATTCCATGGAATTTAACACATATGGTTGATTCTGAAATATATTATAGACTTCAAATTAAAGTCACAAGAGTAAATGAGACAAATCTGTCATTCAATGTATCCAATCCATTCAATGGTAAACTTATATCCATAACCCATGCAACAGACGAAATCAATATTCTTGAACATGGGAATTCTGGATTTATTACCCTTTATACCCATCATGCAAACGTAGAGTTCAAATCATTGTATGTATCAGGAACAATGGTAAAAGGAGATCAGACTCAAAACTGTTCGATAAAGACTTTATATCCCTCACTATCGCCAACTTCATCGACAACAAACAATCCATCGATTTCGCCAAGTGAGCTCACGACATCTAATCCAACGCCATATCCAACATCGCTATCATTATCAACCACAGACACATTTTTGCAAACAGCAACGCCATCGCTATCAAATACAAAGATTATGGTAGTTTCAACCAGTTTACCAACATATTTTCCAACTGCAATGCCCTCATTATCAAATACAGAGACTAAGATGAATTCAACCAGTTTGCCAACTATTCAATTTGATGATGCAATCATTATCTATACAGTTGATGTA
>JAXHVK010000095.1:0-10885 GCA_034211135.1 Pseudomonadota bacterium
GGCGCGCTGCCTTTGGGCAGGCTTTAATGTGATAAGAGGAGAGCAATCGATGCGCATTGGAATGGCAGCTTTGGGGGCAAGTCTGATCGCGCTGAGCGCGCCGGCCTTTGCCGATGCTCACACCGACGCCAAAACTGACGATCTTCGCGCAGAGGTTATGGCCGACATGCCGGGGCTGATGGAAGTCTATAAAGACTTGCACGCCAATCCGGAGCTTAGCTTTCAGGAATTCAAGACCGCGTCAAAGCTGGCCCAGCGTGCGCGTGACCTCGGCTTCACTGTCACAGAAGGCGTGGGCCAAACCGGTGTTGTTGCCGTCATGGAGAATGGTGACGGGCCAACGGTGATGCTGCGCGCAGATATGGATGGTCTTCCCGTAATCGAGCAGACCGGATTACCCTACGCTTCCAAAGCCCGCGGCGTACCGGCAAGCGGCGTCGAAACCGGCATTATGCATGCCTGCGGCCATGACACGCATATGGCAGCCTGGGTCGGCGCAGCGCAGCTTCTCGCAGAACGCAAGGATGAATGGTCCGGCACGCTGGTTATGATCCTGCAACCCGCAGAGGAACTGGGCCTTGGCGCGGTCGCTATGCTGGAAGACGGGCTTTACGAACGTTTTCCGAAGCCTGACTACGTCCTTGCATTTCATGATGCGGCAGCGGCACCGGCAGGCGTAATCGGATACACTTCCGGCTATGCACTCGCCAATGTCGATAGCGTAGACATTACGGTCAAAGGTGTTGGCGGCCACGGTGCCTATCCGCATACGACGAAGGACCCGATCGTTATCGCGTCCTCAATCGTCATGCGCTTGCAAACATTGGTGAGCCGCGAAAAGAGCCCTCTGGACCCTGCCGTCGTCACCGTTGGCAGTTTCCGCGCCGGGGCAAAGCACAACATCATCCCTGACGAGGCCAAGCTCCAGATCACTGTTCGTTCTTATAGTGATGAATCGCGCGCAGCCTTGCTTGAAGGCATCAAGCGGATTGCGAAGGCAGAGGCGATGGCCGCAGGATTGCCTGACGATCTGTTGCCCGAAGTGAGCGTTGAAGATCCCTATACCCCCGCAACCTACAATACGCCCGAATTGACGGCGGAGGTCGCAGAGGTACTGGAAGCTCGTTTTCCGGGCCGCGTTTTCGCGACCGACCCTGTTATGGGGGGTGAGGATTTCAGCCAGTTCCGCCGGGCTGATCCCGATAATGTCCAGACGCTGATTTTTTGGGTCGGCGGCGTGCCGATGGATCAGTGGGAAAAGTCGCAAAAGGGTGAGCTGGAGCTGCCTTCGCTGCACTCGCCGTTCTGGGCCCCTGACGCGCCCAAAGTCATTGCGACCGCGACAGAGGCGCTGACAGCAGCCACTTTAGATCTGATGCCGCGAAAGGGCGGCTAATCCTCTCGGGCAGAAGCATTTTTACGCTCTGCCCCAAAAGGATCGACCGCCGGAACTCAGGCCAACCCTAAAGTTGGCATGGGCTCCGACGGTCGCATTCTCCTCCCCAGGAGAAACGGTTATCGCGCTACTTCACGAAGGGCTGGGCACATAGGTGCCCAGCCGGTGGTGCAGGGCGTTGATCTTGGCGAGTTCCTCTCGGTCCTCGGTCGTGCGCGCATGGCTCTCGAGAGCGCGGCGCAGCAATTTCATATCAGCCGTTGAGAGCAGTGCACGTGCACGGCTCGGTTCGGATTTCGGGGTATCGGTATCGCTCATGTTCCGTCCTTCTCTATGAGGGCTAATGGAAGAGCTATTGAAGAGGTTAGTCGGTTCCCGCAAGGCCACTATTTTGTGAACTTGTCGGGAACCCCTCTCCAACTCGATTACGTTACGGCGAGCCCGGTTCGTTAATCCTGCGGCTTACGCTGCAGCGAACTGGTTCATGGTGTTGTCTTTACCACCTGCCTTCAGGGCAGCTTCACCGGCGAAGTATTCCTTGTGATCATCGCCAATGTCCGAACCGGCCATGTTCTGGTGCTTCACACAGGCGATGCCCTGACGGATTTCCTCGCGCTGAACGTTCTTCACGTAGCCGAGCATTGCCTGCTCACCGAAGTATTCCTTGGCGAGATTGTCCGTGCTCAGTGCGGCCGTGTGATAGGTCGGCAGCGTGATCAGGTGGTGGAAGATGCCAGCGCGCTTGGAAGCATCCGACTGGAAGGTGCGGATCTTTTCGTCAGCTTCCGCCGCGAGATCGGTGCCGTCATAGTCCACGCTCATCAGCTTGGCGCGGTCGTAAGCGCTTACGTCCTTGCCAGCTTCTTCCCATGCATCAAACACCTGCTGACGGAAGTTCAGCGTCCAGTTGAAGCTAGGCGAGTTGTTGTAGACGAGCTTTGCATTCGGCACGACTTCGCGAACCTTGTCGACCATGCTTGCGATCTGCTCGACATGCGGCTTCTCGGTTTCGATCCACAGCAGGTCCGCACCGTTCTGGAGCGAAGTGATGCAGTCGAGAACAACGCGGTCCACGCCAGTGCCCGGGCGGAACTGGTAAAGGTTCGAAGGCAGACGCTTGGGCGAAAGAAGCTTGCCGTCGCGGCTGATGAAGACCTGGCCATTCGTGATGTTGGCCGGATCGACTTCTTCTGCGTCGATAAAGCTGTTGTACTGATCGCCCAGATCGCCCGGCTCCTTCGAGAAGGCAATCTGCTTGGTCAGACCAGCGCCAAGGGAGTCGGTGCGGGCAACGATGATGCCATCTTCAACACCCATTTCGAGGAAGGCGTGACGACATGCGCGAATTTTCTGCAGGAAGTCTTCGTGCGGAACGGTGACCTTGCCGTCCTGGTGGCCGCACTGCTTTTCGTCCGAAACCTGGTTTTCGATCTGCAGTGCGCAGGCGCCAGCTTCGATCATTTTCTTGGCGAGCAGGTAGGTCGCTTCAGCGTTACCGAAGCCAGCGTCAATATCGGCAATGATCGGAACAACGTGCGTTTCGTAGTTGTCGATCTGGTTCTGAAGTTGCTGGACCTTCACCTCGTCACCGGCTTCGCGTGCGGAATCGAGGTCGCGGAACATGCCGCCCAGTTCGCGGGCATCAGCCTGCTTGAGGAAGGTGTAAAGCTCTTCGATCAGAGCGGGTACCGAAGTCTTTTCGTGCATGGACTGATCGGGGAGCGGGCCGAACTCGCTGCGCAGAGCCGCAACCATCCAACCCGACAGGTAGAGGTAACGCTGCTTGGTCGAACCGAAGTGCTTCTTGATAGAGATCATCTTCTGCTGCGCAATGAACCCGTGCCAGCAACCGAGCGACTGCGTGTAGGCGGCGGGGTCTGCGTCATATGCTTCCATATCGGCGCGCATGATCTTCGCGGTGTACTTGGCAATATCGAGACCCGTCGGGAAACGGTTCTGCAGCACCATGCGTGCAGCGCTTTCGGGGTCGATGGCATTCCAGGGGGAGCCGTTTGCCTCGACAAGCGTGCGCATCTGGTTGATTGTATTCTGGTAGGTCATGAAGAGGTCTCCTGTCTTCCTTGCGGGGAGGTGATGTGCAGTACATGCAATATTGCAGCGCAGCGTGACAGGAAAATTCGCATACTTTTCTGTCTGTATAGCGCAAATCCGGCTCTCACTTGTGTAAATCAGTAAATTTATTTACAAGAATTGCATGGCTGACAACACTCTCCTAGCTGGCCCCTCGCTGCGCCGTTTGCGCAAGCGTGAAGGCCTTACTCAGGCCGCAATGGCCTCATCCCTCGGGATTTCACCGAGCTACCTCAATCTGATTGAAAGAAACCAGCGCCCGCTATCGGCAAGAGTACTGGTGCAGGTGATAGAAAGATTTGATTTCGACCCCAGTTCGCTGCGCGAAGACGAAGCGATTGGCGGGGTTGATGGTCTGGCGCGCCGGATGGCTGACAAACGCTTCGCTGACCTCGGGATTGACCGTGAGGAAGTGCAGGAATTTCTCGCCGCCGCACCGCAGGCCGCCGCTGCCTTTGCCCGGCTCTATGACAATTCCGGCGTTCAAATGCTGGCAGACGAGGATCCCATCGGTGAATGCCGTCGCGCTGTCGAACGGTGGCAAAACCACTTCTCCGACCTTGATCATGCCTGTGAAAGCCTCGCCGACGAACTGCGTCTGTCGCGGTCCGACATCAGCGCAGCCTTGACTGAGAGGCTTCGTGAAAAGCACCAACTGCAAATTCGCATCCTGCCGGCGGAGGTTATGCCCGGCATCGTCCATCGGCTCGATCTGCATAACCGGCAGTTGCAGATTTCCGAGATGCTTCCGGGCGCGGCGCGGCGGTTTCAGATAGCGCGGCAGGTGGCAAGTTTGGAACTGAAAGAGGCGATCACCCAGCAGGTCGAAGGGGGCGGCCTGTCGAGCAATGAAGCGCGCGAACTGTTTCGCGAACATGTGACGGATTATTGCGCGGGCGCTATCCAGATGCCTTATCGGCGGTTCCTCAGAGCGTGCGAGCAGACCGGCTATGATCTAGCAGTGCTCCAGAGACGCTTCGCATCCAGTTTCGATCAGGTCGCGCAACGGCTGACCACTTTGCAAAGGGTGGGGGAGCGCGGGCTTCCCTTTTTCAGTGCGCGGTTCGGTCGAACCGGTCGAATGGTTGCCTTTAGTGCCGGAGCCAGCGGAGCGATCCACCCGATAGAGGGCGCGCGATGGCCCGCCTGGGTTCCTTACGCCGCTTTCGAAAGCCGCGGGACGATGCTGACACAGGCAGTGACCTTCGGTGAGGGAGAGGCCGCGCCGCGCCACTGGTTCACAATTGCCCGGACTGTCGAAGTGGACGGTGTCGCTTGTTCGGCGCGCAAGGCGATCGTGCTGGGACTGGAGGCGAGATATGCTGGCGAGCTGGCTCAGGCGAGGGGAGTGTCGCTTGACCCTGCCGACGCTATGCCGCTTGGCACGCCATGTCCGCGCTGCGGCCGAAATGATTGCCTGACGCCAGCAACAGGGCGCCTTGCGCGGTCAGCAGAGTTCTGATTTCAAGCAGTTTTGGGGAACGCTCGGGAATCCAAGCGGTTGTCATCGGCAAAGGAGATTGCAAAATGGCAACCGAAAAACGCACCACGCAGACTGACCCGCAAGGGAACACTCACACCACAACAGTGATCCGGGAAGGGAATAGCGAAAGTGGTGGCGGGGCCGCAAAATGGGTCTTTCTGGTCGTCCTTGTCATCGCGATAGCAACCGGCGCTTATCTGTTTACCCAGACGAATGCGGCCGAGATCGCCAAGGACAACGCCGTTGCGGATGCGGCAGAACAGGTCGGTGATGCCGCAGGGCAGGTTGGCGATGCAGCGCAGGAAGCTGGCGAGGCTATCAGTGATGCGGCTTCGGGAGGCTCAGAGTAAAACCTGTCTTAACTATCGCAAGCCGCAGCAAGTGAGGAGCTGCGGCTTGTCTGTAAAATTTACCGACACTTAAACAGTCGGGTCTAAACGGATGCTCGCAGATAAATTACGCGAGCATTCGAAACACCCATGATCCGCCTTTTCAAGCACTACATTCCTCACGCCGTGCTGTTGCTTGGCTTGCTTGATTTTGCCCTGCTGGTGGTGGCGAGCGAGCTTGCCTGGCAGGTCCGGGCGGCACAGATTGCGATGGATCCGGGGCCGATTTCAGGCCGCTGGGTTCCCCTGTTGGGCTCTGCTTTGGTTGTCTGGCTCGCGATGATATCGGTGGGGGTTTATGGCCCACTTGCGCTTCGTTCTTTGCGGTTTGCAGGCGCGCGACTGCTCGTCGCCATCAGCCTTGGCATCATCGCACTTGCCGTTATAGATTTCATCTTGCCCGAAAGCACATTCTGGCGCTCGACCCTGCTGTATTCGATGGGTTTCGCCATCCTTGTTCTGGTCGCAGACCGTCTGTTGCTGAATAGCTTTATCGGTTCATACGCGTTTCGCCGCCGCGTCATGGTGCTTGGTGCAGGGGATCGGGCCCAACGCCTGCGCGAACTGGGAGAGCGCCCAGAAAGCGGCTTCGCCATCGTTTCCTACATCGCGATGAGTGAGCCTGAGCGCGTTGTCGAAGAAGCTATTCCGCGTGAAGCAATCCATGATTTGGGCCGATTTGTCGAAAATCTCGGCGTGAGTGAGGTGGTGCTTGCCCTGCAGGAACGGCGCAATGCGCTGCCATTGAAAGACCTGCTGCGGATCAAAACGAAGGGCGTTCACGTCAATGATTTCTCCAGTTTTCTGGAGCGTGAAACCGGTCGTGTTGATCTCGATACAGTCAATCCCAGCTGGTTGATTTTCTCGGATGGTTTTTCAAGCGGCAGGATGCTTTCAAGCGCGGTGAAGCGCCTTTTCGACATCGTCGCAAGCCTTGTTCTGCTTATGCTTACATTCCCGATCATCCTTGTTTTCGCGCTGATCGTGAAGCTGGATAGCAAGGGGCCGGCGTTCTTCCGGCAAGAGCGTGTCGGGCTGTTCGGGGAGACGTTCTATCTCGTCAAACTGCGCAGTATGCGCACCGATGCAGAGAAAGATGGCGCGAAATGGGCTGAGGAAAACGACCCGCGTATCACCCGTGTCGGCCGCTTCATCCGCAAAGTCCGGATTGACGAGCTTCCGCAGACATGGAGCGTCCTGATGGGGCAGATGAGCTTTGTCGGCCCGCGTCCCGAGGTTCCTAAGTTCGTGGATGATCTTCAGGAAGAAATCCCGTTCTACGGCGAACGTCACATGGTGAAACCCGGCATTACCGGATGGGCGCAGATCAATTATCCTTACGGGGCTTCGACCGAGGATAGCCGCAAGAAGCTCGAATACGATCTCTATTACGCGAAGAACTACACGCCGTTTCTGGATCTGGTGATCCTTCTCCAAACGGTGCGCGTGATCCTGTGGCCGGAAGGCGCGCGGTAATGGAAGTGCCCTCGCTCTTTGGACCGGGAGTGGCGCCGCTTGTCGGTTTCGTCTGCTATTTCGCGGGCGCGGTCCTTTGCGTTGGCGCGGGGCTGTGGATCGCGCGATCTGGTGAAGCAAACCGCCCGGACCGCGGCGCAAGCCTGATAGCCTGCGCATTGACAGCAATCTGGTGCACTCTGGCGGCAATGCAAGGTCCGCTGGATCCGGCTTCCATGCTGGCTGCCAGCCTGCGGAACCTGTCCTATATTTTCCTGATCTTCCGGCTGTTTTCCGCAGATGGACGCGATGAGAGCCTTCGGCCCACACGGCCTGTTATTATCACATTGGCGTTGGTGGAGCTGTTCCAGCCGTTATTGCTGATCGTCGATGCGCGCGTCGGCTTTATGCCTGAATTGGCGGTGCTGACGTTTGAGGCTTCCGTTATACTCAGCCTGCTTGTTGCCGTTGGCGCATTGGTCTTGCTGCACAATCTGTATGCCGGTGCAGCCAGTTCTTCGCGTGAAATCCTGCGCTGGAGCACAATCGCGCTGGCTGGCCTGTTTGCTTACGATCTGAATTTCTACACCATCGCTTATCTCGGCGGGGAAGTGCCGCAAGCTCTGATCGCTTTGCGCGGCGCTTTCTCGGGGTTGATGATCGGATTGATCGCGGTGGGGGCCAATTCGAGGGGTGCTAGCCTTCAGTTCCGGCCCAGCCGCGCTGTTACCTTTCAGACGCTCTCGCTGATGGTGATCGGTAGCTATTTGTTGCTCATGGTGCTGGTCACCCGCAGTCTCGCTCTGATTGGCGGCGACATTGCCCGTGCCAGTCAGATCGTGTTTCTGGTGCTTGCCGTTATTCTGGCGATCGTCTGGTTGCCCTCGCACCGGATTAGAGGGTGGCTGCGCGTCACTGCGACAAAGCATCTGTTCCAGCACCGATACGACTATCGCGAGGAATGGCTGCGCTTCACTCAGACAATCGGGCGCGGATCGAGCACCAGTGCGAGCTTTCACGAGCGCGCGATCAAAGCTGTTGGTGATATTACAGACAGTCCCGCAGGTTTGCTGCTGATCCCGAATGAAGAGGCGCAACTTGAACTGATTGCGCGCTGGAACTGGCCAATGATCGAAGTGCCGGCGGTCGCGGGCGAGCATTCGCTTTCCGGATTGCTTGAGAAGCACAACCACATCCTTGATCTCGACGAAGTGCGCAGCGGTATCGATCATCATGGGGAACTGGCGCAGGTGCCCGAATGGCTGGTGGAAGCCGAAGACGTATGGGCGCTGGTGCCTCTGATCCATTTTGACCGGCTTGTCGGGTGCATCGTTCTAGCGCGGCCACGGATCATGCGCCGCCTGGACTGGGAGGATTTTGACCTCCTGCGCGTGGTGGGTCAGCAGCTTGCCAGCTATCTTGCAGAACAGGCTGGTCAACAGGCGCTGATGGATGCAAGCCGCTTTGATGAATTCAACCGCCGAATGGCGTTTGTCATGCACGATATCAAGAATCTGGCTAGCCAGTTATCGTTACTCGCCACGAATGCGCAAAAGCATGCCGACAATCCTGCTTTCCGCGCTGATATGCTTGTTACGCTTCAGAAATCGTCTGAAAAGCTCAACGCTCTTCTGGCGCGCCTTGGCCGCTATGGTTCGGGACAGGTCCAGCAGGTTGGGGAGATTGATCTCAGCCTGATTGCGAGGGGGCTTGGGCAACGCTTTGCTCCGCTGCATCCTGTTACCGTAATGGCGCAGGAACCCGCAATCGTCCTGGCCGATGGCGAAAGTGTCGAGCAGGCGCTGATCCACATCATTCAAAACGCCATAGATGCAAGCGACAAAGGCGCACCGATCAATATCAGTGTCAGCAATGATGCCATGTGGGCGCGTCTGGACGTTATTGACAGCGGGCACGGCATGTCACCGGAATTCGTGAGGACCGGACTGTTCAAGCCTTTCGTGTCTTCCAAGCAAGGCGGCTTTGGCATCGGTGCATTCGAAGCGCGCGAGATGATCAAGGCGATGGGTGGCAGGCTTCAGGTGGAATCGCGTGAAGGCGTGGGCACCCGCTTCACAGTCATCCTGCCGGCCCCCGAAGCCGCTCGCATTCTGAAGAACAAAACCCAAGGCATCGAAGCAGATGCCGCTGTTTCATCCAAAGAGGTAGCCTGATGGCGGACAAGAAACCCACCCTTCTGATCGTCGAGGATGACGAAGGGCTGCAGGCGCAGCTGAAATGGGCATATGACGATTTCGAGGTAGTCATCGCAGGTGATCGTGAAAGCGCTATCGCCGCTCTGCGGAGCGAAGCGCCTGCCGTCGTGACGCTGGATCTGGGGCTGCCACCGGACCCCGACGGCACGACAGAAGGCTTTGCGGTCCTCGATGCGATCATGGAGCTTAAGCCCGATACCAAAGTCATCGTCGCCAGCGGGCACGGTGCGCGCGAGAGTGCCTTGCAGGCGATTGAGCGCGGGGCATACGATTTTTATCAGAAGCCGCTTGATATCGAAGCGCTCGGCCTGATTGTCCGGCGGGCCTTCAACCTGCATCAGATCGAAGATGAAAACCGCCGTCTGGTTGCTAATGCCAGCGAAGACAAAACGGTTCTGGGACGGCTGATAACCGGCGCACCCGAAATGGTAAAAGTCGCGCGCACTATCGAGCGTGTCGCCAGCACCAGCGTTTCGGTAATGCTGTTGGGCGCAAGCGGAACGGGTAAGGAACTGCTCGCGCAGGGACTTCATGATGCAAGCGACCGTGCTGACGGCCCGTTTGTGGCGATCAATTGTGCGGCGATCCCTGAAAACCTCCTTGAAAGCGAACTGTTCGGCCATGAAAAGGGTGCCTTCACCGGCGCTGTAAAAACAACGGAAGGCAAGATCGAAAGCGCCAATGGCGGTACGCTGTTCCTCGATGAGGTTGGCGATATTCCTCTGCCTTTGCAGGTGAAGCTGCTGCGGTTTTTGCAGGAACGCACGATTGAGCGGATTGGCGGGCGAAAGCAGATCGCGGTCAACACGCGCATTGTCTGCGCCACGCACCAGAACCTTGAGAGCATGATTTCCGAAGGCACATTCCGCGAAGACTTGTTCTATCGCCTTGCAGAAATTGTGGTGCGCATCCCAGGATTGGCTGAACGGCACGGGGACTCCGTCTTGCTGGCCAAGGCATTCCTTAAACGCTTTGCCAAGGAAATGAACCCGACCGTCACGGGCTTTGCGCCTGACGCGCTAACGGCGATTGATGCGCATGAATGGCCGGGCAACGTTCGCGAGTTGGAAAACCGTGTGAAGCGCGCCGTCATCATGGCTGATGGCAAACTGGTGCACGCCGAAGACCTCGACTTTGATGACGGGGACGAAGAGGACAGCGATGTTCTGAACCTCAAGGCCGCGCGGGAGCAGTCGGACAGGCGCGTTATCCGCCACGCACTCGCCCGCAGCGAGGGTAACATCTCCAGCACGGCAAAGCTGCTGGGGATCAGTCGGCCAACGCTTTATGATCTCCTCAAACAGTATGATCTCCATGCTTAAGCGGGTTCTTCTTGTCACCGCCTGCGCTGCGGCGCTTTCGGGATGCTCCCTGTTCGGAGGCGAAAGCGAGAGCGGCGCTACCGGTTCGGCTCTATCAGGCAGCGACGAATTCCTCGCGCTGGTGAAAGAAGCGCGGGAGGCGGCTGAGGATGGCGATTTGCCCGATGCCGGCCGCCTGCTGGATCAGGCGCGAGAGCTTGATCCTGAAAATCCGGGCCTGTGGGTAGATATTGCACGTTTGCGCTTTCGCGGCGGCGAACATCAGCAGGCGCTGGATGCAGCCGAATACGCGCTTGAGCTTGGACCGGAATACGCGCCAGCGCTTTTGCTGCGTGCCCAGATGGTGCGTGATGCGCATGGTCTGTCTGACGCCCTGATCTGGTTTGAGGCAGCTGCAGAGGCAGACCCGAACAATCCCGTGATCCTCGCAGAATACGCAGCGACGCTGGGGGATGCTGGCTATAATGCGCAGATGCTGGCCGTTGCGCGGGCGCTTGCGGACATTGATCCGAAAAACAAACAGGTGCTGTTCC
>JAXHVK010000096.1:0-10627 GCA_034211135.1 Pseudomonadota bacterium
GATGGAAGCCTTGCAAGGCGGGCGAGCGGGCGTTCATGGCAGCGCGCCCAGCAGATTGCAGCTTCGGCCTTGTCGGGCGATGTCTACGCACCCATCGGCCATGCAACGCATTACCACACCTTGTGGGTCAATCCGTACTGGGCCAAGACACTGGATCACGTCGGTACGATCGGCGCGCACCGCTTTTACCGCAATCGCGGCAAAGCTGGCGAAAAGACCGCCTTCACAAACCGTTACAAGGGCGAAGAGCCCTGGGTCAGCGGCCGGACAGAGCCTGCAACCACTGTTGCAACGTCGCCTTTCACCACGGTCACGCCGACCGCGCAATCACAGCAATCAACACCTTCAGCAACGGCTGCCAGTGCCGCTCCTGCTGGTGCACCATATCAGCCTCCGGTGATTGAAAATCTCGCTGACCCTGCGCTGAAAAAAGCCGGTCAGGCGCGCGACGAATACGCCAATGCCGGCAAGTGGAAGACTGACCCTTCCAAGCTGGACCTTGATATGACGGAAACGCCGCCCGCGGGCGCTGCGGGCGCACAGGAAGCCTCCCCGGAACAGGAATAGCCAGCTTCGTCAGATCAGGGTTAACGCGCTCTCAACCGTGAAATCACACCAAGCCTTAGAGGTGTTTGTCTATCCGGTTGTACCAATCAGAAAGCACCCTGCGCACAGCGCCCTTGCGATCCATTCGCCCCCTGCAAGAACGCGGCACCGCGCATAACGACCGGAAAACGCATCCATGCCAATCCATTTCGCCCCTGCATCTGTTCCCGGACGCTCACCTGCCTGCATGCCGATTGCGCGCGCAATGGTGCGCCGGGCAATGGAGCGTGCCGCGAATGACAACGGTACGGTGAGCCAGACCCTGATGTCGAATGACAAGATCTTGCGGGCAGCACTGCGTCATTTTGCCGAGCACGGTCTGGGAGCCGCGCGAGCCGCACGCTCTCAGGCGGAGCAGGCATTCTTCGCTGGCGATCGGCAGGCTTATGACTGGTGGATGGACATCACGCGGACTCTGGACCGCAGAATGGCTGCACAGGCGGAAAACTCCGCCCCATTCTCGTCGCCGCCCGTTGGCGCTTGAAAGCCGATTTTTATAAGGTTTCATCGTCCTTAGCTGAAATCGGCAGGTCCTAGGTGAAAATACGGTAATTTTTGCGTTAACCTGCGCTTGACGTCTTGGCTTTATGGCCAGTCTTTATGGAAGCGAACGGGCTACTTTCCAGATTGAGCACCAAGCTGCTTAAGCGGCCGCAGAGTGACAAAATTTCTGCGCGCGCGCGGCGCGTGCTCGTCCGTACGCTTTATACCCAACCGGCAAGCCTCGCGATCGGGGCAATTACCGGCATCGCGGCAACAGGCGTTGCAGCCTACATTTCGGACCTTCCCGAAATATGGATCGGTTTCGTTGTCCTGACTGTGATCGCAGTGGTCCGCGTCTTTGCCGCATTCAAGGTTTCACCCGAAGCACAGATTTCAAGCACCAGCCGGCTTGAGGTTTTCTACGAAATCGGTGCGTTCAGCTATTCTCTGGCCATTGGCGTCATCGCGGCGATGACAATCCTGTATGATGCAGGAGAAGCGGCGCGGTATATGATGGTCGCCAATGCGCTGTGTTACGGGGTTGGCGTGTCTTCTCGCAATGCAGGCCGCCCGACTATTGCAATCGGCCAGCTCGCGCTTGTCTGCCTGCCGATATGTCTGGCTTTGACCATTGTCGGGTCCGTGGTGGCGATCACCCTCCTGATTACGATCGTGCTGCTGATTCCGGCGATGGCTTCGATCACGCTGAATATTTCAAAGGTCCTGCGCGATTCCATCGCTGCTGCCGAAACCAGCGCGCAACTGGCAGACAAAATGCAGAACCTTGCCAGAACCGACGTCGTTACGGGACTTTCCAACCGTGCAGGTCTCAATCACGCGATGGTCGAGACCATGATGATGATTGAGGAAGACAGCCGCTATGCGCTGATCTGGATCGATCTTGACCGGTTCAAGGAAGTGAACGATCTGCTGGGCCATCCCGTCGGCGACCGGGTCCTTATAGAAGTCGCGCGCCGGCTAAAGGGCGTGTGCCCCAAGAATTCGACCGTCTCGCGCTTTGGTGGAGACGAATTCATCATCTTCGCGCCCCTGCATGACACAAAAGACGCACACCGCATCGCCAGCGAAATCCACGCCGAAGTCATGCGCCCGATCCGTGTCGATGGAGATCGACTGGAGGTGCGCGCATCGCTGGGGGTCGCGATGCTTCCTGAAGATGGCGGCGATGCCGATACTCTGATGCAGCGTGCCGATCTCGCGCTGTACCACGCGAAAGTGGGCGGACGGGCGCAGACCTGCTTCTTCGATCAGTCCATGACCCGCGATCTTGTTCGCCGCAGGGAAATCGAAGGAGAACTGCGAACCGCGCTGAAACGCGATGAGCTTTCGATCTTCTTCCAGCCGATTGTTGATCTGGAAACCGGCAAGATCCGCACTTTCGAAGCCCTGGTGCGGTGGTTCCATCCGGACAAGGGGGAATTGCGCCCCGATGAATTTATTCCCGTAGCCGAAGAAACAGGTGTGATCGTCACGCTTGGCAACTGGATCACCGCACAGGCCGCGCGAACGGCGGCACAGTGGCCAGACGATGTGACCGTTGCGGTCAACCTGTCACCGCTTCAGATACGTGCACCCGGTGCCGCCCTCGGCATCCGGAATGCCTTGCGTGAGGCCGGACTTGATCCGCGGCGGCTGGAACTGGAAGTCACCGAAAGCCTGTTCATCGAAGACAACCACGCCACGGCCAACTTCATTCAGGAACTGTCGAGCATCGGCGTGCGCTTTGCTCTCGACGATTTCGGCACCGGCTATTCCTCGCTCGGCTACATCAACCAATTTCCCTTCAACAAGATCAAGGTCGACCGCAGCTTCGTTTCCGGCAAGAATGTCGGGCGAAAGAGCGACGCGATCATCCGTGCTGTTGCCGAAATGGGCTCGACACTGGAAATGGACATCGTGGCAGAGGGTCTTGAAACTCTCGAACAGGTGCAGGCGGTCAAAGCGGCCGGTTGTTCGCTGGGCCAAGGATATTACTTCAGCCGCGCCGTGCCGGACTACCTTGCGGCAATGCTGCTCGCGCAGGAGCGTGAACACGACAAGAGCACCCGCCTTCGGCAGGCGCAGGCCTGAGCTTTTTCGCGCCAGGGCGGGAAACTAATCTTACAAAATACGTTACGAAGTGTGAGGCTTTGGATGGCCTGCACGCGCTCGCCCTTAATCGGCGAATACGGGTTGTTACGCGCATTATTGATACTGCAAACTATTAGCAAATAAAACAGTCCACTCCACTCGATTGAAGGTTGCAATGCACCTTCTACAGGCCTAGGTCCGCCAATCGAAGCCAATGCGTGACCACCGCGGGACGGGTGGGACACTCATGCTGCACCCGCGCGGCGCTTCGATTGAACAGTTTTGCGTCCCGACGAATTGGGAAGGACGTTATGGCCCGCAAGAAGATCGCGCTCATCGGTTCAGGCATGATTGGGGGCACGCTTGCCCACCTCGCCGCGAAAAAGGAAATGGGCGACATCGTCCTGTTCGACATCGCCGAAGGCATGCCGCAGGGCAAGGCTCTCGACCTGTCGCAGTGTGGCCCGATCGAAGGCTTTGACGCCAAGATCACCGGATCGAACGATTATGCCGACATTGCTGGCGCAGACGTAGTCATCGTCACCGCTGGCGTCCCGCGTAAGCCGGGTATGAGCCGCGACGATCTGCTGGGCATCAACCTGAAAGTGATGAAAGCCGTCGGCGAAGGCATCAAGAACAACTGCCCCGACGCATTCGTCATCTGCATCACCAACCCGCTCGACGCGATGGTCTGGGCGCTGCGTGAATTCTCCGGCCTCCCGCACAACAAGGTCGTCGGCATGGCTGGCGTTCTCGACTCAGCGCGCTTTGCGACCTTCCTCGCCTGGGAGTTCGATTGCAGCGTCAAAGATGTGAACGCATTCGTTCTGGGCGGCCACGGCGATACGATGGTTCCGGTTCTCAGCTACTCCACGATCAATGGCATTCCGGTCAAGGACATGGCCAAGATCAAAGGCGTCTCGGAAGATCGCCTCGACGAAATCGTCAAGCGCACCCGCGCAGGCGGCGGCGAGATCGTGAAGCTGCTCGGCAACGGTTCGGCCTATTACGCCCCCGCCACCAGCGCCATCGCAATGGCCGAAGCCTATCTGGGCGACCAGAAGCGCATCCTGCCCTCGGCCAGCTTCGTTGAAGGCAAATACGGCCTCGACGGTCTGTATGTCGGCGTGCCCACAGTAATCGGCGCAGGCGGCACCGAAGACGTCGTCGAAATCGAACTGACCGACGAAGAGAAGGCCAACCTCAAAGTCTCAACCGACGCAGTCGAAGAACTGCTTGAGGCGTGTAAGGGTCTGGATAGCTCGCTGGCGTGACTTTCAATTTCGCCACCGTGATTGTCCCAGCGGCGCTAATCGCTGCTTGGCTCTTTGGCTCCCTAGCGCTCAGTCGTGGGGGCTCCACGGTGGTCGAACTCGCTCCCAAGGCTCTTCTGGTCTTCGGTGGGGTATTGCTCAGCGTGATGACTGTTCTCGAATGGACAAAGCTCACGCCGCGTTGGATCGTTGGAAGTGAGGGCTATGGTATCATAATCCCCATCTTTGGCGGTCTTATCGCCCTCGGCTCCGGCCTGCTCTTACTCATTCTGAATTCAGTGCTCATCCGCAAGATCGCGTCGCAGAAATCCGAAAAGGAAATTTGATGTCCATCCTCATTAACAAAGACACCAAGGTCATCACTCAAGGGATGACTGGCAACACCGGCACCTTCCACACCGAGCAGGCCGTCGCCTACGGCTCGCAGATGGTTGCGGGTGTTACGCCGGGCAAAGGCGGAACCGAGCATATCGGCATCCCGCAGTTCAACACCGTTGCCGAAGCGAAAGCCGCAACCGGCGCGACTGCTTCGTGCATCTACGTTCCCCCGCCCTTCGCAGCAGACGCGATTTGCGAGGCTATCGATGCCGAGATCGAGCTGATCATCTGCATCACCGAAGGCATCCCCGTGCTCGACATGGTACGCGCCAAGGCGGCCCTCACCGGCTCCAAATCGCGTCTGATCGGCCCGAACTGCCCCGGCGTGCTTACGCCGGATGAATGCAAGATCGGCATTATGCCGGGCAGCATTTTCAAGAAGGGCAGCGTCGGCGTCGTCAGCCGTTCGGGTACGCTCACCTACGAAGCCGTGCACCAGACAACGCAGGTCGGCCTTGGCCAGACCACGGCTGTCGGCATTGGCGGTGATCCGGTGAACGGCACCAACTTCATCGACGTGCTGGACCTGTTCCTCGATGATCCGGAAACCGAAAGCATCATCATGATCGGCGAAATCGGCGGCAGCGCCGAAGAAGAAGCCGCAGCATTCCTCAAAGCCGAAGCCGCCAAGGGCCGCAGCAAGCCGACCGTCGGCTTCATCGCTGGCCGCACAGCGCCTCCGGGCCGTCGTATGGGCCACGCTGGTGCGATCGTTTCGGGCGGCAAAGGCGGCGCGGAAGACAAGATCGCAGCGATGGAAGACGCCGGTATCCGCGTCAGCCCCTCGCCCAGCGAGCTTGGCATCACGCTGGATGCAATGCTGAAAGAAATGGCCTGATCCAACGGGCGCTCTGTCACGTTTGCCGGAGCGCCCTCTCCTCCCCAAGAGACCGCGCATGAACAAAGAGACCCAAAGCTTCGTCCCCGAGATGACAGATCAGGAAGGCCCGCAGCCCGGACCGTCCTGGGGTAATCCCAAATGGCTTGATCAGGTATCGGGCGCTGGCGAGGATCTCGCTGCGGCGATGGACCCGACGCAGATGCGCGTCATCGTCGAAAAAGCCGCAAAGAAGGCGGGCAAACCGCTGGATCAGGATGCGCTGCAGCACGCAGCGGATATCTCCAACAAGGCGATGACGCTGGTGCGCCTGTATCGTGTGCGCGGTCACATGGCGGCAGATCTCGATCCGCTGGGCCTTTCAGGCAAGCGCGGCGAAATTCAGGACCTCACCCTCGACTTCCACGGCCTTGCCGGCATGGAGAACGAGGAAGTCTATGTCAGCGACGTGCTGGGCCTTGAATGGACCACGATCGGCAAGCTGCATCAGCGCCTGAAAGAGGTGTATTGCGGCAATGTCGGCCTTGAATACATGCACATCGCCGAAACCGAGGAACGTCGCTTCCTTCAGGACAAGTTCGAAAGCCCCGGCGAAACGATCCAGTTCACCCCCGAAGGCAAGAAAGCGATCCTTTCTGCCGTCGTGCGCGGTGAACAGTACGAGGAATTCCTCGGCAAGAAATATGTCGGCACCAAGCGTTTCGGCCTTGATGGCGGCGAATCCATGATCCCGGCGCTGGAAGCGGTCATCAAGCATGGCGGCAGCGCAGGCGTGCGCGAAATCATTTATGGCATGGCCCACCGCGGTCGCCTGAACGTTCTCGCGAATGTGATGGAAAAGCCGTACAAGGTGATCTTCCACGAATTCTCCGGCGGCAGCGCCAATCCGGAAGATGTCGGCGGCTCGGGCGATGTGAAATACCACCTTGGCACCAGCACAGACCGCGCATTTGACGATATCGAAGTCCATATGAGCCTCGTGCCGAACCCCTCACACCTTGAGGCGGTGAACCCGGTCGTTCTGGGCAAAAGCCGCGCTCAGCAGGCCATCCGCGATGACCTGACCCAGAAAAAGCAGGTTCTGCCCGTTCTGATCCACGGCGATGCCGCGTTCGCAGGCCAGGGCGTTGTGTGGGAAAGCCTGTCTCTCTCAGGCGTGCCGGGCTATGATACGGGCGGCTGTCTGCACTTCATCATCAACAACCAGATCGGTTTTACGACCTCGCCCAAATTCGCGCGCTCGTCGCCCTACCCCAGCGATGTTGCCAAGGGTGTTCAGGCGCCGATCCTGCATGTGAATGGCGATGACCCCGAAGCGGTGACTTTCGCGTGCAAGCTGGCCGTTGAATACCGACAGACCTTCCACCGCGACATCGTGATCGACATGTGGTGCTATCGTCGCTTTGGCCACAATGAAGGCGATGAACCCAAGTTCACCCAGCCTTTAATGTATGACAAAATCCGCAAGCATCCCAAGGTTTCGGTCCATTACGAAAACCGCCTGATCGAAGAAGGCGTGATCGAGGAAGGCTATCGTGCGGGCGTTGCCAAGGAATTCGAGAACCATCTCGAAGAAGAATTTCAGGCGGCAAAAAGCTATAAGGCCAACGAAGCCGACTGGTTCGGTGGCCGCTGGGCGGGCCTGAACAAGCCGGCTGATCCCGAAACGGCACGTCGCAATATCGAAACCGCGATCGAACCTAAAATGTTCGATTCGCTTGGCCGTGTACTGACGGAAGTTCCGGATAATGTGAATATTCACAAGACCTTGGGCCGCGTGCTTAAGGCTAAGTCGGAAATGTTCGCCAGCGGCGAAGGCTTTGACTGGGCAACCGCCGAAGCGCTCGCTTTCGGAAGCCTCGTGATGGAAGGGTATGGCGTGCGCCTGTCCGGTCAGGATTCAGGCCGTGGCACCTTTTCACAGCGTCACGCAGTCTGGGTCGATCAGACTTCGGAAGACAAGTATATCCCGCTTTCGACCCTGCCGCACGGCAAGTTCGAAGTGTACGATTCCACCCTGTCGGAATATGGCGTGCTTGGCTTTGAATACGGCTTTGCCATGGCTGATCCGAAAAGCCTTGTGATGTGGGAAGGCCAGTTCGGCGATTTTGCCAATGGCGCCCAGATCATGATCGACCAGTTCATCGCCAGCGGTGAAGCCAAATGGCTGCGCGCCAACGGCCTCGTCATGCTGCTGCCGCACGGATATGAAGGCCAGGGTCCGGAGCACTCCTCCGCCCGCCTCGAACGGTTCCTGCAGCTGTGCGCGAATGACAATATCCAGGTCTGCAACATCACGACACCTGCGAACTATTTCCACGTTCTGCGCCGTCAGATGCTGCGTCCGTTCCGCAAGCCGCTTGTCATCATGACGCCCAAATCACTGCTGCGTCACCCGATGGCGAAAAGCTCTCGTGACGAATTCCTAGGCGACTGGCAGTTCAAGCGGATCAAGTCGGACACCGCGATTGAGCCGGACACTGACGCAGATCGCAAGACAACGCGTCTGGTCCTGTGTTCGGGCAAGGTCGCCTATGATCTGATCGAAGAACGCGATGCCAAGGGCCTCGACCATGTCCAGATCCTTCGCATCGAACAGCTTTATCCGTTCCCGGGCGACCCGCTTGCCCTGCGGATGAGCCGGATGAAGAATCTCGAAGACGTTGTCTGGTGTCAGGAAGAGCCGAAGAACAACGGTTCGTGGTTCTTCGTTCAGAACCAGATCGAAGATTCGCTGACGAATGGCGGACACGAAGGCATGCGCCCGCAATATGCAGGCCGCGACGCTGCCGCTTCGCCCGCAACCGGGCTCGCCAGCCGTCACAAGGCACAACAGGAAAAACTGGTCGCGGAAGCCCTCGGCCTTCCGGTTCAGTCGTAATTCTCAGGCCGAAAGGGATACAGCATCATGGCCACTGAAATCACCGTCCCCGCACTGGGCGAATCCGTTACCGAAGGTTCAATTGGCGAATGGCTGAAACAGCCAGGCGATGCCGTCGCCGCAGATGAACCGATTGCCAGCCTGGAAACCGACAAGGTCGCCGTTGACGTGCCCTCGCCCGTGGCCGGTGTCATGTCGGAGCACAAGGCCGAAGTCGGCGACACGGTTGAAGTCGGCGCGGTAATCGCACTGATCGAAGAAGGCGCAACGGGCGCCGCAACCAAGGGCGAAGAGCCTGCTCGTGAGGCGAATGCCCGCGAGGAAGGCGAGGAAAAGCGCAAGGAAGTCAGCGCGGATATCGCCGCTGCTGCAAAGACACTTTCCCCAGCCGTGCGCCGCGCGGTTCTGGAACACGGGGTTGATCCCAGCACGATCAAAGGGACCGGCAAAGACGGTCGCCTGACCAAGGAAGACGTCATCGCCGCAGCCAAGGCCAAGGGCGACAGCCCGGCACCGGCTCCCGCCGCTGCGCCTGCTGCTGCACCCGCTACTCCGGCTGGTGGACGCAATGAAGAGCGCGTCAAGATGACTCGCATGCGCCAGACCATCGCAAAACGTTTGAAAGGCGCGCAGGAAGAAGCCGCGCTGCTCACGACGTTCAACGATGTCGATATGAGCGCCGTCATAGAAGCGCGCACAAAGTACAAGGATCTGTTCGCCAAGAAGCACGATATCCGCCTTGGCTTCATGGGCTTCTTTGCCAAGGCAGCCTGCCTTGCTTTGAAAGATGTGCCCGCGGTCAACGCCTATATTCAGGGCGATGAGATCGTTTATCACGACTATGTCGATATCTCGGTCGCCGTATCGGCGCCCAACGGCCTCGTCGTGCCGGTGATCCGCGATTGCCAGGACAAAGGCTTTGCCCGGATCGAGAAAGACATTGCCGACTTCGGCGCGCGGGCCAAGGCTGGCACGCTCACCATGGCGGACATGCAGGGCGGCACCTTCACGATTTCGAATGGCGGTGTGTTCGGATCGCTGATGAGCACTCCGATCATCAACCCGCCGCAGTCAGCCGTGTTGGGCCTCCACCGTATTGAGGACCGTCCGGTTGCCGTGAATGGCGAAGTCGTAATCCGCCCGATGATGTATATCGCGCTGAGCTATGACCACCGCCTGATCGATGGCCGTGAGGCTGTGACCGCGCTGAAAATCATCAAGGAAGCAATCGAAGACCCGACACGGATGCTGATTGATCTGTAATCACTGCGGACCTGTTGAATAAGAATTATCCGATCCCACCTCGCTATCGGGATCATGGAGCAGAATAATGGCTGAATACGATTACGACGTCCTTGTTATCGGTGCCGGACCCGGCGGCTATGTTGCCGCTATCCGCGCGGCACAGCTTGGGCTGAAGACCGCTTGCGTCGAGAGCCGCGAGACACTGGGCGGCACGTGCCTCAACGTCGGGTGCATCCCGTCAAAGGCGCTGCTCCACGGTTCTGAACTGTATGACCACGCCAAAAGCGGCCACATGGCCACCTGGGGTCTGGGCGGTGAAGTCACGCTCGACCTGGACAAGATGATGGCCGAAAAGACGAAGGCCGTTGGCGAGCTGACAGGCGGAATCGAATTCCTGTTCAAGAAGAACAAAGTCACCTGGATCAAGGGCCACGGCGCGTTTGTCGATGCTCACACGGTCAAGGTGGGTGAAGACACGGTGACCGCGAAGGATATCGTCATCGCCACTGGCTCCAGCGTCACCCCGCTGCCGGGCGTCGACGTGGACAACGCGGCCAAGCGTATCGTCGATTCTACCGGCGCGCTTGAGCTGGAGGAGGTGCCCGAACACCTCGTCGTGATCGGCGGCGGTGTGATCGGTCTGGAACTTGGCAGTGTGTGGCGTCGCCTTGGCGCGAAAGTCACCGTGGTCGAATTCATGGATCAGGTGCTTCCCGGCATGGACGCCGAAGTGCGCAAGGAAGCGGGCAAGATCTTCAAGAAGCAGGGCATGGAAATGATGCTCGGCCACAAGGTCACCGGCGCGAAGGTGGATGGCAAGACTGTTAAACT
>JAXHVK010000097.1:0-10581 GCA_034211135.1 Pseudomonadota bacterium
GACCTTGAAACAGGTCGGGCTTGTATGGAATAGATGCCATAGGGATTTTGGGCTCATGGCACGTCGCCGCAATTCGGTAACTATCCGCGAAGTAGCGGAAGATGCAGGGGTTTCTCTGCAAACGGTTAGCCGCGTCATCAACGATGAACCCAATGTTCGCCCTCAGATGCGTGATCGGGTGCAGGCCTCTATTGACCGGTTAGGATATGTCCCCTCCCTCGCCGCCCAAAGGATGAGCGGTTCGCGATCCTACATCATCCTTGCCATCAATGATCGGGAGCGCACCTTGTCCGACTGGCGCGAACGCAGCGGCACGGACTGGGTCGATCAAATGCTTCTGGGCGGCATGCTGACCTGTTCCAAGCACGGCTATCGCATGATGGTTGAACTGATCGACACTCACAGCGATCATGTGGAACGCGAATTGGGCGCGGCAATCTCCGCGCTGCAGCCGGACGGCGTGATCCTGACCCCTCCTCATTCGGAGAGTGCACAAATCACCCGCTTTCTGGCCCAGCGCAATATCCGCTTTGCCCGTATCGGCTCTACGGAAGATGGCCCCGGCTTTCGTCTGACCATGGGGGACGAGGACGCTGCATACTCAGCCACCAAACGCATGATTGAGCTGGGCCACAAGCGGATCGGGATGATAGCGGGGCCCAAGAAATACAGCCTTAGTGGCTGGCGCATCAACGGCTGGCAGCGCGCGATGGAAGAGGCAGGCCTTGATATTGAAGGGCTGAAAGAACGCGGCGACTTCGGATATCAGACAGGAACACAAGCGGCACGGACACTTCTTGATCGTAATCCCGATCTGACCGCGATCATCGCAAGCAGCGACCAGATGACTCTTGCGACCCTGGAAGTAGCGCGTGATCGCGGGCTTCAGGTGCCCCATGATCTCTCGCTTATTTCGTTTGATAACACACCGATCGTTCGCTTCTCGCAGCCCCCGCTATCTGCGATCGACCAACCTATTGCAGAGACTGTTTCGCGTGCAGTTGAGCAGCTGATAAATCCGCCCGAGGACGACACGCCGCATGCCGTGATCGATGTAAAAGCGGAGCTTGTCGAGCGTGCTTCGACCGCGCGCGCGCCCAAACGCTGATTCAAGCGGAAAGACAGGCGCAACACGGGGCGTTCGAATAGCCCTGCGCGAAAGATTAACGCCCGTTGGCGACGGACTGACTTCGGGAATTAAGGTGCTGATAATCCAGCATTAGACCAACGAAGAGACATGCCCGAACCACGCGCGGGTGCGAGGAGACAGATTTGGCGGGATGACATCTTGATTTCTTCGCGAACTCATGTGATCAAAAGCCAATTGAGAACGTTCACAGGCGGCAATCCGGTGGACAGCAAACGCTCTTGGGAGGGGCAAGAAAATCATGGGATCGATCGCACGGCTGGCCACAGCTGGGGTATGCCACAAACGCACGGCCAAAGGCTCTGCAAGCGCAATTGGCACGGTCGCCAAACTCACAATGGCACTTGCCTGCAGCACTGCTTTGATCGGGTGTTCTACTACCAATGGAGGCTCTGCCCCGATCGCCTCCACCCAGACGACGGCTTCTTGGCAAGACGCCGAAACAGCGCGTTTGAATTCGATCATCGCCAAGATGTCGCTGGAGCGCAAAGTTGCACAGCTGATCATGCCGGACATTTCGGCAATCACGCCCGCAGGCGTCGAAAAATACCGCTTCGGTACGATCCTGAATGGCGGCAATTCGGGGCCGTATGGCAACGATATGGCGCCAGCGCAGGACTGGCTCAAACTGGCCGATGAGGTCTGGGAGGCCTCGACTAAACCGCTTGCAAACGGGGAGCCGGCCATCCCGACCATGTGGGGTACGGATGCAGTGCATGGTCACTCCAATGTGATCGGTGCGACAATCTTCCCGCACAATATCGGCCTTGGTGCGACAAATGATCCTGATCTGATCCGGCAGATCGGCGCAGCGACGGCAACCGAAATCGAAATCACAGGCATCGACTGGACTTTTGCCCCGACGGTGGCAGTTGCGCGCGATGATCGCTGGGGCAGGACTTACGAGAGCTATTCAGAAAACCCCGACCTTGTCGCCCAAATGGGCGTTGCAATGGTTGAGGGCCTTCAGGGCAAACCCGGCGAGGCCGATTTTCTGGGTAATGGCCGCGTCATCGCGACAGCAAAGCATTTCTTTGGCGATGGCGGCACGGAACAGGGTGTCGACCAGGGCGACGTGAATGGCGATATCGAGGACCTGAAAAAGGTTCACGTCACGCCCTACCCCCCTGCGATCGAAGCCGGGCTCGGTTCCGTCATGGCGAGCTTCAACTCGATCAATGGCAAGAAGATGCACGGGAACGAGGCGCTCCTGACCGATCTCTTGCGCGGCGAAATGGGCTTTGACGGGCTGGTTGTCGGCGATTGGAACGGCCACGGCCAGATTAAAGGATGCACCAACACCAACTGTCCGCAGGCTCTCCTCGCAGGGCTTGATGTCTACATGGTGCCGGAGGACTGGAAAGGCCTTTACGAAACCACGCTTGCGCAGGTTCGCGACGGAACCATTCCCGAAAGCCGCATTGACGAAGCTGTCCTCAGGGTTTTGCGGCTTAAGGATCGTGCTGGCCTTCTGGCTGAGACTGCGGTCAAGCCTTCGCAGCGGGCCAATGCAGGGCGTTGGGACAAGCTCGGCTTTGCTCCGCATCGCGCTATCGCCCGCGAAGCGGTCGCCAAATCGCTGGTCTTGCTGAAGAATGACGGTGTTCTGCCGCTCAAGGAAAACGCGAAAATCCTTGTCGCCGGAAGCGCAGCGGATAGCATTGCCCAGCAATCGGGCGGATGGACCCTCACTTGGCAAGGTGGAGGCGAACTTTCGAACAAGGACTTCCCCGGCGCGACTTCCATCCTTGGCGGAATGAAAGAAATTGCCGCGCTCACCGGCGCAACGGTGATCCATTCTGAAGACGGCGAATTGGCCGATAACACGCCGGATGTGGCTGTGATTGTTTTTGGTGAGGAGCCTTACGCAGAATTTGTGGGTGACCGTAAAGACCTGGCTTTCCGTGATGAAGAAGGGCTGGACCTGCTCCGCAAATTCAAGGCGCTTGATATCCCGACTGTCGCAGTGTTCCTTTCGGGGCGTCCGATGTGGGTCAATCGGGAAATCAACGCGGCCGATGCTTTCGTCGCCGGGTGGCTGCCGGGCAGCGAGGGTGCGGGGGTTGCGGATGTGCTGTTCGGGAAGAAGCCTGCCTCGGGCAAGCTTTCATTCACCTGGCCTGCAACGTGCGAAGGCAATCCTCTCAACAGCGCCAATGGTGCGCTGTTCCCCTTCGGTTTTGGCCTGACCTATGGCGCGGCGAGCGAGACGGCGAAACTCCGTGAAGAATGCGCCGCCCTTACCGCTGGCGGCGCATCTGACTGGTTCGCGGCAGGCAGGCTGGCAGATCGGGTTAAAGCGCTCGCCAAAGGGACCGAACTGCCAGATCTGCGCGGTGCTGCGGGTGGAATTGATGCACACGGCATTGATCGGAACACGCAGGAGGATGCGCGTGAAATCCAGTTCGGTCCGGGTACCGCACTCGACCTGAGCGGACCGCAGGGAGGCAACGCCTACCGGATTGCCTATCTTGTCAACACCCGCCCTACGGGTCCGGTTGTGATTGCCAGCAATGGGGCATCAATAGACATCACCCAGCAGCTTTCGGTCGCAGAAGGGAAAGGCTGGCGAGAGATGGTCATTACCGAGGAATGTCTTGCAGGTCTCAGCAACGCGCTTACGATCCGTTCCGAAGCGCCCTTCTCGGTGCAGATTTCGGCTATCCGGCGCGATGATGCGGAAGATGGCACGGAGTGTTCGTTTTAGACCAACCATTCGAATGTATGTGGACGCGTCGGAAAAATCCGCTAGTCCATCGTTGTCATAGGGATCAATTCGGGGGAGTAAGAGATGGCGCTCGAGACCATCGATATCGTCATTATCGCTGGCTACGCGATTGCGTTGCTAGGGATTGCGTTGTTTGTGAGCCGCGAACCGGCGGGGCACGACAAGAACACGGAAGACTACTTCCTTGCCGGACGTGCGCTCCCCTGGTGGGCCATTGGTGCCTCGCTGATTGCGTCCAATATCTCGGCTGAACAGATTATCGGCCAATCCGGTCAGGGCTATGCCGTCGGCATCGCGATTGCCGCCTATGAATGGCAGGCCGCTATCGTCCTGATCATCGTGGCAAAATATTTCCTGCCGATCTTCCTTAAACGGGAGATCTACACGATGCCGCAATTCCTTGAGCAGCGTTATGGTGAAGGCGTGAAGACGCTGATGAGCGTGTTCTGGGTCGCGTTGTACACGGCAGTGAACCTGACAACGGTTCTTTGGCTTGGCGGGCTGGCAGTTACATCGCTTACCGGCTGGGACGTGTTCGGTTCTATGGCCGCTCTGGCTGCATTTGCGGTTCTCTATTCGCTCTATGGCGGCCTGAAAGCTGTTGCGCTCACCGACATAATTCAGGTTGTGATCCTGATCCTTGGCGGATTGGCAATCACATGGTTCGCACTGGACGCCTTGCCGGCGGACGGAGCGATGGCCGGACTGGGCTTCCTGATGCAGGAAATGCCGGGCCACTTCGAGATGATACTGTCCGAAGATCATCCGGCCTATGGCGATTTGCCCGGCATCTGGACTTTGCTGGGCGGCCTGTGGGTCCTTCACTTCAGCTATTGGGGTTTCAACCAGTACATCATTCAACGTGCGCTGGGTGCGGAGAACCTTGGTGAGGCGCAAAAAGGACTGGCCTTTGCTGCCTTTCTCAAGATCCTTGTCCCGTTCATTGTCGTGATCCCGGGGATTGCGGCTGTCATTCTCGCTCAGCAAGGTGTGCTTAACGGCGCAGCGCTGGCAGAAAAATCGGACAACACTTATGGCGAACTGATGAGCTTCGCTCCGGCAGGTCTTCGCGGACTGGTGTTTGCGGCTCTGATCGCGGCGGTTGTCTCTTCGCTTGCCTCAATGATGAATTCGATCTCCACCATCTTCACGATGGACCTTTACCGGAGCTTCAAGCCGGATCAGCAAGAACAGCACTATGTGAAAGTCGGCCGAACCGCAGCTTTTGCAGCGATGGCTATCGCGCTGGTACTTGCGCGGCCGTTCATCGGTGGCTTCGAAAGCGGCTTCCAGACCGTGCAGGAATATACAGGCTTCATCGCACCGGGTGTGGTGATCGTCTTCCTGCTTGGCTTCTTCGATAAACGAGCGAATACAGCAGGCGCATTTACTGCTCTGATCGGTTCGTTCGCCTTGAATGTGATCCTGAAATTCGGCCTGCCGGATGTGCCGTTTATCATCCGCATCTGGGCCGTCTTCGTTGTCTCGCTTATCGCAGCGGTGATTATCAGCCGCATGACGGGTGCCCCGGATGAACAGCGCACAGTCAAACTGGGCGATATCGCGTTCGCAACCAGCATGCTGTTCAATACGCTGGCCATGCTGACCATTGCGATCCTGATCGGTCTGTATGTCTGGCTTTGGTAGACCCGGCCCTTTGAGAATCGTTTGCAACTAAGCGTCGGCGCGCTATGTCCCCTTCGTATCAATTCGAAAGGGTTCATGATGAAATCGACGATGAAGGTCTGGACTGGTCTTGGCGTTGCCACAGCTCTTGCGGGTGCAGGTCTGGCAGGTTGTGCCGGAGAGAGTGGCGAAAGCGGCGAGAGCGGCACAGAGGCCACTGAGGCAGGCGAAGCCGGTGAAGGTGAGTCTGGCGAGGGTGAGAGCGGCGAAGGCGAGGCCGGATCTGGTGAGGCCGGAGAAGGTAAAGGCGGCGAAGGCGAAGGTGGTGAAGGCGAAGGCGGCGTTGATGTCTCTGACGCTGCGACCGACCCCGTCGTTTACGGCTCCGCACTCGCCATAGTCGAAGCGCACGCCATTGCCGCGCGCGATGCCTATGCAGCAGGCAAGACCGAAGAAGCAGCGGAAATGTTCGGCCATCCGGTTTCCGAAGTCCTCAGCGATATGTCTCCGGTGTTTCAGCAAGTGGGCGTCGAGGATTTCTCCGCTTCTCTCAACGAAGCATCCGCAGCCGCTTTGAAAGCAGATAACGGAGTAGTGGTGGGCCAGCGTTATGACGCAGTGGTCGCCGCCTTGCGCGCTGCCGAGGCAAAGGCGCCTACGGGTGACGCCAGCGATGGTGCGATTGCTGCGGGAGTTGTCGCAGACCAGATTGACCGTGCCGTCGATATGTATTCTGCGGCAGCCGGGTCAGACATCTATCAGCCCTATCTTGACGGATACGGGTTTTACAAAGCTGCAGCGAGCGCGTTTTCCCGCAATGGTGATGCGATCAAGACCTACAATTCGGGCCTTCATGCGGACATCTCCGCGGCTCTTGGCCTGTTAGCCCAGGCCTATCCGAGTGCCGAGCGCCCCGCAGCTTTGGAAATTGACAAGGCAAAGCTGCTGGGTGCTGCTTCGAAGGTCGAACTCGGATTGCCATCGGCTTGATACAGCTATTCGGTGTGAGGGCATTTACGTTCTCACACCGCACTTCCGCTCTTTTCATGCACGGGCCAAGCGGGCATAGGCGCGACCATGCATGATATTCGCTCCATCAGGGACAATCCCGAAGCATTTGACGCCGCCCTCGCCCGTCGCGGGGCCGATCCCGTGTCGCAGTCCATCCTTGATCTGGATGAAGAGCGCCGCGCGCTGACTACGCAGCTGCAAGAGGCTCAGTCGCGCCGCAACGAAGCCTCGAAGGCGATTGGCAAGGCAATGGGCCAGGGCGACACCGAAACCGCAGAAGCGCTGAAAGCGGAAGTCGCGGAGCTCAAACAATCAATGCCCGAGTTGGAAGAGCGGGAAAGGGCGCTGGGCGAAAAGCTGAAAGACGCTCTTGCCATCATTCCGAACCTGCCGTTTGACGATGTGCCGCAAGGCGCAGATGAAGACGACAATGTCGAAGTTTCGAATTGGGGCAATAAGCCGGACTTTGACTTTGAGCCAAAAGAGCACGCCGATATTGCCCCTGCGCTGGGCATGGAATTCGAAACCGGCGCAAGGATTTCCGGTGCGCGCTTTACCTTCCTTCGCGGCGGAATGGCTCGTCTGCATCGCGCTGTTGGTCAGTTCATGCTGGACCGGCAAGTCAATGAAAACGGCTACACCGAATGCGCGCCGCCGCTGCTGGTGCGTGATGAGGCGATGTACGGCACGGACAAGCTGCCCAAATTCGCCGAAGACAGCTTTCACACAACCGACGATCGCTGGCTGATCCCGACTGCCGAGGTATCCCTGACTGCCAGCGTGATGGGAGAATTGCTGAATGAGGCAGCGCTTCCGATGCGCCTAACAGCGCTGACCCAATGCTTCCGTTCCGAAGCGGGTGCAGCGGGCAAGGACACGCGCGGCTTCATCCGTCAGCACCAGTTCGAAAAGTGTGAACTTGTCAGCATCGTAAAGCCCGAAGATAGCGAGGCGGAGCACGAGCGCATGACCAAGGCGGCTCAAGGCGTGCTGGAAGCGCTGGGCCTGCCTTACCGCACCATGATGCTGTGCACGGGTGACATGGGTTTCGGCGCACGCAAGACATACGATCTGGAAGTCTGGCTGCCGGGGCAAGGCGCCTATCGGGAGATCAGTTCCTGCTCCAACACGGGTGATTTTCAGGCGCGCCGGATGAATACGCGCTATCGCCCCGAAGGCGAGAAGAAAAAGACCGAATTTGTTCACACGCTGAACGGATCCGGCCTTGCCGTGGGCCGCACTCTGGTTGCGATTATCGAGAATTATCAGCAAGCTGACGGCAGCGTGCTGGTGCCAGAGGTACTGCATCACTATATGGGTGGAACGACCAAGCTGGAGCCTGTCAGCTAACTCAGGTCAGTCAAAAAGGGATCACGTATGCGCATTCTCGTCACGAATGACGACGGCTATCACGCACCGGGACTGGCCGTTCTGGAAGAGATTGCCGCACAGTTTTCCGACGATATCTGGGTATGCGCCCCGTCCGAAGAACAATCGGGCGCAGGCCATTCGCTGACATTGAACCGGCCTGTGCGGCTGCAAAAATTTGCAGAGCGCCGCTATGCCGTCACCGGTACGCCCACTGACAGTGTGATGATGGCTTTGCGAGAAGTGCTGGACACACCGCCGGACCTGATCCTTTCCGGCGTCAATCGCGGCGCGAACCTTGGCGATGACATCACCTATTCGGGCACCGTATCCGCTGCGATTGAAGGTGCGTTGGCCGGTATCCGCTCAATCGCTCTGTCGCAGGTCTATGGCCCGGCGAACACGACAGGCGGCGGTGATGCGGAGCTGTTTGATGCTGCTGCCAAATGGGGCGCAAAGGCGATCACCCCGCTGCTGGATGCCCCTTTTGATGAGCGCACGCTGTTCAATATCAATTTCCCCCCGCTTCCCGCGACCGAGGTGAAAGGGATGCGCGTCGTAAGGCAGGGTTTTCATGACTATTCGCGCGGCTCAATCGTCGAAGGGAAAGACCCGCGCGGGCATCGCTATTTCTGGTTTGGCTTGCACGCAATCGAGCATACGCTGGACCACGGCACCGATCTTGAAGCCATCGACGAAGGTTTTGTCGCAGTCACTCCGCTGCAACTCGACTTGACGCATCACGCCTCGCTCTCCAGCCTCGCAGCCCGATACGAACAGTAGGCGCGCATGGCACGACAAGAGGCAGAGGGCACCATCACGACGAACAAATCGCGCCGGCGGGCAAACCGGTTCCGCCCGTTGAAGCGCGCGGTGAACCTACCGTGGTATTTCGACCTTGGCCTGCGACTGGGCGCGGCGTTTGTCCTGATCATGATCGTGGTTCTGATCCACTGGTGGGATCGCGAAGGGCTGGTCGATAATGTCGATGGACAGGTCAGCTTTCTCGACGTTGTCTATTTCACCATGATCTCGATCACGACCACGGGTTTTGGCGACATTGCCCCCGTCACGGATAAAGCGCGTCTGGTCGAGGCTGTGATCGTTACCCCTATCCGGTTCGCGGTGTTCTTTATCTTCGTGGGCACCGCCTATAACTTTATCATCAAGCGAAGCTGGGAGAAGTGGCGCATGGCGCGCATTCAGGACAAACTCACCGACCATGTGGTGGTGCTGGGCTTTGGTGTCTCAGGCTCCCAGAGTGTTGAGGAACTGATCGAACGCGGCACGGATGCCAGCGACATCGTAGTCGTCGATCCAAGCGAGGAGCGGCTGCGAACCGCTGAAAAACTGGGCGTGAATGTCCTTGCCGGTGACGCGACACGCGACGATATACTGCGCGCTGTCAGAATCGAGGAAGCCGCGTCGGTGCTGGTATCGGCTGGCCGCGATGACACGTCGATCCTGATCGTGCTTACCGTTCGGCATCTTGCGCCCAAAGTGCCAATCAGCGTGGTGGTGCGCGCTGACGATAACGAGCTTCTCGCCCGTCAGGCAGGCGCGAACAATGTGATTAACCCGGTGCGCTTTACCGGTTTGCTTCTCGCTGGGTCAGCGCAAGGCGCGCACATCGCTGACTATCTGGCGGATCTTGCCTCTGTCTCTGGCCGGGTCCAACTGGTTGAGCGCGTCGTGGAGGAAGCGGAATGCGGGTGCTCCATCGGCGATCTGACCACCGGAGGTCGGGGCCTGCGCATCTATCGCAATGGCCGTGCCATCGGGTTCTGGGAAGACGAATGCCAGTCTCTCCAGAAAGGCGACGTCATCGTCGAAATCGTACCCTCCAGCAATGGCGATGAAGAGTAGCAGCTATCCTCTGAACCAGACGAACACGCCGCCCATGGCCGCCATTCCGAACAGGAAATGGCCCGCGTCAATCAGGAACAGTTTGAAGCTCTTGCGCTGGAACAGATAGTTGATGCCAATCGCAGGAACCATGATTCCGCCTGCGAAACCGATGGCCATCATCATCACAACGTGCGGCGCAGGGTTCACCCGAACCAGCAAATGCCACAACATCATGGCGATCAGCATTTCGAACAGGAAGCAAAGACCGAAAATCACCGCCATATTGCCGCCCTGCACGTCCTGATCAGACAGGCCGGCGGCTGACTGCCATGCTCGACCGAACAGCCCACCATACCAGACCATGCCCACCACAAAGAATGCGGCAGATCCTGCCAATACGGGCCAAAGCGCAAAGTCATTCATCATCGATCCCCTGTCTTATGAGTTCGAAGGATACATCCGGCAGCCCAGCTGGCAAAGCGCGAGATGCTGGCGCAGTTGATTTGGACAGTGTAAGGGCGCGGCGATCATGAACACCACCACTACTCTTCCTGACCAGAAACGCGTCGGCATGGTATCGCTTGGCTGCCCCAAGGCACTGGTCGATTCCGAACGCATCCTCACACGCCTTCGCGCCGATGGCTATGCCATGAGCCCCGATTATGAGGGCGCTGACGTCGTGCTCGTCAATACGTGCGGCTTTCTTGATAGCGCCAAAGAGGAAAGCCTTGCCGCGATCGGAGAGGCTATTTCCGAAAACGGGCGCGTTATCGTCACCGGTTGCATGGGCGACGAAGCCGACGCGATCCGCGCAGCACATCCGCAAGTGCTGGCGGTCACGGGCGCTCATCAA
>JAXHVK010000098.1:0-10551 GCA_034211135.1 Pseudomonadota bacterium
TCTGTTCGATACCGGCATAGGCGGTCTGAGCGTTTACGATGCCCTAAGCGCGGCGCTTCCGGATGCGCCGGTTATCTACGCCGCTGATTATGCCGGTATCGAACAGAAGGATGGGTTGATCATTTTCGGCCATCGTTCCCCGCCGATGGCCGAGCGGCTGGCGGGGGTCAACCTTCGGGCTTAAGGATATCAAGCAGATCAATGCTCAATTCAGCGAGACGAGGGACAAACCAGGCATGGTATTCAGCGTAGGAAATTTTGCCATCGCCATCCCTGTCAGCCTCGGCTTCGGTAAGATCGCACCGTAAAAGCTCCATTTTGAAAGACAATTTCTCTTAGGCTTAGACAAATCATTCGGGGGGGCTAAGACAAGAATCATGGAACCGATATTTGCTGCATTGCTGGGCTATCTCGCAGGCTCAATCCCGTTTGGCCTTTTGCTGACCAAGGCTGCGGGTCTTGGGGACGTGCGCAACATTGGGAGCGGCAATATCGGGGCAACCAATGTGCTGCGAACAGGCAATAAAGGGCTGGCTGCGGGCACATTGGTGCTGGATCTGGTGAAGGGGTTCGCTCCCGTCTTTGCTGCCGGACTTATCTGGGCCGGTGAAAGCGGTGACGTTGCCAAGGCATTCGCCGCTGGCGGGGCAGTTATAGGCCATTGCTATCCTGTCTGGCTCGGCTTCAAGGGCGGAAAAGGCGTGGCGACCAATGCCGGCGTCAGCTTTGGCCTTGGCTGGCCGATCGGCCTCGCTTACGCCTTTGTCTGGTTGAGCATGCTGGGCATATTCCGTGTTTCCAGCCTGGCGGGGATGAGTGCGGTCGTTGCTGCTGCCGCCGCTGCACCGCTATTTGGCTTTCCGCAGTTCTTTCCTGTTCTGGCTGCGATTGCAGGCCTGATCATTTATCTGCACCGAGAGAATATCGGCAGGCTGATCAAAGGGGAGGAGCCGCGCATAGGCTCCAAGAAGTGAGCCTCACCCAGGAAGAGGCATTTGCGCGCATTAGATTGCTGCGCTCGCCCAATATCGGGCCTGTCAGCTATAAAGCGCTGCTGGAGCGGTTCGGCTCTGCGATCGAGGCGGTTGAGGCTTTGCCAAATCTGGGTTCGCGAGGGAAAACACCCTATCGCCCCGCATCCACCGACCGGATTGAGCGCGAGATCGAAGGGGTGCGTGCAGCGGGAGCGAGGTATTTGTTCCACGATCAACCGGACTATCCCGCGCTGCTGGGTGAAATGGATGGCGCGCCGCCCATCCTGACCTGCCGTGGCCGGCTTGAACTTGCCAGCAAACTCTGCGTGGCCATGGTTGGCGCGCGCAATGCATCGGCTGCATCGGTGAAACTTGCCCGCGACTGGTCCGCACAAATGGCTGAACGGGGCTTTACCGTTGTTTCCGGTCTTGCGCGCGGGATCGACGGGGCAAGCCACGAAGGCGCGTTTCCTGCAACGATTGGCGTGATCGCCAGCGGCATCGACATTGCCTATCCACCCCAGCACGCAGACTTGCAGGAGCGGATCGCGGATGAGGGCCTGCTTATCGCGGAGCAGCCGCCCGGTACCGAACCGCGGGGGCGTCACTTCCCCAGTCGCAACCGTATTATCGCTGGCTTGGCAAGTGGCACTCTAGTGGTTGAGGCTGCGCCAAAATCGGGAACACTGATTACGGCCCGACTGGCTGGAGACGCTGGCAGGGAGGTCATGGCGATACCGGGCTCCCCGATGGATACGCGTTCTTTGGGGTGCAATCAGTTGATCCGCGACGGCGCGGTGCTGGTCCAGTCGGTTGAGGATGTGATCGAACTTCTCGAAGGGTTCACTGGAGCGCCGCGATCAACTTTCCGCGTGGCTGATACGGCTGCTCCGTTTGATTATTCCGAACTGCGAGAGATGCAGTGGGGTGAAGCAAAAACGCAGGCCGATATTGGCAGTTTGCTGACAAAGGCCCCTATTCCCGTGGATGAATTGATCCGGCAGTCTGGCGCGCAAGCTGCTGAAGTGCATATGGTTCTTCTCGAACTGGAGCTTTCCGGCGAATTGGAAAGACACGATGGCGGCGCAGTCAGCCGACTATAGATTTCAGGGAGGATATCTGGGTGAACACGGCAGGCGGTATTAGCGTGGGCGATATCCTGAACAGGACAACCGAGGCGATTCGTGAGAATGTGGCGGCTGTCCTGATTTTCCTCGCCATTACTATTCCGGCAACGGCCTTGTCCGAATATCTGACGGGCGGGAACGACATGGGTTTCAGTTTCGGGCTGTTCCTGTCCAGTGAGGTCATGGCTCAAGGGGTCGTCGTTGTATTGGTTGTTCTGCTAGAATTTTTGCTAGGCATCATTGCTGCCTACTACCTGACGGCAGCAATGGTGTTTGGCACGACTGCGCCGGGATTTGATCGTCTCCTTGCGTATGTTGGCATCTATCTCTTGTCTATTCTGGCCATAACTTTCGCCGCTTTTCTGTTGCTCATCCCGGCCATCATCCTTGGCGTCCGCTGGGCTCCTTTGTTGCCTATAGTCGTGCAGGGCAGGTGTGGAGCAACCGAGTCTTTCGGTGAGGCTTGGCGCGCAACCAGCGGTTCTTCGTGGCCGATATTCTTTGCCATGCTGGTAGTTTGGGTCGGCATGATGTTTGTGGCGATCGTGTTTGGAATCTCGTCAGTCTTCGGCGGGGGAACGGGGTCCATAACTCAAGTGCTTGCCAGCGCGATGATCGAGGCGATTTTGCAGGTCGTTCTGATCGCGATTTCGGTTGGTATCTTTCAGCTCGTAACAGACAAGCCTGACGATCTGATCGCCACATTCGAATAGCTCTCATCGGCTGTTCATCTTCCGGTGCATATCCCTGAACCCATTGCGATAAGTCTGTCGCTAATGGGGAGGGTTTTAATGCGTAAATCAATCGGGATGCTGTGCGCGGCAGCGTTAGTTCTGCCGGGAATGGGCTCCGTTTCTCACGCGAGCCAGAACAACGGTTCACCCTCTTACCGTTTCGGTTCGGGAGAAGGTTTCTGCCGGACGCCGCAGCCTCTTCCCGATCTGGGTGAAGAGGTCGCTCCCGATCAAGAACGTTCGGGCCGGGTGAAACGATCTGCCGGAGTTGCCTACGCAGGTGCAATTGCTGAGGAGGCTGGTGACGCTGTCGTTGTGACAGGCAGCCGTGTCGCGGACAGCAGCCCGGTATCTGCCCGCGCGTTTCGATCAGGCGACCGCAGCAAACCCAGCGCGGAACCGGCGCGCAGCCTCCCCAGGCCCATTCCGCCGCGTCCCGGCCCGCCGGTAAAGCCGCAACCCGAACCGCAGTCCGGTCTGTTGACCGCCGGCGAGCATGACGATCTGCTCAATCATGAGCTATACGCCGACTATGTCCGGAAAAGCGGGGTAGGCCAGAAAGTGCGCAATCTGCCGCGTGTCGATGCAAGCAGGCTGCTGACCGTGGAAGTGCGCGACAAAAAAGGGCGGGCCGTTCCGTTTGCCGATGTTGAATTGCGTTGCTCCGATGGAAACACACTGAACCTGAAAACTGTGGCAGATGGCCGCGCCGTGTTTTTCCCCGAGCATGATCGCCTCAGCCGCAATGTCTCTGTCCGGATCAAAGGCGGCGAATGGCGCAGGCTGATCATCTCTGATGAAGCGGGCGCGCAGACGATCAAGATTACAGCGCGCGATGCTGCGGCTGCGGTCAAGAAGCTGGACCTTGCTCTGGTCGTTGATGTGACGGGGTCGATGTCCGATGAACTGCGCTATCTTCAGGCGGAACTGGAGAGCATTGTCGGTGATCTTCGGGACCGGCACCGCGGTCTCGACATACGTGTCGGCTTCACATTCTACCGTGATGAAGGCGATGCATTTGTGACGCGGACCTACCCTTTCGACGGGGATATCGGGAAAGCACGCAGTCACATCGCGGCGCAGTTTGCGCAGGGCGGCGGCGACTATCCCGAAGCGATGCAGGATGCTCTGATCCGCGCGGCCGGTCAGGATTGGCGCGATGATGCGGTAAAGACGCTGCTGCTTGTGGCGGATGCGCCGCCACACAATCAGGATATTCCCCTGACATGGCAAGCCGCCGAACATCTTCGCCAGAGCCGTGTTCACATCGTGCCTGTGGGCGCATCAGGCGTTGCCGACACGGCCGAATACATGATGCGGGCGATGGCTGCGGTTACGCAGTCGCGTTACACATTCCTCACCGAGGACAGCGGGATCGGCAATCCGAAAGCGCCGCCAGCGATTGACTGCTATCTGGTCACCCGGCTTGACCAATTACTGCGCCGTGTAATCGACAGCCAGATATCGGGCCGACGGATTGAGCCGGAAAAGGCCGAGATTATCCGCACCGTTGGCAAGTATGATGCGGGCCGCTGCATTCTGCCTGCTGACTTTACAAAGCAACAACAGGATACGAAAAATCCGGCTTGAGAGTTTGTCCCGAAGAGAGTTTCCCGCTAGCGGCCCTTGACGCGCAGTGGAAACCCCAACCACTCTCGCGCGTACGTACACGCGAAGGATCAAATTCGAAATCTCATGCAACTGGTCATCGTTGAATCGCCGGCAAAGGCGAAAACCATCGAGAAATATCTCGGCAAGAACTTCAAGGTTCTCGCCTCATACGGTCACGTCCGCGATCTGCCGCCCAAGGATGGCAGCGTTCGCCCTGACGAAGACTTTGCGATGGATTGGGAAGTCTACAACGACAAACGCAATCGGGAGCAGGTGAAAGCCATCGCCGATGCGGCGAAGGGGGCAGATCGCCTTGTGCTCGCAACCGACCCTGATCGCGAAGGCGAAGCGATCAGTTGGCACGTTCTCGACCTGCTGAAGAAGCGCCGCGCGCTTCCTGCCGATGTGGAACGGGTAACTTTCAACGCCATCACCAAAAAGGCTGTCACCGATGCGATGGCCAAACCGCGCGAGCTCGATCAGGACCTGATTGACGCATATCTGGGCCGCCGCGCGCTAGATTACCTGTTTGGATTTACGCTTTCGCCGGTGCTCTGGCGAAAGCTGCCTGGCGCGAAATCTGCAGGACGTGTGCAATCAGTCGCTCTGCGTCTCATTGTTGAGCGTGAGCGCGAGATCGAGGCATTCCGCCCGGACGAATATTGGTCTGTTCTCGCCAAGCTGGAGCAGGACGGAACCGAATTCGATGCGCGACTGGTGAAGTTCAAAGGTGAGAAGCTGGATAAGCTTTCGCTTGGCACCGAAGGGACAGCGATGGAGGCGAAAGCCGCCGTTGAGGCTGGCCGCTTCACAGTCGAAGGCGTCGAGACAAAGCCGCTCAAGCGTAATCCGGCACCGCCATTCACAACATCAACCCTGCAACAGGAAGCCGCGCGAAAGCTCGGCTTTTCCGCCAGCCACACGATGCGGTGCGCGCAATCGCTTTATGAAGCAGGTGCAATCACGTACATGCGTACCGACGGCGTCCAGATGGACGGCAGCGCCATCGCAGCCGTGCGCGATGCGATCGGTGATCGGTACGATAGCGCTTACCTGCCTGAGAAGCCCCGCTTCTACAGCACCAAAGCCAAGAACGCCCAGGAAGCGCACGAAGCAATCCGTCCGACCAATTTTTCCAAGGACAGGGCAGGCACAGGCGATGAAGCCAAGCTGTATTCGCTGATCTTCAAGCGCGCTATGGCGAGCCAGATGGCTGCCGCCCAGTTGGAGCGGACGACTGTCACCCTTCGTGATGCGACGGGTCAGCACGAACTGCGTGCGACCGGGCAAGTCATCAAATTTCCCGGCTTCCTTGCTGTCTATCAGGAAGGCTTCGACGATAAGGAAGATGATGAAGACGGCCTGCTGCCGATGATGAAGGAGGGCGATTGCCCGGCCAAGAAATCGGTCGAAGCCAATCAGCACTTCACGCAGCCGCCGCCACGTTTTTCCGAAGCCAGCCTTGTAAAGCGTTTGGAAGAATTGGGCATTGGTCGCCCTTCGACCTACGCGTCGACTATTCAGACCCTGCGCGATCGTGACTATGTCCGCATGGAGAAGAACCGTTTCTTCGCAGAGGAATCGGGCCGCCTTTTGACGGCATTCCTCGAACGCTTCTTCCCGACTTATGTCGCGTATGATTTTACCGCGGGCATGGAGGATGAACTCGACGTCGTTTCTGACGGGCGCGAGGATTACAAAGCGCTGCTTGCGAAATTCTGGAAGGATTTCAAACCCAAGACCGAAGAGGTCATGGAGAAAATGCCGTCGGAGGTTACGAAAGTCCTCGACGAATATCTGGGCGATTACCTTTTCCCGGAACGTGAAGATGGCAAGAATCCGCGTTTTTGTCCGCTTTGCGATCAGGAAGGTCGCGATGGGGGTGAACTGCATCTGCGCGGCGGCCGCTTTGGCGCTTTCGTTGCCTGTGTGAATTATCCGGACTGCAAATACACCCGCCGCTTCGCTCAGCCCGGTGCGGATGGCACGGACCCTGCCGAAGACGGCCTGATGGGCACGCACCCTGAAACCGGCGCGGAAATTCATCGCAAGTCGGGGCGGTTTGGCCCTTATGTCGAAATGGAGGTTGAGGAGAAGAAGCAGCGCGCTTCGATCCCGAAAGACCTCGATGATTTCGACCTTGAATGGGCGATCAAGCTGCTTGACCTGCCGCGTATCATTGGCGCTCACCCCGAAACGGGGAAGGAGATCGAAGCGGCAATCGGGCGCTATGGCCCGTATCTTCGTCATGATGGCAAATATGCCAAGCTGACCAGCACCCGCGATGTCTTTGAAACCGGCATGAACGCTGCTGTCAGCCTGTTGGCGGAGGCCGCCAACCGCAAAGGCGGTGGCCGTCAGAAGGCTGAACCGATCAAGACGCTGGGCGAACACCCGACCAGCGGTGGTGAGATCAAGGTCATGCCTGGTCGATACGGCCCGTATGTCACTGATGGCACGACCAACGCGACGATCCCGAAGGATGTGAAGCCCGAAGATGTCGAGCTTGCACAAGCTATCACTTTGATCGACGAGCGTGCCGCGAAGGGGCCGGCAAAGAAAAAGACCCGCAAGAAAGCGCCTGCAAAAAAGAAGGCTCCGGCCAAAAAGGCAGCCGCAAAGAAACCTGTGGCGAAGAAAAAAGCGCCCGCCAAAAAGGCTGCGTCCTCAGAGGAATAAACCTCAAAACCATTGATCGCAGACTCAGGCTGAGCGCTTAGGCGCTCGGCCTGCGCGCGCGTTCGCAATTCCTTTAGTATTGTTCCTTAGACCGTGTTCATCGAAGCAGGAACGATGCCGTGATCGAGATAGAAGTCCAGAACGAGACCCACCAGTCGCAGGACCGCATACGCTTTGCCGCGGTGCCACGCATTGGCGAAGGAATTCGCCTGCGAGAGCCCGATGGGATGTGGGCAAGCTATGATGTTATCGACGTCTGGTATCAGAAAGCCGAGTTCGGCGATGTCTGGATGCCTTATCTGCATGTCCGGATCACGCCAGGTGAGGCAGTAGGCGAAGATCCTGCCAATGACGAAGAGGCGATGGATGCCACACGCTATGGGGAGCGTAGCGAGTTTGCATCTCTGGGCGGGGAGGCCGAACCATTCAAAATCTGATCAAACGTAGCACCGGCCCGCATCGCAAAGGGGCGCATGGCAAGACGCTGGCAGAACGTCTGGGAGAGGCTTCCGATAAAGCCGATACGCACGATGCTGCAGGCGAAGTGCGTGATGCCGTTGGCGCAGGCGCTCCATCTGCGCTTGAACCAGCGCCCGAAGGCGATACCGATGCGATTGTCGCCGCAGCAAAAGCGATGCGTGATCGCTACGAAGAGGCTCCCACGCCACAGGACACCGCCAAAGTCTGTCTGATCGTCGATGACAGCCGCGTCATTCGGAAGGTATCGTCCAAGATCGCCAAATCGCTGGGCTATGTCCCGGTAGAAGCGCAAGACGGCGAGGAAGCACTCGCGCGCTGCAAGAAAGCGATGCCCGCTCTGGTGCTGACAGATTGGAACATGCCGGAAATGGACGGGATCGAGTTCGTCCGCCGCTTGCGCGCAATCCCCACTCCCAAAGAACCGATCGTAGTTTTCTGCACTTCCAATGGCGAGGCAAAGGACATTCACGTAGGTATCGGCGCAGGTGCGGACGACTACATCGTCAAACCTTTCGACGAAGCAGCACTGAGAGCAAAATTGGAGAAATTGGGGTAGGGCTGAAGCTTGGTCGCTTGACATCGCTCTGGATATTATGCGGGCAGGTGCCAAAGCTCTAATCTGCTTCGTCCTTTTCGGCGTCCTCGCTATGGCTTTCCTGGTTTTCGGTTTTTTCTGGAGCCGTGACCAAAAGGGCAAGGAGATAACCGCCGGTCACGTCCCTCACGACCTGCGTCCCCCAGAAACTGTGGAAGTTGACGTTTATGACAGCATCGGTTCTGGCCTTTACCAGATTGATGAGGACCATATGCGGGCGTTCGCGCAGGTGCATCTCGGAAAAATGCAAGTAAGACCAGAGCGAGGAGCGTTAGACCAAAAAGAGTGAGCTCCCACTCCAATTCCCGAGAGTGCCAATGTGAAACATCTGCTTTTCCCCTGCGCAAACGGCGAATTTTCTCGGCTAGGGAAAACTTGGCTGACCGAAGCGGGCAACCTATTTTCATCGTATGGTAACAGCGATCAGAGTTTGATCGTTGTTAATCCGAAACGAGGACAAGTGTTAGTTTGCTGGTACGCGACCTAATCACTTCACCCAATCCAGCCCCATTTCCTCGAACACCTCTTTGTCATCGGTCCAGCCTTCGGAGTGTTTGACATGCAGATACAGGTGCACTTTCAATCCCAGAACGTCGGCCAGTTCCTTGCGCGCCGCTTCGCCGATGGCTTTGATTTTCTGGCCGCCTTTACCCAGCACAATGGGCCGTTGGCTTTCGCGGGCAACCACGATCTGCTGATGCACTTCCAGACTGCCATCTGGCCGCGTTTTGTACTGCTCGGGCCGGACGGCAGTGTCATAGGGTAGTTCTTCGTGGAGCTGTGTATAGAGCTGTTCGCGAGTGATCTCCGCCGCCAGCAGTCGTTCTGATGCGTCAGACACCTGATCTTCGGGATACATCCACACGCCATCGGGCATCATTCTGGCTAGCGCATCCTTCATTTCCGGCACGCCTTCGCCATTGAGCGCGGAGACGAAGTAGATTTCCTCGAAATCCATTTGTTCGCCAAATTCCTGAGCGAGCGCCAGCAGCGGCTCTTTCTTCGATTTGTCGACCTTGTTCAGCACCAGAATTTTGCGCTCAGGCCGTTTCTCGAGGGCTTCCAGAAGCGGTTCAAGCTCGTGTCGGCGCTGTTTGACAGGGTCCACGATCAAGAGGATTGCGTCCGCGCTCTCCGCGCCTTCCCACGCCGCGCTCACCATTGCGCGGTCAAGGCGGCGCTTGGGGGCGAAGATGCCGGGCGTGTCCACCAGTATCATCTGCACCGGCCCATGCAGCGCAATACCCAGCATTCTTGCGCGGGTTGTCTGCGCCTTGGCGCTGGTAATCGCGACTTTCTGGCCAACCAGCTGGTTTACCAGCGTCGATTTGCCCGCATTCGGCGCGCCGATCACTGCAACTACGCCACATTTATGAGCGGCTTCCATTTCGTTCACCCGAATTCCTCCAGAAACGCTTTTGCCGCGCGCTTTTCAGCTTCACCCTTGCTGCTGGCAACCCCCGTGGCAGAGCCAAGCGAGGGGATGCTGACCTCGACGGTAAAGCAGGCCGCGTGATCCGGCCCGCTGCGGTCGATAATCGAGTAGGCTGGCATCGCGCGGCGATTATGCGCTGCCCATTCCTGCAGCGCGCTCTTGGGATGCTTTGCTTTGCCCGCATTGCCCGCAAGCTGACGTTCCCACAAGGCGTAAACGATATCGCGTGCCGCTTCGTAACCGCTTTCTTCGAAACAGGCGCCGATCAGTGCTTCCATAACATCGCCAAGAATGTTGTCGCTATCCGCGCCGCCATCCTCGCGCGCCTGTTTGCCCAGGCGGATATGGTCAGGAAGCCCCATTTCCCGCGCGATTCCTGCGCAAGTGGAGCCGCTGACCAGTGCATTCAGTCGCTGCGAAAGTTTGCCCTCTGCGCCGGTGCCGTCGTTAAACAGCCACGATGCGACCGCCAGCCCCAGAACCCGGTCGCCCAGAAACTCAAGCCGCTGATAGTCGCCCGTGCTTGCCGCGCCCTTCGCCGAGGCATTGCCGTTAAAACTGCCATGCGTCAGCGCTTCGAGCCAGACGGCTTCGTTCTTTACCTGAAACCCGTGCTGGCTGAGCCATTCGCGGCTTTCATCCGACAGGGTATCGCGATTTTTAGTCATTTCTCTTCAACGTTCATAGGCCATTACCGATCCGGTCCCAGCGTGCGGCCGTGAACCAAGTCCACGGTTTGACCCATTGGGCGCTGCCATCGGTTGACCACATAATGATCTGGGCTCTCCCGACCAGATTGGCCTGCGGTACCACACCGACACCTCCGCCTGCTTGAGCGGGAAAGCGGCTGTCTTGCGAATTGTCCCGATTGTCACCCATCACGAACATGTGGCCTTCAGGGATGGTGACGGGATCT
>JAXHVK010000099.1:0-10445 GCA_034211135.1 Pseudomonadota bacterium
AGTTTGACCGGGCTTCCAACCAGGGCTTTGGAAACAAAAAGGGCAGCGAAACCGAAGTCTCGCTGCCCATCTAAGTCCGATCACTTTGCGGAAATCACTCCGCAGCCTGAACTTCCCCAAACATGTCCGGACCGCCTTCGGCCTCGTCGTCTTCGTTGACGGCGTTGGCTTTCTGGCGCTTGTCGAAGCTGGACCAGACATCGTTCCAGTCGCCGCGGGTGGCGCCTTTGGAATATTCGGTCGCGCGGGTTTCGAAGAAGTTGGCATGCTCCACACCGTTCAGCAGCGGCGTCAGCCACGGCAGCGGGTGATCGTCGATCATGTAAATCTCCTGCAGGCCAAGCTGCTTGAGACGCCAGTCCGCGATGTAGCGGATGTATTTCTTGATCTCTTTTGCCGTCATCCCTTCGACCGGGCCCATTTCAAAGGCGAGGTCGATGAATGCGTCTTCAAGGCGGACGGTCTTCTGGCAGATGTCGATGATGTCTTCCTTCACCGACTTCGTCAGGCAGTCACGCTCTGCGCAGAAGGTGTGGAACATCTTGATAATGCCTTCGCAGTGGAGGCTTTCATCGCGGACCGACCAGCTGACGATCTGACCCATGCCCTTCATCTTGTTGTGGCGCGGGAAGTTCATCAGCATCGCAAAGCTGGCGAACAGCTGCAGCCCTTCGGTAAAGCCGCCGAACATGGCGAGCGTGCGGGCGATATCCTCGTCCGTGTCGACGCTGAACTGGTGCATGTAATTGTGCTTGTCCGACATTTCCTCATATTCGAGGAAAGCGGAATATTCGCTTTCGGGCATGCCGATCGTGTCGAGCAGGTGCGAGTACGCAGCGATGTGCACCGTCTCCATGTTGGAAAACGCGGCGAGCATCATCTTCACTTCGGTCGGCTTGAACACGCGGCCATATTTGTCGTGGTAGCAATCCTGCACCTCGACATCGGCTTGCGTGAAGAAGCGGAAGATCTGCGTGAGCAGGTTGCGTTCCGATTCGGTGAGGTTCTGCGCCCAGTCGCGGCAATCCTCACCCAGCGGCACTTCTTCAGGCATCCAGTGGATCTGTTGCTGGCGTTTCCAGAAATCGTAGGCCCACGGATATTCGAACGGCTTGTAGGTATTGCGGGCTTCGAGCAACGACATCTTGTGGTTCCCTGTGTTTGAGTGCGCCTATCTATGTAGGTGAACAGAGTACGGAATCGAAGGCAAGCAGGTATGATTCGGCGGGGATAAACCGTGCAAAATGTGAGTCGAACCGAGTCCGGATTTCGCGGGGTCGAATCTCGATTGCGCGCATTGCATCAGGCGGGCGCTTTCCGAAGCATCGGGTGCATCGGGTGCATCGGGTGCATTTAGAGCATGACAGCCCGCAGATCAGATACCGAGCCGCCTGTTAGTCGGATTTATACAACGGTGGCGACATAAAACCGATTTTGGGATACATACGGTTATTATGCATGGATTGGGAGCCTTTAACGGGGTTGCGTTGAGTGATGCGTCGTCGCTCGTCCCTGTCCTGCGCGCCGATGCCCACGACGTTGCCGAAGCGCTACGCGACAATCAGCCTCCCGATCAATGGCCCGACGAACTCCAGCAGCGTTACGCAAAGGAGCAGGAGAGCCGGATCCTCAGCGATCATCGCTTCCTGTTCATGCTGGGACTTATCGTTGCATTCGGGACGACAGCTCTAGACGCAACGCTCTATCAGCCGATGGCTCTCGAAGGGTTGTTATTGCGCATTGCGATCATCGTGCCGGTCACTGCATTCGGCCTGTTTGCGGCGAACCGTCGCTGGACAAAGAGCGTGGCCGCATGCCTTGCTGCAGGGCCGGCGGCGTTCATCCTGATCATGTGCCATCTCGCCATGCGGCTGCCGCAGGAACATTCCGTCCTGTATCTTAGCGGCGCGGTGCTTGTCATGGCGACCAGCATCATCTCCCTGCCTTTCAGCTTTCGCGGCCTGACTGTATTTGGCGGAATTGTCGCGGTTCTGTCGGTGTGCGTGTTGCTGCTGCATGATCCGAACGCATTGTCGGCGCGCATCTACTTTATCGTTGTCGTGACTCTGGCGCTGTCGACCACCCTCGCCCTTGCCGCGCGGATCGACAGCCTGAACCAGCGCAATTTCCTGCTTCAGGCGCGCTGGCAGATCCGGTCGCGCGATCTGATGAAGGCGAACCACCAGCTGCAAAAGCTGTCCCGTGCCGATCCGCTGACGGGCCTTGCCAACCGGCGCGGCTTTGAACGCGCATTCGATGAAAGCTTCACCCATGACAGCGCCGGAACCGAAGGCGAAGCGGTCGCTTTGATGATGATCGACCTCGACAACTTCAAGACGTTCAACGATGTCTACGGCCATCAGGCGGGCGACGATTGTCTGGTGCATACGGCGAGCAAGCTCGACACTATCTTTGAAGAAGCGGACGGAATGGTCGCGCGGTATGGCGGGGATGAATTCATCGCCGTTCTGCGCGAAGAGTTTGAAGGTCAGGCCGAAGAAGTGGCCGAGCGCGCCCGCGCAGCTTTATCCTCCATGGTGCTGACACATGGACTGGAAGGCGGCGCCGAAGAAACCAGCCGCCTGACCGCTTCTATCGGGATCGGGGTCGTCTCCGCCGCCTCGTCAATGCAGCGCCATCAGCTGATCGCTCTGGCGGACAAGGCGCTTTACGAAGCGAAGCGTGCAGGCCGCGACCAGATTCAGGTGCTGCACGATCAACCCGCGATCTGACCCCGCGGCTCAACCCCGACTGCGCGAGCCGAAGAAACTGCCGCCGCCCAGCACTGTTATGCCAAGGAAGAACCCCGCATCATAAGTCCATCCGCGATGGGGCACTGCGTAAACGGCAATTTCGGGTGACAGGAGCGAACCGATCCAGCTCCACGGGAAGATAAAGCCATGCCACATCCCCCACAGAAAACCGGGCGTTCCGGGATCCTTGCTGACCACCGTTTCGACCTGAGACGCGCAGGCCGACAACAATATCGCAAGGCCGACTACCAGCGCCGCCTGCCCTGCCATACCGGCGATATTGCGCCGCTCTCCACCGTCTTGAATGCGGGGCTTTTTCTGGGGTTCCACCATCACAGCCGACCAATCAGGATGACAAGCCACATCACCGGCAGGAATGTGACGACCATCAATATGTGCAACCGGCCCGCATTCGCGGCATGGCCGGTGTGGCTGATGCGCAGATTGCGGAATGACATGACCAGATAGATCACGCCGACAAGCGTGCCGAAAATTCCGATCCAGATTGAAATGTCCATAACGTGCCCTCCCCAAAGCGCCCTCTCTTTGCAAAAGGCGCGAGCGCAACATGGCACAAGCCCGATAACTTGGCGAGGGTGGGTGCAATGGCGGTCTGCACCGCCGGCCAGCGTCAGACGAAACGACGCGCCGCTGTGGTGTGCCGCGTTGCTGCGAAGGCGGCAGCAGCAGTTTCCCGGTCATCGCGTGCGAGGGCGGTGGTAACCCGCTCGGACAAAGGCCGGACAAATTCAACACCCACGCGCGAGCTTTGCCGCCAGGCTACTTCGGCAACTATGGGGCCGATTTCAGCGATGGAAAGCTTCACCAACTCGCCAAGCAGCAGGCCACCGCCCGGATCATCAATGCGGCAACCGCCGGGAGAAAGATCGTCCACGCTCACCTGCCACTCCATACCGCGCGCACTGCGGACGGTGCCGATGGTTGAAACACTGTGTCTGGGGGCCTGACGTGTTTGCATGATTTGCACGGCGTATCATGCGGGACTTTGCCAAAGGCTGAAGAGCTATGGTTAATCTGTTAAGTCTGCGGGCTAAGCCTTCCGGCGCAATCCTCTCACAAAGAAAAACCCCGCCAAAGCAAACGCTGCGGCGGGGTTTTCTGTTCAAGCTTGATGGAAAGCCTACTGGCAGCTCAGACACTCTTCGTAATCGGTCTGTTCGCCTGCTGCGGCGCTGAGTTCGATTTTCAGCTTCTCGTCGGTGTTGTCCGCTTCGACGCCGCCTGCGAAACCGGCGCGCTGCACTGATTTCGAGCGGAGGTAATACAGCGACTTGATGCCTTTCTCCCACGCCTGGAAGTGCAGCATCATCAGATCCCACTTGTCGACATCGGCCGGAATGAACAGGTTCAGCGACTGCGCCTGATCGATGTAAGGGGCGCGGTCCGCTGCGAATTCAAGCAGCCAACGCTGGTCTATTTCGAAGCTGGTCTTGAAGCTGGCCTTTTCCTCTGGCGTCAGGAAATCGAGGTGCTGGACGCTGCCGCCGTTTTCGAGGATCGAATTCCAGATATTGGTCGAATTCTTGCTCTTCTTGTCCAGAACCTTTTCCAGATATGGGTTCTTGACCACGAAAGAGCCTGACAGCGTCTTGTGCGTGTAGATGTTCGCCGGGATCGGTTCGATACAGGCGCTGGTGCCGCCGCAGATGATCGAGATCGACGCGGTCGGTGCAATAGCCATCTTGCAGCTGAACCGCTCCATCGCGCCCATTTCGGCCGCATCGGGGCACGGCCCGCGTTCCTGAGCCAGCAGCATGGAGGCTTCCGAAGCCTTCGCCTGAATGTGCTGGAACATCTTCATGTTGTGCGCCTTGGCCATCGCGGACTCAAAGCCCAGCCCTTTCTGCTGGAGGAAGGAGTGGAAGCCCATGACGCCCAGACCGACCGAACGTTCACGCTCAGCGGAATATTTCGCGCGCGCCATCTCCGGCGGAGCGCGGTCGATATAGTCCTGCAGAACATTGTCGAGGAAGCGCATCACGTCCTCGATAAAGCGTTTGTCACCGTTCCACTCATCCCATTTTTCAAGGTTGAGCGAGGACAGGCAGCAAACCGCGGTGCGATCATTGCCAAGGTGGTCGATACCCGTCGGCAGGGTGATTTCGCTGCACAGGTTGGAGGTCGAAACCTTCAGCCCCAGTTCGCGGTGATGCTTTGGCATCATGCGGTTCACGGTATCGCTGAACACGATATACGGCTCACCCGTGGCAAGACGCGTTTCGACCAGCTTCTGGAACAGGGAGCGCGCATCGACATCGCCGCGCACTTCGCCCGTCTTGGGTGATTTCAGGTCAAACCGCTCCCCATTGCGGACCGCTTCCATGAATTCATCGGTCAGCAGAACGCCGTGGTGCAGGTTCAACGCCTTGCGGTTGAAGTCGCCCGAAGGTTTGCGGATTTCGAGGAATTCCTCGATCTCCGGGTGCGACACGTCGAGATAACACGCCGCCGAACCGCGACGCAGCGATCCTTGCGAAATGGCCAGCGTCAGGCTGTCCATCACGCGCACGAACGGGATGATGCCGCTGGTCTTGCCGTTCAGGCCCACCGGCTCTCCGATGCCGCGCACATTGCCCCAATAGGTGCCGATGCCGCCCCCCTTGGAAGCAAGCCAGACATTCTCGTTCCAGGTGCCGACAATCCCGCCAAGGCTGTCTTCGACCGAGTTGAGATAGCAGCTGATCGGCAGGCCGCGATTGGTGCCGCCATTCGACAGGACCGGCGTTGCCGGCATGAACCACAGGTTCGAAATATAGTCGTACAGACGCTGCGCGTGTTCGGCATCGTCGGCATAGGCATCGGCAACACGGGCAAAGAGGTCCTGATACTTCTCTCCGGGCAGGAGATAGCGATCAACCAGCGTTTCCTTGCCGAATTCGGTCAGGTTGGCATCGCGCGTTTCGTCGGTCTTCACGTCGAAGCGGCGGTCATTGACCTTCTTGCTGTCCGACATCGATTCCTTGGCCGCTGCGGCAACCGCATTGCCAAGCGCTTCGGCGCCTTTGGCCGCGATCAGCTCTTCGCTGCCGGCGTCCTGCTTTTCCATTGTCATTGCCTTTTTGTCTTCGGCTGCCGTTTCTTCAACCGTGGTGCCGACTGTTTCGCCGGTTTCCGCATCGTTCAGCGTTTCTGTTCCGCCCACTTCGCTGCTCACGCCATCACCTGATTTGAAATCCATATGTCTGCACCCACTAGTCCCCGGAATCAGAACGCTGCGCAAGGCTTTTGTTCCAACTCTGTTCTTCACACTTTCTCGACAGCTTTGCCCCCTGTTTTGCCCACAGGCCGCGTCCCCACAGCGTGTGCACAGGCTTATCCGCCGACTGTCCCCCGGTTCATCAACGCCCCACTCTGAATTAGTGAATCCTTCACCGTCCTGACCCGACAGGCCGTGGAAGCGATCACCAATGGTTGGGGGTCCTTTGCGAACCGAACCACTAGATCATGAATCGCAACGTGAATCCGGTCAACGGGTGATTAACCACGATTTGTATCATCCACAGGCGAAAATTACCTAGCGGCAGGCCGCGACGCGTGGAGAAAGCTTGAGTCGTGAAACGCGCAAGGGGCAAAATGAATCTGTGAAGAAAAATTTGGTGATTGAATCATAGGAATCAATCGTTGAATCTTTTGTCGCAAAAGTCGCAATATTGTTGCGTCACGCTCATCCCGAAAGGCGAGGTTTTCCGTGCTTGATGCCATTCCCGACAGCTTGCTGACCGATTTGAAGCAACGCCACGCAGAGCCGCAACGTCGTTACCATGACTGGACCCATATTGAGGCCTTGCTGGGTCACTTTGCGGCGATCGAAGACAGAATCACGGATCGAATCGCTGTGCTGCATGCGATTGTGTTCCACGATGCGGTGTACGATCCGAAGGCGCGCGATAATGAGGAGCGCAGCGCAAAGCTGCTGATGGAAACGGCCCCCGCGATCCCTGAAACCAGCCTGTTGCTGGCGAAGCGCATTATCGAGGCAACCGACGGGCACGCTTTGCCCGATGATCTTGGCGGGCCAGAGCAGCAGGACTGCGCCTATTTCCTTGATATGGATCTGGGCATTCTGGGCGCTGATCAGGAGCGCTTCGATATTTACGAAGACCAGATCCGCTTCGAATACCAGCACGTGCCGGATGAGGATTACCGGAAAGGCAGAACACAGGTGCTCACGCATTTTGCCGAGCGCGAGCACCTGTATTTCACCGATTGGGGCCAAGCCCGCTTCGAAAAGGCGGCGCGCGCCAATCTGAAGCGGTCAATCGCCAGGCTGAACCCTACGCATCCGGATCGCGCACCGCCTTCAGCGTAACCGGCCCCTGACTTAGCGTCATGGTCATGCCCTCTTCTGATGGCGCAAAGGTGATCGTTGCATCGACACCGGCGGTTTTGAACGTTGCATCCGCAATCGCCATCAACGCCGCAGGAGGCTGACCTGCGAATGTGAGCGACAGCGTATCGTCATCGTCCAGCGTAAACACAGCCTTGCCGTATTCGGTTGTGTAGCTGCCGGCATATTGTTGCAGCACATCGCGCGCGATGGTCACGGTCTCAACCGCTTTGATCGGCCCCGCATAGCTCGCGGTTTCGGGCTCTTGCGCGCCGTTCGGGTACATCTGCATCACCGGCTTTCCATCCGCGCCGGTTGTGAAATCGAACCATGTCAGGGATGTCGGGCCATAGAAGAAGCGCCCGCCTTCGGCTGCGAAGACCTCGCTCTCGCTGGAGCCGGAGCGCAGCGTGTAAAGCTTGCCATCACGTTCATAGAATTCGCGCGTTGTGCCTTCGCCCACCGCATACTTTCCGAACAAGGGCGAAACCGCCGCCATATCCGGCTTCACCGCTGTAAATCTTTCGAACGGATCGCCAGCCGCCGCCATCGCGATGCGTGCGACCATCAGGGAAGCGCGTGTGCGGTCGGAATTGGCCAGCATGGCGACGCTGATGCCATCGTCAGGCAGGTGGAGCACATCGGTTGAAAAGCCGAATATCCCGCCCGAATGCCCGATAGCGCGGTGTCCCTTTACCGGCTCGACACCCAATCCGAAGCCATAGGCCCGGCTTTCACCACCCGGCAAAGCGGTGGGAGTCACCATCGCTTCAAACCACGCATCGCTCAAAACCTTTCCGGAATTAAGCGCCTCTGTCCAGCGGATCAGATCGTCTGCTGTACCGCGCAGAGCACCTGCGGCCCCCGGGCCGGTCGCATGGATTTTGCGGGCCAGCACCGTCTTGCCACCTTCACCAATGGAATAGCCAATGGCGGTATTGGGCACTTCGCTTTCGTTCAGGAAGATGTCGATCGACGGGACAGCCAGATCGCCGGTGACTTCATCAATCATCGCGACGTTCCACGGCTTGCCCGTCACCGCCTCGATAACCGCGCCGACCAGAACATAGCCGCTATTGTTATAGGCGTATTTCGTACCTGCCGGAAAATCCTGCGGCTGGTCCTTGAACTCGTCAATCAGAGTTTCGGTTGTATATACCCGCGTCGTGTTTTCTTCGGTCATCCAGCCCGGAATGCTGGTGTAGGATTTGATCCCGCTGGTGTGGTTCAGCAATTGGCGCACCGTTACATCACGACCGGGCGCGGGATAATCCGGCAGGAATTTCGACAGCGGATCTTCGAGCGAGAGTTTCCCCTCCTCAGCCAGTTTCAACAGCGTCGCTGCTGCAAACTGCTTTGTGATGGAGGCATAGCGGAACAGCGTATCAGGCGACACCGGAACGCCACCTTCGATATCGGCCATGCCGCGAACGGCGCGATAGACGACCTCGCCATCTTTCGCGACAACGACGATAGCGCCCGGCCCGTCATCTTTAAACGAAGCATCCAGCAGCGTGCCGACGCGATCCGCGAACCCTTCCGGCAATTCACCCGCCTCGGCACTCGACGGCACTGCCCACACGACCAGACCAGCGGCAAACGCAGCCTTGATCGCGTTAATGGACGTACGGGCCGGAATTGTAGCGGGGAAAGCAAAAGGCATTGGCAAGGCTCCTCAAAGTGACTTGGTGCATTACATTACTAACACACCAGATCACTTGCGCAAACCAATTAATTCCAATGCTTAGGCCGCCTGACTGGATGCCCCCGCCGCGCCGGTTGCATGCGCGGCGATTTCATCGGCGAGCTGATCGACAAGTTCCAGCGGAAGATCGTGGCCCCATCCCGGTATCGTCACCAGACGCGCGCCGGGTATCGCATCGGCGGTATCAATGCCCGCTTCCAGCTTTACCAGCGGATCATCTTCCCCATGCAGCACAAGCGTCGGCGTGGTCACCCGCGCCAGACGCGAACGGCGGTCGCCATCGTCGATGATCGCCGCCAATTGGCGCGGCAGGCCCAGCGGATAGACATTGCGCTGCACACTGATGCGGGTACGTGCGCGGGCGCGTTCCAGATCGAAAGGGAAGCCGGGGCTGCCGATGGCCTTGAGCACCTTGATCCCGTGGTCGACAAGCACCTCTTCTTCAAGTGAGGCGGGGCGCTCGGTCAGCGCCTTCATTGCGGGCTTATCAGCCTGTGGCAGTTTCGAATTGCCGGTTGTCGACATGACGGAGGTAAGGCTCAACAGTTTTTCCCCGTGGTTGATCGCCATCAGCTGGCCGATCATCCCGCCCATCGAAACGCCCACGACATGCGCTTTTTCAATATCCAGCGCCTCCATCAGACCGGCGGCATCGTCTGCCATGACGGGCAGTGAATAGGGCACCTTCGCCTTCCAGCCGATTTTCGCGCGCAGCAATTGCCATGCGAAATGCGGCGGCCTGGCATCGCCCATCTTCTGGCTGAGCCCGATATCGCGATTGTCGAACCGCACCACATGATAGCCGCGCTGGACCAGAGCATCGACAAATTCATCCGGCCAGTGCGTCAGTTGCACGCCCAGCCCCATAATCAGCAGCATGGTGGGATTGGAGCGGTCGCCTGCTTCTTCGTAATGGATTTCGATGCCGGTATTCGGGGTTGTGACCTTGGGCATGATGCTGGACCGCTCCGTTTCAGTTTTGATTTGCAATCAGCCTAGGCCGCAGGTGGCGAAGACGCAATCCGAACAGCGATTGTCATGTTTCAAACAGCCAAAGTCAGCCCCTGATCGTATCGGGATGCTAGCCAAGATGTGTGGCACGCATGCACGACAGGAGATATCAATGCGGACCTTGATGGCGTTTCTCACACTTGGCCTATGCTTCACCACAGGTCTGGGCGTTATCGCTCCGGCATCGGGAAGCGCCCAGAACGCCAACAGCGCAGTGCTGGATGCCAAGCGGCTCGCGCTATGGACGCAGCGCTGCGAACAGCAAAAGGACGGGTTCGCCTGCTTTGTTCTTGTGCGTCACTTCGAAGCTGTCGCAAGCACTCCTGCAAACAAGACCAGCATCCGGCGCTATACCCGCATGGCGTGCGAGATACCGCCCGAAACCGGGGAAAAGGCCGACTTTATGCGCAAGGTCACAGGCAAGAGCTGTCGCCGGATCGGCTCGGATCTGATGTCAGGCACCAATGGTGCCAAGGATCTGAAGGCATCGACCGCCTATTTCGCGCGCGGCTGTGGCTTTGACGAAGTGAACAGCTGCGCCTTTCTCGCCGAAGCGTACAAGGACGGGCGCGGCGTGGAACGTGACGAGGCCAAAGCGCTCGCCATCTATCGCAAGGCTTGTTCTGAC
>JAXHVK010000100.1:0-10261 GCA_034211135.1 Pseudomonadota bacterium
GGGTTGCGCACATCGTGGAAGTCTACCTCGGTCGCATAGGGGAAGCTGCGCACACAGGTAGAACGGGCCGGAATATTGCCGCGCATCAAAGTGCCAGCGCCATCAGGGCCGCTCGTAAATACCTCGATACCGTCAAGAACGTGATTGTTGCCAACGTCCGTGGAGGAACCCTGAACCTCGGTGATATACCGCATATCAAGGCCAAGGTCGGTGCCGAACAAACGCAGCTTGTACCGCGCTCGCTGCAATTCGTTCGCCAGATCGCCAACAAAGCCGGGCTTGGCGAGGGTGACGCCAGACGTTCCCGCCGTAATGTTGAGATAGCCCCGCAGATCATCCAGATTATTGCCGGACGATACCGTCAGGTCGTACTCACCCGCTTCCGCCAAGGTAACAAGCGGGTTGATCGCTTCTTCGCCGTTCAGGAACGCAGCGGCTGCATCCAGCGTCTGATAGCGCTGCCCTGCAATTTCGCTGAGCGAGGGTTCAACCGTGATGGAGTGCGTGTAAATGTCATCAACCGGGTCCATCGCGAACGGCCCGATAACGCGGCTTTGCATGGTGCCATCACGCGGGATAGCCTCGATATACAGGTCGGCATCGCCAATGCGGCCAATCTCTTTTTGCAGATTGACCCACCAGCCATAATACAGCCTTTGACCGCGCAAGGTCGGGATGGCCTGCCACTTGGGCTGGGTGACGGTGACGGTGTTGCCTTCATAATGAAAGCGGACTTCGCGGATCCCCAAAGTATTGAACAAAGAGCCGCTATCAATCGCCATCGCCAGCGCACCCACGACAAGCGAGCTGTCATAACGCTGCGGGTAGAACAGCGGACGCACAGCAGGCTTGGCTGTGGTGCGTGTCGGATCGGTAGGCAAGGCGCTGAACCCGCTGCCTGCCGTGCCATCCCATTGGGCGGCGGGGGAGAGCCTGTCCAATGTCGCCTTCGTTGCATCTTTGTTTGAGGGGTTCTGACTTTCGAGAACAAGGCCCGTACCAAACCAGACCATCAGGCAAGGCCTACGATATCGGTTGCAGAGGTGCCGGTCGCCTTGATTGCTGCCACGCGAACGGCAAGCACGCTGCCCGCAGCGACGTTGCGCAGTGTGACATCTTCGGCCCCGTCGATCAGTCTCAGGTTCAGGTCGCCGCTGCCGCCGACATAAATTGCTTTCGTGGCCTTTTGTAGGGGGGCACCATCGTCTGGCGTAATCGCAATTGCGTGACGGGCTGGCGAGATGAGCGTGTCCGTTACCGAAGCGAAGGGGTCTGAAATCATGAATCACCTATATAGCATAAAAGCAATGATAAAATGACCATATAGGTTAATGTAGGAAAGTGGATTACCCGATTTAGTTCGGATTTTGTGTATTAGGTGGGTCTCGACTGCTTAAAGTTGCCGGGTTTGACTGGACCGGAATACGGGTTTCGCCATAGTCAGTGTGTCAGCGCCAACCGGCATGAGCCTTGACGATGGAATTGCGCCAAAATGACAGAAGCGAACCTCCCGCATAAGAAAAGCCCCGGTCGATTCAGTCGTGCAGCCAGACTGGTCGTTTCCAGTCTGGACCCGAGAGCCTGGCTTCACCTGTTCAAGATCGTGAACTATTTCAATTATTCGCATGTTACACCGATGCGCGCGGTCCGTTTTGCAGGAAAGCGCAATGTAAGCCCCGACGTGGTGTTTCAGAACCCTGAAAGAATCGAGATCGGCCACGGCATCAGGTTGGGATCACGCTGTCATCTCTGGGCCGGCCCGCGCGACGGCAGAATCCGCATCGGCGAAAATGTGCTGTTCGGTCCCGAAGTCATGGTGACGGCTGCAACCTATCGCCATGACCTTGGCAACCCGGTGACGGATCAGCCTATGGCCGAGGAGGATATCGAGATCGGCGACAATGTCTGGCTTGCTACACGCGCGATCGTGCTACCGGGCACTACAATTGGCGCAGGATCAATTGTTGCCGCAGGCGCAGTCGTTAAAGGCACGTTTCCTCCGATGAGCATCATCGCTGGCTCACCCGCCAGGGTTGTAAGCGAGCGTGTGATCGAGAAAGACAGCTGACGGGTTGATCTTCAAAATTCGCATTGATCAGCACGTTTTTGTGCGGTTGCGAAAGCGAGGCTTGGCCACTGCGTACATAGGGTGTAACACCTAGTTATGGCGACTGCATATCCTTCGATGGCTGCTCCCTCTTATGAAAGCGCGACGAACAGCCGCTTCGGACAGGACGGACTTGTCTATCTGGCCGTATTCCTCGGCTACATTTTGCTTCTGCCTTCGCAGTTCAACATCAGCATTGGCAGCACCACGCTGCAACCGTTCCGCTTTATCCTAATCCCGTCGATTCTGATCGTCGTCGCCATGGGCTTTCGCGGGCGTATCGATATACGCTGGCCCGACATACTGGTTCTGTTTGCAACCACTTGGGTTTGTATCGCGCTGTTCGTCACAACGGAGGCAACCGAGGCGCTGACTGCTGCGTTTGCTCAATCCACGGATATGGCAGCGGCCTATTTCTTCGCCCGTGTGACGATCCGCAATTTGCGCGATCTGCGGGTGTTCTTGGTATTCATGGCGCCGGCAATTGCCGTGGTTGGCGGCATCATGATTATCGAATCAGTCACTCGAAGCCCAATCATCGGTCCTTTGGCATCGGACCTAACAGGGCGACCGTTCCGTTATGGCTCCGGATTGCGGATGGGCCTCCTGCGTGCGCCAGGTCCGTTTCCTCACCCAATTCTCGCTGGTGTGTTCCTTGCCAGTTTCCTCCCGCTCTATCTCACGGTCGGTCTGCGCGGCTGGCCGAAATGGGCGGGGATCTTTGCGGCTTTCACCAGCTTCTTCACTGTAAGTTCCGCTGCACTTCTGGCGCTTACGGCAGCGATCACCCTTGGCGCGTATCACTGGCTTAGCGAGCGGATTTCAATTCTCACATGGAAGGTGTTTTTCCTCGCCTCGGCAGTGTTTGTCTTCGTTGCGGAAGCCACAGGGGCGGGAACGTACCGTATGCTGATCAAATATGGTTCGCTGAACAGTTCAAGCGCATATAACCGGATCAGGATCTGGCAGTATGGAACCGACAATGTCGAGAAGAACCCCTGGTTCGGCCTGGGTTACGCTGATTGGGAGCGACCGGAATGGATGTCAGCTTCGCTTGATCACTTCTGGCTGAATATGGCCGTGCGGTTTGGTGCTCTTCCTCCCATTGTCGTGTTGTTCGCGGTTTTCCTGATTATTCTGTATCTTATCCGCGCTTCGATGCACGCGCCAACCATTGATCGCCGGGCCTTGGTAGGACTTGGCATTACGGTTTCGGTTTTCGCATTCGGTGCGATGTCCGCATCGTTGTGGGGATCAGTTCTCGTCTGGTTTTTTGCGCTGCTGGGCCTCGCAATGAGCATCAGCCTGTCATATCTCGCCCCGCAAAATAATGATCGCATGCGTCCCCCGCTGCGAACTGGCAATCACCCGAGTATGAGACAATTCCGTCCGGCCACTGGCAGGCGCTAAGTGACGAGACAAGCGTTCAGGCTTGTGAGCCTGTGATCAACCTTTCTTGACGAAGACGCAGTTCTCTTTGTCACGGCGCGCCAGCACATAGCCCGCAGCCTGCAATGCTCTGGTCATGCCGCGCACGCGGGAAAGCGGTGCGGGTGAATCGAATTCCACACACACGGTACGCGGGTAAATCTTGCTCTCAAGCATGCTGTGGAGCACCTGACCCCAGCTGCCTTCGATATCGATCTTGAGCAGCTCGATCTCGGTATGGCCCAGCTTCTCCATGATCGTTTTGATCGTGTAACAAGGCGCCTCGAAGTAATCGTCTGTGCCATGCAGATTATCGATGAACCAGTTGGCGTGTTGCGGGTTCGCGGGAGAGTGAAACCGCATCACTTCGTCGCGATCCAGCATGCCCCACGCGTGAAAATTCACACGATCACGGTTCTGCTCTTCCATATATGCGATGGAGCCGGGCGTGGGATCGAAGCTGTGCACGACCATTCCCTTCTCCTCTGCAAGACCGAAATCGAAGGTCGCATCGCGGCCGACGCCGCCGCAATAGGCGATGGCACCCGCTTTGGTATCGCTTGGCACCCACCACGCGGCGTGGCCTTCGCCATAGCGTTCGAATGAAAAGCCATCGGGTTGCGTTTGCATGCCCAGCCAGGTGCGCGAAACATATCGGTTAAGACGCCGCCAGGCACCGTTTGCATATCGTTTGAGCATCACTGCCCCCCTTGTTCGTGATTAGGCTCAGGTCCGTGCCTGGACGAATTGTTTGAAACGCACTTTCGGATCATACTTCGCAATATCGACTTGCCGGTCTTCGGTTATGTGGCCGATCAGAGCGGCTGTGACAGAGAAGGTCGAATGACGGCTGTGAAGCAGATAATCGCAGCGTGCCAATGCCATCATATCCGCCAGCGCATTGCGCGCTTCGGTTACGGGATCAGTGAAGCTGTCGGTTGAAAAATGCAGAGCAGCGCCGTCTGCCGCCATCGCTTTTTCCAACGTCACAACGTTTTCGAACTTGCCGAGAATTGCATCCTGAGCCTGCGCGCTGTCTGTTGCCAGAAAGATCGTAGCCTCGGGCATTCGCGCCACGAGTTTTTCCAGCTCGCGGATAATCTTCCCCAGCGGAACCTTCCGGTCGGTGAAGCGGATATGGACGCCGATTACGGGCGCTCTCAGCTTGGCGAAAACCTCATCAATGCGCGCAGTGACTTCGGGCACGGGCTTGAAATAGCGATCAAGGTAATCACGCATGATTTCATCCATTGACCGTCCCTTGAACCGCGGATCACGCGAAAGGCGGGAGGAAAGGCGCTGCATCTTGGGCAGGTAGGACCAGAATACGCCGGCTTTGGTTCCGGGATCCTTGTCCGTCAGACCAATCGAAAGACGGCGATACAGGAACGGGTTCTGGTGCTGGTTGGGGAAGTTCTGGCGGATGATGTCGACAGGCTGATCGGTCAGTCGGCCCGACCAGACATCGGGCTTCACATCCTTTTCGCCATCATAGGCGCTAAGGTCAGCCATCCAGCTCGCATCGAAAAGCAGCGGATACAGGTTTTCTCCCGGCTCCAGATACATTCCGTCGCGCCAATCGACATAGCCTGCGCGCCCGTTCAGATCGGCCAGCACCAGTCCGGTGATCGCGGACAGCATCCTGTTGCCCAGACCGCCCTTCGCCTTGATTATCAGGGCGCCCTGATCCGTATCGGGTATGTTGGTTTGCGCGTTCATCTTTCTTACGCCTGAGCCTTGTCTTGAAGAGGGTCCGAGCGGCAGGCACTGATCGCCGCGCCGTGCATCGGTTGGATTGTGCGGGACGCCATCACGATAGGGAGCCTCCGCGTCTTGTTAGCTGAGCCATCAGCCCTTTGGTCGGGTGATAGCCGTTCATCCAGAGGGAAGGCTGCAGCGCGACATAGCGGCTCGCATCCGCTCTTTTGGCGAGATTGGGCCGTGATGATCCGAGCAGCTTGCCTGCGAGAAACCTTTCGAAAGTCCCAAGCCACAACAGCGCCGTCCCCAGATAGCGTCGCGGTGTCGACCAATGGGCTCGCATGAATTCCACCTTGCCCGCTGTGCTGTACAGCGCGCGCATGGGTGAATGGCTCTGACCGTGGAATGCTTCATGTTCGCCGCGTGCACCCGCAATGCGCCAGAAGGTGTAGCCCTTACTTTCAAGCCGGTGGAGCAGATCCACTTCCTCACAATAGAGGAAATACCTTTCATCAAGGCCGGCGACTTCGGCCCATGCTTTTCGTGGCAGCATCATGAAGCCGCCCATCAGAACGTTGACTTGCGCGTCATTCAGCAGGCGTTCTGGCGGTAGTCCTTCCTCGCGTGATCGCCCCATCGCGCGGCTCGCAAATTCGCCGAGCGAAGGGATCGGTATCGCATTGCCGGAATTGGGCGTGCCATCACTGTCGACGGAAATCCCGCCCCATGCGCCCGCATTGGGATGCGCGGCGACACCTTCGAAAAGGGCATCAATCGCGTTTTCGAACAGCACCATGTCCGGGTTGAGAAGCAGCAGGTAATCGCTGCGGGCGTGTTCAGCGAGCCAGTTATTGCCAGCTGCAAACCCGATATTCCCGCGCGTGGGGATGATACGCACTTCGGGAAAACGCTCCGTCACAAGAGCTTCCGTACTGCCGTCTCCATTATCGACCAGCAGCACTTCAAAGCTTTGTTTCCGGCAGGCTGGCGCAATGGCCGAAATGCAGCGCTCAATAAGAGCGGCTGAGTTATAGGCGACGATTAGGATCGACACGGTCGGAGCATCGGACGCATCGGTTGCCGCCTGTGCCAAACTGTGCTGATCGGGTGTGATGTGTTTTACCATCGGGCCTGCTTCTCAAACCTCGCGCGCGGCAAGGTCACGCTCCCAGACGATCTTTTCGCTATTCCGGCCGGCACGCTCTGCCCGCGATCGGGCAAGGAACTTCATTACGAGGTAAATACCGACATCAAGGATCGAGGCCCCGTTCTTAAGCGCATCACGCAAGTCGCCGGGTCGGTTGGAGCCTTCGTAATGTGGGCTGGGATGTTGGGCCAGCAGCTCTTTATTGCCCAGCCTCCGGCGGGTTTCCACGCGCACCTGATCAGCGGCCTTGCGTGGAGGTGATACAAGGAAAGAGACCGGTTCGCCTGCATCGTTCCGGCTGACATTTCGCCGTTCGCTTTGCGGGAAGCGTGAATAGACCCAGATGTCATCGCCTGTGATTTCGGGGAAGTTGCCAATGCGTTCATAGGCTGCTTTGGAAAGACCGAAGCAGCCTGAGCCCACCATCGCATCCTGCACATAGGGCTGTGTCAGCCAGACGCGGTAATATGCCCGGACGAAGAAATCCGAGCGCGACAGGTCCATCGCGATCTTTGGCGAAGCCGCCATCACGCCGGGCTTGTTCAGTTCCTGCGCTACTGCTTCGAGCGATGCGTATCCGCACTGGATATCGGCATCGAGATAAATGCGCGGAAAATGAAGAGCCTGCGCATTGGCGAGATTCATCGCGGCAGCTTTTCCGCCTTGGGCAATGTCGAGGACGATCGCATCCGGCGCTGTACGTTTGGCGATTTCAACGGTCCGGTCTGTGCAGCCATTCGCCGCGACGATGATCTGCATGGCGTGATCATCGGGAGCATCGGCCAGCACGCATTCGAGACAGCGTGCAATCACGTTCTCTTCGTTGTGCGCCGGCACAATCAGCGTGAAGGGGGGGCGCCCGGACACTCAGAAACTCCATGTGACAAACCGCCCTGAACAGCGCGCCCTGACCGCGCGCCAGCCAGATCAGTCTGCGCTGCGATTAGAACCGTATTCGTAATAGCCGTATTCGTAGCCGTAGCTTTGTCCCGCCTTCAGCGCCTGATACTTCGTCAGCACCACGCCAAGCGGATTGCCGCCAACATCGCGCAGGCGACGGATTGCAGCCTTGGCCTGTCCAAAATTGACCTTGTTCGCTTCAAGAATGAAGACCGTGGCATCGCACATGCGCGACAGCATCGGCGCGTCCGCAAGGCCCATCACCGGCGACGAATCGAAGATGATAAGCGAATATTCGCGGCGGTATTCATCAATGAAATCGCGCAGCTGGGTTGAAGCAAGCAGCTCAACCGGATTGGGTGGAATTTCGCCGATCGGCAAAATCTCGAGATTTTCGTGCATGCCCTGCACAACAGCCGATTTCAGATCGGTGTGGCCAAGCAGTACTTCGGCGAAGCCGACTTTCGGCTTTTCGATGTCGAGCAGCTTATCGACGGCCGGACGGCGAAGGTCGGCGTCGATCAGCAACGTCTTGCGGCCCATCTTCGCGAACAGTTCGGCGATGATGACAGCGGTTGTGGACTTGCCTTCACCAGCCTGGCTGCTGGTTAGCTGCAGGATGTTGCTTTCTCTGGGTAGTGCGAAGTCGATGGTCGTGCGGATGGAGGCATAGGCTTCCATCAAAGCGCCAAACGGATCGGCGCCATCGCCGGTGATATCCTTGTCTTCGATGTAGGGCGTATGACCGAGCAGCGGCAGGCCGAGCACGTCCTCCACCTGCTCAAGTGAGCGGATGCGATCGTCGAATGTCTCGCGCAGAACGGCAAGGCCACTGGCAAGTGCGATTCCCAGCACCAGCGCCAATCCGACGTTTTGTGTCAGGCTTGGGGCAACGGGGCCACCGGGGATGCTGGCGGCGTCGATCTTGGCGATTGCACCGGTCTGTGCGTTTGTGGCGCTTTTGATCTGGTTGTAACGTGCCAGCAGCGATTTGAGCTGGTCACGCAATGCCTGTGCTTCACGCTCCAGCACACTGTAGCGAACCTGTCGATCCTGTTCCTGCAGCGTTTCACCTGTCAGCGCAGCAAGCTCTCTTTCAAGAGCCTGCTCCTGATTGCGCGCGACAATAAAGTCATTGCGGACTGTCGCTTTCACATCGGAGCTGGTGGATTCGATCTGGCGGTCCAGTGTGCCGATCTGCGTCAACAGGTTCTGAATTTCTGGGAACTGGTCATTATAGCGCTGCCGCAGTTCGACAAGCCGCGCTTGTTTCGAAGAGCGCTCCGAGACCAGACTTTGAAGGACAGCATTGCCCTGTACTTCGGGTAGTTGCGAGGCAGGCAAGTTCTGGATCGAGCGCCAGCGTTGCTCCGCTTCGATCCTCGCAGCTTTGGCATTCGCGACCCGCTGGTTGATATTGGCGAGGTTGGCCGAAGTCAGTGTGCCACCAGCGCCGCTTGCTGCCTCTTCACCGCCGACACCGGGTTGAATGATGAGGCCGGCTCCGCGTGCATACTCATTTGAAGCCTGCTCCGCCTCTTCCAGACGGGTGCGGACATTATCGATTTCTTCGAGAAGATACTCAGCCGCATATTCGTTCTGGGACACTGTCTCGCGCGTGTCCGAGGCAACGAACGCGTCAGCATAGGCGTTGGCCATTTCAGCGGCCAGAACCGGATCACCCGAACGGTAGCTGACATCGAGAATCCAGCTGTCGTCAGGCAGAACAGTCGAAACGGATCCCTGCAGGATCGAGGCCGCCATAGAGTTTTTCTGCTCGAGCCACTCTTCATCAGAGATGTTTGGCGGGCGGCTCTCGTCGATTTCTGTGCCAAGCAGGTCGGTGCGCTCGCCCAGATTGTTTTCGGATGCGACCACTTCCGCCAGATTGCGACTGGTGATGATCCGCATTTGGGTTTCGATGTACGAAGATACCTGATTGCTGGCGAAACCCTGATCAATATCCTGACCGTCGAGGATATAGGCGCCGGCCGGCTCTACCTTCACAGTTGCCGTGGCCTTGTAAGTCGGCGGGGTAAGGAGTGTGAGGACAATCCCGGCCAACAGAGCCAACACAACAACGCCGGCCATTAGCCAGCGCTGCCGATACAGGATTCCTCTGATTGCAGCGGTGTCTATCAGCTTCGCCTGGGGCTGCGGCTGATAGGGCACCATTTGCCCGCCATCGGCAGTGTAGGCATCAAGCCAGTCACCCTGTCCTCCAGGGCGAGGCGCGGGCGCAATCGATCGGTCGTTCATGAGATCAGTTATTCAATCCAGCTGAAGCGAATACACCGATCGCCGGAACGGTGCGCAGGAAGTCCTGCCAGAAGACGGAGAGGCCATCAGTGCCCATTACAACGCGATCACCCGGTTCGAGAACCGGATCAAGCATCGTGCCCTGTTTGATCTGGCCGTAATCGAACTTTGCGACCTGAATGCCATTGGCGGACTGGCGGAACACCGCGACCTGTTCGGTACGGGCCGAGCGTTCCGGCCCACGGGCCATGGCGATTGCCGAAGAAAGGCGCGCACCGGGCGCAAACTCAAACACACCAGGCTGCGCAACCGCACCCTCAACCGTGACACGGTGCGATGCGTATTCGCGGATGTTCACGCTAACCATCGGGGTCTTTAGACCGGCTGCGGTCAGGCGACGCGTACCTTTTCGAATTGGAAGCTACAGCAAATTGTTGATTGAGATTAGGTCGTACCATACCAAATTTATTGATGGGAGGCATGATCACATTGGATGGAGCGGGCGATCTTTGTTCATCTGAGGAACAGTAACAACATTATAACATATTCTGATTTACATAAAATGAACCATAATTAATTACTAGTATATGACTTAACTATGTCGCATCATTTCAATCATTGCTCGTTTTGTTTGAATCTTTTTCCTCTTTTTCATGACAACTATGGCGTAATAACAACATGATAACACAACACAAGCTATCATTACATAGATCGCGATA
>JAXHVK010000101.1:0-10256 GCA_034211135.1 Pseudomonadota bacterium
AGTTCATGTCGGCGTTGAGCAGTTGCGCCCGTTCAACCAATTTCGCCTGAATGTTGGTGCGCGCGGTTTCCGTCCATTCCGCATTGGGTTCAACCAGACCGCCAACCTTCTGCGACCCGACCGAAACATCCGGACGGAAAACAACGATCTTCATCTCCCCGCTTTCAGGGAAGGTGAAGCCTTCGCGCGTGATGTCATCTGCTGATGCCGGTGCAGCGAAAGCCAGCATGCTGGCACCAGAAAGCGCTACCAGACCGGTGCGAAACTTACGAAAATCCATGTGCGAACCCCTATTGCCCTGTCACAAAACTAACAGCTTGCCCGAACAAGGCAATATGGGACCGCAATACTTGTCACAATTGCGGCGCAATGCCGCGTGGAAGCGGGTTTAGCCCAGCTTGTCTTTCAATATCTGGTTCACGACTTGCGGGTTGGCCTTGCCCTTCATCGCCTTCATCGTCTGACCCACGAAGAAACCGAAAAGCTTGTCCTTGCCGCCTTTATACTGTTCGACCTTGTCTTCGTTATTGGCGAGGATTTCGTCGATAGCCGTTTCGATTGCGCCAGTGTCACTGACCTGCTTCAACCCTTCGGTATCGGCGATTTCGTCCGGCTCGCGCCCCTGACGAAGGACGATTTCAAAGATTTCCTTCGCCTGTCCGCCCGAAATCTCCGCCTTGTCCTGCATCGCCAGAATAGCGGCCTGACGCTCCGCCGTGGCGTTTGTGGCATCGCCTTCATCGCCGACCGACTTGATCACGCCGGGCGCAACCGACAGCGCCCAGTTCGCAACCTGCGTTGCGATCTCGGTTTCCGGCTTGCCGATCACTCCGGACGCGGCGCTCAACAGCGTTTCGAACCGTGCGAAGGTTTCGACCTCTGCGGTCAGTTCGCGGGCGTTATATGCGCTAAGGCCCAGCTCGGTTTCATAGCGCGTGCGTTTGGCATCGGGCAGTTCGGGCAGGCTGGCGCGGCATTCTTCGAGGAAGTCATCCTCCAGCACCAGCGGCAACAGATCGGGATCGGGGAAGTAGCGGTAATCATGTGCGTCTTCCTTGCTCCGCATTGTGCGCGTTGTGCCGGTGGCCACATCAAACAGGCGCGTTTCCTGATCGACAGTCCCGCCGCTTTCGAGCACGCCGACCTGACGGTTCGCCTCGTATTCGATGACCTGCATGACGAAGCGTACCGAGTTCACGTTCTTCGTTTCGGTACGCGTGCCGAATTCCTCGCCCGGCTTGCGCACGGACACGTTCACGTCGGCCCGCATGGAGCCTTCTTCCATGTTCCCGTCGCAGCTGCCGACATAGCGCAGGATGCTGCGCAGCTTGCGGACATAGGCGCCCGCTTCGGCAGGGGAGCGCATGTCGGGCTTCGACACGATTTCCATCAGCGCAACGCCCGAACGGTTCAGGTCGACATAGGACATGGTCGGATGCTGATCGTGCATCAGCTTGCCCGCGTCCTGTTCAACATGGATGCGCTCAATCCCGATAACCTTGTCTTCGGGAATGCCGGTCTTTTCGTCCGCTTCGATCAGCAGCGTGCCTTCGCCCACCAGCGGATGGTAAAGCTGGCTGATCTGATAGCCCTGCGGCAGATCGGCGTAGAAGTAGTTCTTTCGGTCGAAACGGCTCCACGCATTGATCTGCGCCTCGATCGCCATACCGGTGCGCACCGCCTGACGGATGCATTCGCGGTTCGGCACAGGAAGCATTCCGGGCATGGCTGCATCAACCAGCGAAACCTGGCTGTTCGGCTGAGCGCCAAACGCCGTGGAGGAGCCGGAAAACAGTTTCGCGTTGCTCGTCACCTGCGCGTGGACTTCAAGGCCGATCACGACCTCCCAGTCACCCGTTGCGCCCTGAATGCGATAGTCACTCATCGTTTTTACCTGTCTCTTCTTCAAGCCTTTGAGCGGGCCGCGCCGGGCCTGTCTGCTCAGGTTTGTCCTTGATCACTTTGCCGTCCGCATCAAACCGCGCTTCGCCCGCGTCGATTGTCCTGGACAGATACATCACCACGCCACCGATCAGCACAAAGCAGACCATAAAGATGGTGGCGTAGATGATTTCACCGGTCATCCATCAGCTCCTGCAGCCTTTCTCTTTCGATAGCAGCAAGTTCACGCTTGATTTCAAATTTCCTGCCGCTTTCGGCCATATCTCGCGAGCATGCAGAGTTCATCCGCTTAAAAGCTTCGGTCGTTTCGGCATCTTGCTTCGCGTTCTTTGCCTTTGCCAGCTTCGCCCTTCGTTCGTAGATTTCTCGCCAACCGTCGACTTCGCTTGGCGCCAAACCCATTTCGCGACCCAAAGCAGTCCGTATCTCGTATTCCTGCTCTGGAGAGATCGAGTCGACAGTATCGGCGGCCGCAATGTCCCACTCGTTCTTCGCAGCCTTGCCTAGTAGTCTGTAATAGGCCCGCTCTGCAGCTCCGCAATCGCGATTAAACTCCCATTCGCGGCCCTCAATCTCGGCCAATTCTCTCTCTAACTGATCGATACGAGGGTCCTCGCCTTCAGCGCACCCAATCAGACCAGCCGTGCAGAAGAGAACAACCGCGTATCGGTTCACCACCACTTCTCCGGCGCTGCGGTAAAGCCGCTGCGCTGCTGGATGGCGAGGCCTGCGTCGAGGACGGTCTGTTCATCGAACGGCTTGCCCACCAATTGCAGGCCCAGCGGCAGGCCGTCTTCGTTGATGGTTGCAGGCACGCTCATCGCGGGAAGGCCGGCCAGCGATGCGGGAACGGCGAACACGTCGTTCAGGTACATCGTCAGCGGGTCTTCGTTCAGGCTGCCCAGCGGGAAGCTGGCCGTGGGTGTTGTCGGTGCAAGGATCAGGTCGCACTGTGCCCATGCCTGCTCGAAATCGCGGGCCACCAGAGCGCGGACCTTCTGCGCCTGATTGTAATAGGCATCGTAGAAACCGGCGGAAAGCACATAGGTGCCGATCAGAACGCGGCGCTTTACCTCGTCACCAAAACCTTCGGCGCGGGTGGCGGCGTACATGTCCTGTAGCCCCGCCCCATCAGGCAGATCGCGCAGGCCGTAACGCACCCCGTCATAGCGGGCGAGGTTCGAAGACGCCTCTGCCGGTGCAATGATGTAGTAAGCGGGCAGCGCGTATTTGGTGTGCGGCAGGGACACATCGACGATTTCAGCGCCTGCATCCTTCAGCCATGCCTTGCCTTGTTCCCAGCTATCAAGGATCGCCTGATCGGTGCCCTCCATGCGGTATTCCTTCGGAATGCCGACACGCTTGCCTTTGAGATCAGCGGAAAGAGCCGCCTCCCAATCAGGCACGTCCATCTGGAGGCTGGTCGCGTCCTTGAGGTCGAAACCTGCCATTGCGCCAAGCATGATGGCGCAGTCTTCGACACTGCGCGCCATCGGGCCTGCCTGATCCAGCGAGCTTGCAAAGGCGACAACGCCCCAGCGCGAACAGCGGCCATAGGTCGGCTTGATCCCGCAAATGCCGGTAAAGGCAGCAGGCTGGCGGATTGATCCGCCTGTATCGGTGCCCGTGGCAGCGGGCGCAATGCGCGCGGCCACTGCGCTGGACGAACCACCCGACGAACCACCCGGAGACATCGCCGCATTCGATCCGGCCTTGCGCCAGGGCGATGCAACATTGCCGAAGAAAGATGTTTCGTTCGAGGAACCCATGGCGAACTGGTCAAGGTTCAGCTTGCCCAGCATACCGGCACCCGCATCCCACAGCTTTTGCGAGACGGTGCTTTCATATTCGGGTTTGAACCCTTCGAGAATGTGGCTGGCCGCCGTCGTCTGCACACCATGGGTGGCAAACAGGTCTTTCATGCCAATCGGCACACCCGCCATTGACGGCAGATCTTCGCCAGCCGCGCGTTTCGCATCGACAGCGTCCGCTGCGGCGAGCGCGTGATCGGGTGTTGTGACGATAAAGGCGTTGAGCTCGGCAGCGGCTTCTACGGCAGCATTATAGCTTTCAGCGACTTCGCGTGCGGTGAAATCGCCAGCAGCGACACCATCGCGAATCGCCTTCACACCAAGAGAGGTAAAGTCGGTCATTTGTCGTTCAATCAGCCTTATTCGATGACTTTGGGCACGCCGAAGAAGCCGTGTTCAGCCGCCGGAGCGTTGGCGAGCACTTCGTCACGCTTGCCGCCGCCGGTCTTGGGATCGGCATCGATCACGTCGTCGCGCAGGCGCAGCGTGTTCGGGATCACTGCGCTCATCGGCTCCACACCCGTCACATCGACTTCGCCCAGCTGCTCAACCCAGCCGAGGATGCCGTTGAGTTCGGGCACCATACGCTCCAGTTCTTCATCGCCCATCTTGATGCGGGCAAGTCCCGCAATCTTGGCGACAGTATCTTTGTCTACGGACATTGATTGTGCCTTCTTACTTATTCGCTCGGCGGACCACCGGGACCGCCCGGACCACCAGGCCCACCCTGCTGGCTTTGAAGCATCTGTTGCAGGATCGCGAAACGGCGATCCATGTCTTCACGCTCCAGCACGTCGATCACTTCCATTTCGAAAATCAGGTCCGCGCCCGGCTCCATTCCCGGAGGCGGCTGATCGCCATAGGCCATGTCAGCGGGGATATAGAGTTCGTACTTGCCGCCCTTCTGCATCTGCTGAAGCCCTTTGAAGAACCCTTCGATCGTGGCGCCATCCTCAACCGGGAAAGGCGTGCCTTCGGGCAGGATGCCTTCGGTTGGCACCGGGAAAGGCTGCGAACGGTCAAACTCTTCGCCCGTTGCCGCAAAAGTGCCGACATATTCCACGAATACGACCTGCCCTTCCTGAACCATCGGCCCTTCGCCTTCGACCAGAGTGGTCACTTCGAAAGAGCGCGGACCGGCAGGCATGGCCGCCCAGACCAGCGCGGCACCGGCGAGGATCGCGATGATCACGCCCAGCCACAATTTGGTGAGCGAGCCTTTTTCAACCGGCTTCAATGGAACACGTGTAATTTCGGTCATCTTCGATCCCTGGAAAATGGTGTCGGCGAATGGTGTGGCGCCCTGGCCGTTCGCGCCCGTTGCCGCGTTGACCGCGAAATGAATCGCCGTAGCAAACGAAAGGGGCGCGAAAGCAAAAGCCTCGCGCCCCTTTGGCGTATCCGAATTTCGGATTCAAGCGGTTCGCGCAAGGAACCGCTTATCAAAGATCACTTGATCCCGTCGCGCTCCATGCGCTTACGCTCAAGCTTGCGAGCACGACGAACGGCAGCAGCCTTTTCACGTGCGCGCTTTTCGCTCGGCTTTTCGTAGTGGCGACGCAGCTTCATTTCGCGATAAACGCCCTCGCGCTGCAGCTTCTTCTTGAGCGCGCGCAGAGCTTGATCGACGTTGTTATCGCGAACCATGATTTGCATAAAAGACCACTACCTCACTTCAAAAATGCACAGAGCCCGCTGGTCATGCAGCGCGGGGATGCGCAGAAAATTTACGACAAAAACGGCGCGAATCTCTGGCCGTTTCTGACCGGAGCGCGCTCGGAATAGGGGCCAGTTAGCGACAAACGCTCCTTTTGGCAAGGATTGAAGCGCAAATCGGGCGCTATGCAGCGCGCGTGGGCCGCGCTAGGGGCGATGGAATGAGCGCACTCGCTACATCTTTTACCCCATCCCTGCTCGTTGCAGCGGGCGGCGCCGTGGGCGCTGTCTGCCGATTCCAGCTAGGTCGGGCCATAACGCATTGGGCTGGTCCTGCCACCGGATTTCCGTGGGCCACGCTATGCGCCAACCTGATCGGCAGCCTTGCGATGGGCTTGCTGGTTGGCTGGCTGGCACGCAATGGCGCGGGCAATGAGGATGCGCGCCTGCTTTTGGGGGTTGGCGTTTTGGGCGGCTTCACCACATTCAGCGCGTTCAGCCTTGAACTCGTCCTGCTGATGGAGCGGGGATCACCGGGTCTGGCTGCGCTTTACGCAATTATTTCGGTCGCTGCAGGGGTTGCTGCCCTGTTTCTTGGCCTGTTTGTTATAAAGGCCGCAACATGACCAAAAACACATCGGACGAAGTCCGCCAATTCACTGTCAGCGCCGATGATGATGGCATCCGTCTGGATCGCTGGTTCAAACGCAATCTGCCGCAGATCGGCTTTGCCACCGTTTCGCGCTGGGCGCGCACGGGGCAGGTGCGCGTGGACGGCAAACGCGCCAAACCCGAAGATCGTCTGGCCGAAGGGCAGGTGCTGCGCGTGCCGCCGGGTGGCGAGGCAAAGGGCGGCGGACACAAGCGCCCCCGTCGCGAACTGAGCGCCGAAGACATTGCCGAAGCACGCGCAATGGTCATCCGCGAAACGCCCAGCGCGATTGTTCTGAACAAGCCTCCGGGCCTTGCGACCCAGGGCGGTTCGAAAACGAACAAGCATGTCGACGGGCTGCTCGATGCGTTTGTCGAGGACGAGGACACGCCCCGCCCGCGCCTGGTCCACCGTCTGGACAAGGACACATCGGGCGTTCTGCTGATCGCGAAAACGCCGGGCAGCGCGGCGAGTTTCTCCAAACGCTTTTCAGGCCGCAGCGCGCGCAAGGTGTACTGGGCGCTGGTTGTTGGCCGGCCCGAAGTTTCCGAAGGCACTATTGATGCACCGCTTGCCAAACAGCCGGGCACGGGCGGCGAGAAGATGCATGTTGACGAAGAAAACGGGCAGACGGCAAAAACCCGCTATCGTGTGATTGATCGCGCATCCGACCGCGCCAGCTGGGTAGAACTGGAACCGCTGACGGGGCGTACGCACCAGTTGCGCGTACACATGGCGGCCATTGGCCATCCGATTGTCGGCGATGGCAAATATGGCGGGCGCGATGCCTTTCTGACCGGCCAGATCAGCCGCAAGATGCACCTGCATGCCCGCCGCCTGATCATCTCCGAACCGGCCAATAAAGCGGCCAAAGGCACGGCGGGTGGAAAGCTGGACGTGACAGCGGACCTGCCCGAACACTTTGCCGCCAGTATGGAAGCTCTCGGCTTTGAGGAAAGCCAGTCCGATGCTGCCCCCATGCGTAATGAAGCGCCCGAACGCACCCCTGCAGAAAAGAAGCAGGCTGCGCGTCAACATGCCAAGCAATATCGCAAGGCCCGCCGCGGCGAACGCCGTACGCGCACGACTTCGGCAATGACGGCAAAGAAAAAGGCGAAGGGCAAGCCGACCAGAGGCCCAGCGAAAGGACCAGCAAAGGGACCGGCGAAAGGTCGCGGTAAAGGCCCCCGCAAATGACGCGGCTGGCAGTCTTCGATTGCGATGGCACGCTGGTTGACGGGCAGGCCGATGTGCTGTGGGCGATGGACCGCGCGTTTGATCGCGCCGGACTGCCCGCGCCCGATGGCAATGCGGTACGTCGTCTTGTCGGGCTGAGCCTGCCGGTTGCCTTGCAAGAGCTTGCCCCCGATCTCGACGAAAATCGCCGCCGCGAGGTTGTCGAATTCTACAAATCCAGCTTTCGCGCCCGCCGTGAAGAAGGGCTGCTGGATGAACCGCTATATGATGGCATTGCCGACATGCTCCACGCGCTGCACGCCGACGGGTGGAAGCTGGCGGTGGCGACGGGCAAATCGGATCGCGGGCTGAATGCATGCCTTGCGACGCACGGGCTGACCGATCTGTTCGTATCGCTTCAGACGGCGGACCGGCATCCCTCCAAACCGCATCCCGCCATGCTGGAAGCGGCCCTGTTCGAAGCGGCAGCCTTGCCCGCTGAAACCGTGATGATCGGCGACACCACTTTCGACATCACCATGGCTCGCAACGCTAATATCGAAAGCATCGGCGTTGCGTGGGGCTATCACGAGCCGCAGGATCTGCGCGATGCAGGTGCCGATACGATTGCCGAAAGCGTCAGCGATCTCGCAAAAATGCTGAAAGATCGCGCATGACGCATTCCGACCACAATAAGGCCGGCGATAAGGCCGAAGACACCGCCCGCCAGCGCTATATGCTGATGAACGCTGCGCGCGTTGGCGGATTGCTCACAGTTGTGGCGGGCATTGCGGGCGCGCGGGATATCATCCCACTGCCCTATGCCGTGTCAGTGGTGCTGGCGGTGGGCGGAATGATCACTTTCTTCTTCGCCCCGCCCCTGCTCGCCAAACGCTGGAAATCCAAGGACAGTTAGAAATGAAGCGGTTTTACAAAGACGTCACCGTCGAACAGGGCGCTGGCGGTTGGCAGGTCATGCTGGACGGGCGCGGGATCAAGACCGTGCAGGGCAAGCCGCAATTGCTGCCCACGCAGGCGCTCGCCGAAATGCTGGCAGCGGAATGGAGCGCGCAAGGCGACAAGATCGACCCTGCAACCTTCCCGCTGCGCGATATGGCGGACTATGCGATTGATGTCGTACCTACCGATCCCGCCAGCGTAATCGCCAAGCTGTGCGAATATGGCGAGACAGACACGCTGCTCTACCGCGCCGATCCTGACGAACCGCTATATGCGCGCCAGCAAGAGGTGTGGGAGCCGATTGTCGCTGGTTTCGAACAACGCGAAGGGGTGAAGTTCAAACGCGTGAGCGGGATCATGCATGTTGATCAGGACGCTGCCGCATTGGAGACATTGCGGGCGCGGATGGAGGGCTTTGCTCCCTTCACTCTCGCCGGATTGGAATTGATGACCAGCCTCGCCGCATCACTGATCATCGGTCTGGCCGCAACGGGCGAAGATGCCGATGCCGACACGCTTTGGGATGCTGCCAGCCTTGAAGAGAACTGGCAGGCCGATCTGTGGGGCCGCGATGAAGAGGCAGAGGAACGCCGCGCCAAACGCCGTGACGATTTCCTGCACGCCCACGCGTTCACATTTGCCGCCACGGGGGCCACGGGCGGCTGAGCAACGGGGCTAGCGCAGTTTTACTGCGTCATCCAATCAGCGACTTCGGCGGCAACCGTGTTGGCCGCCCGGTTCAAAGCCGGGCCGACCGACGCCGCATCCGCGACAATGCCGCTCTCGCGTGCTTCGAACCGTTTGGTCACAATATCGCCTTCGCTGTTTGAGCGGATCGCATCGAAGCGCACCACAACAGAAGATGTCTGCGCATCATAGCCAAGCTCACTCAGCGAACCACGCAGATACAGGCTTGCAAGAGTGGGCGTATCGTCATTGTCCAGCACCAAGGGCACTGCGCCCGCACCGGCATCCTCGGCCAGTTCGGCGCGCAGGGTCTCACCCAGCAGACGACGGAACAGGCGGGCCGGTTTTTCGACCCAGAATGTTTCTGGCAGATAGGCGATCTGCGTGTCGTTCACATCGACAGGCACGCGCAGCACGTCCAGCTTTGCCGGAACTTCGGGTGTCATCACGGCGATTGCGCCCGGACCTCCCTCAGAACCGGCAACCGCGCCCGCGCCAATCGGGGCGCTGGCAGTGGGCGACAGGGTCAGCAGGCTGTCAGGCACTTCCGCGCCAAGGCTGACACAACCGGAAAGCCCCAGCGCGCCAAGGCCCAGAATTGCCGGTGCGAAGAGGCGTTTCATTGTCTGTCCCATACCGCTTCCCATCAATCCTTGTAATCCGGTAGTGCGCGCCCGCCGATGATCGAACCGACGCCTTCGCTTTCAAGCTTTTCGGTGATCGAACGCAGCGCGCGGCTGGTGGCGCGCAGATCCTGCATGGTTGCCTCTGCCGCAGGCAGTGTGCCTTCGCGCAGCTGGCGCGCCGCTGGTTGCGTTTCTTCCAGCGTTGCCGCCAGAGTATCCGCCGCCTTGGTCGCCGATTTCAGCGTCGTGCGCAGCTCGGCAGACAGCGATTTGCCTTCGCCATTCACCAAACCGTTGGTGGAATCGGTCAATTCCTCAACCGAGGCGAGCGTTTCGTTGAACTGCGTCAAAGTGTTCTGGAACTCTTCCAGATTGGCCTTCAGCGCAGGAGTTGCATCGGCCAGCCCCGCAGTCAGGCGATCAGTATTGCGCAGGATAGCTGTGATCTCTTCCTGATTTTCCGGCCCAAGCAACAGATTGAGGTTCTCTGTCAGCGTCGCCAGCCGTTCCAGAAGCAACGGCGCCGAATTCAGCAGCGCGTTGATACCGCCATCCTTTGGCGGGATGACCGGGCGGCCTTCGGGACAGGCTGTGGTTTCGCACGTAATCGCAGGCTGGTTCTTGCGCGCGCCATCCAGCAGGATGGTCGAAACTCCGGTAAAGCTGGACTGGATCGTGGCCGTCGTGCCGACAAGGATGGGGATACCTTCCTTCACCTTTACCCGCACACGGACGAATTCGGGATCGTCTTCGGACAGGCTGATTTCCGAAACCTGTCCCACCGGC
>JAXHVK010000102.1:0-10181 GCA_034211135.1 Pseudomonadota bacterium
GCGGTTGGGTCTGGCTTGCAGAGAAAGACGGCAAGCTCAGCATCGAAGAGACCCACGATGGCGACACACTGGCTGACAGCGATTTCAACCCGCTGTTGACTGTCGATGTATGGGAACACGCCTACTATCTCGATCACCAGAACGCGCGGCCTGCCTATCTCGACGCGGTGGTCGGTTCGAAGCTTAACTGGGCGTTCGCCAGCGAGAACCTCGAGCGTGGAACGACCTGGGTTTACCCGAGCTAAAACGCCGAAAACCGAATTCTTCGAAAAGCCCGGTTCACGATAGTGAGCCGGGCTTTTTCGTATCTGCGAACGACTGGAAGCGGGCAAACGGGCAGATCAGGCGAATCAGAGCAATCGGGACGGGCGATGCAGGCACAAAAAAAGGCCCCTTCGTCAGGGGCCTTTTTCCGTTAAATTTGCGGAACTTCTTAGCTGAAGATCCAGTCCCAGATTGACGGGCCCATAATGCAACCTCCTAATGTTTTCACACAAGGTAACAATATGTTTACCGTTTCCGTTTGTAAAGGATTAACCTTTATATTTCTTTAATATTCCGTCGCCGCGCTGAAGAGAGAGTGTCTCTTGAAGCAGGGAAAGCGTTTGCGGACGGGCGATACAATATCCCTGCGCCAAGTCGCCTCCCATATCTCTCAACATCTCGAATGTAGCGAAGTTATCAATGCCTTCGGCCACGCTCGAAATCCCCATTTCTCTGGAGAGACTCATAAGCGAGCCAACAATCTTGCGGGCTTCGGCAGAAGTACTGACCGAGTTGGCGAACATCCTGTCAATCTTCAGTTCCCTGAACGGCAGGTGGTAGAGAGCATCAAGATTGCCGCTTCCAACGCCAAAGTCGTCGATCGAGAATTCGATACCCAGCGAACCGATCTGCTCCATGATCTCGCGCGCCCGTGCAAAGTTTTCAATTCGGGCCGTTTCCGTCAGTTCAATCATGATGTTCGCTGGATTCGCCCCTGTTTCCAGCAAAGATTTTTCGATCAGTTCGACGATGCGATTATCAACAAACTGGATCGCGGATACGTTGACCGAGATTTTGGCAGGCTGCCCTGCCGCCGCAAGGTCGCAAGAAGCGGACAGGCTCCGGTTCATCACTCGCTTGGTCAGTTCATCCAGCCTGCCAACGCGCTCACATTGGAGGATGAACTGGTTTGGCGGAATTTCACCGCGTTCTTTATCCGTCCAGCGTGCAAGTGCCTCTGCCCCGACAAAAAGTCCCGTCTGCATATCAACCTTCGGCTGAAGCTTGATCGAGATACGGTTTTCCGAAAGTGCCGCTTCAAGTCGGGATTGAAGGGAATAATCCCATGCCTCGCTGTCGGTTTCGAAATCCGAGATGATGAAGACTGGTCGATAGGCCTCACGTGCCTGGTCCGCAGCGGCAATCGCCGAACTGATGCGGTTGGATGCGCGGGCATCTGACGACTGATCGACCCCAACCGTAATCGCCACATCCAATGCCCGTTCAGAGATCATGATCGCTTGACACGCGATGGCTCGAAGCCCCTCCAAATGTCCCTGCAAGTCAGGATAGTCGGCCTTTTTCAGTACCATCGCAAAGTACTTGCCGCCATCGTGGTACACGCCCGAACGGTCATTGCTCAGCGCAAGCCGGTTCGCGATCTGGCGCAAATATTCGCCCTGCTCGCTTCCACGAAGGGTCGCGAACATCGCATCGAGTCTTGCGACTTTAGCGACGACGATGACCCGGTCCCGCAGATTATCCTCAGCTTCAAGATCGCGATGCAGGGCAATAAAGTTGGAAAGCTGGCTGCGCGGGTCCGTATATAGATGGCGGCGGCGCCAGTTCGCTGTCGCCCGCTGGGCAGCATAAAGTATAAGCAATACCGCAGGCTCAGCCAGCAGAACACGCAAACCAAGGTCGGCAGCGACGAAAAAGACAATCACCGCGCCCGTGGCCAAAAGACCATATCCGATCCGGCGTTGATGATTGCTCTTGGAAGCCAGAATGAGCAGCACGAGCAGGACGGCTGTAGTCGGCACAGTGATCATTGAGCCAAAGAACTGGCCCGATCCTGCTTTCGCTGTTTCAGCAGCAAGCGCATGTAGCTTAGCAGGTCCGATCAGGCCTGCATGGCCATCGGGTGTCTTGATCATTCGATCGTCACGACCGAGACCGGCTACGATAACACGCTTGGAGGAAACCGCTTTCAGAGTTTCTGGATCGCCCGAAGCCAACGCGTAGATATCAATCTCCGGAATGGACCTCACAGCGATCGAATAGTCAGGGTATATCGCACGATCCGGCTCGTACGATGGCACGAGCACCTTCCACATGGACGAATACTCAGTCGCATTGACTGTTTGCGAAGGATCAGCCCACCACACAAACCGGAGGAAATCCTGCTTCACATAACTGCTTACGATCTTGCTGGTCTTTTCAAACCTGGGAGCATTTCTCTCGGTGGACACCCCCATCGGTTCTTCGGAGCTGATTGAACGCGCGATCACGGCTTTTTCACCGAGCAAAGCGATTGATCGTTCAAGCCGCTGGTTGATTTGTTCGACGTCACCTTCGCGCAGCGGGGTATGAAGCACCACCTGCTTGGCCCCGGCCTTTTCCAATTGTTCCAAGGCACCGATCAGCGCGACGTTGGAATTGTCGATAGATATGTCGAAATCGCGGCTCGTATCGGTCACCAGAACGATCTCGCCGCTTGGCTCGTGGCTGAATAGTTTAGACTGGAGCGACCAGAGCGCGATATCCGCCGGACGAAGGATCGTAACCGCAGAAAGCACTACGGCGATCGCAAAGGCGATCATGGCATGGCGCAACCTTAGTGCGCCGCCCTTATTTGCGATCCATTGACCCAATGCGAGTTCCTCAGATCTCGGGTCTAGGGAATTAAGGTAAATATCGCGTTTGCAACTGACACCAGGGTAAGTACGCGTAAACCAATGGTTTTCCGCGAAAGTACGATTCAAGTTCTGGTTACAGAGGCCCCGCGCCGTTGATTCGTGCCAATCCGCGACTCAGTTTTGCGGCTCGCGCGATCAACCGCCGGCGTGATAGAAATCATAAATCTGCCTGGCGACCTTGTCACTGACACCGGGCGCGCGCTGAAGATCTTCCAACGCTGCCGCGCGCACTTTGCTGGCCGTGCCAAAGTGTAGCAGCAAAGCCCGTTTCCGCGCCGGCCCGATGCCTGGAATTTCATCCAGCGGGCTTGCCGTAATCGCCTTGGATCGCTTCGCACGGTGAGCGCCGATCACATAGCGGTGCACCTCGTCACGAAGGCGCTGGGCATAGAACAGGACAGGTGAGTTCGTCGGCAGGGTTTTCTCTCGCCCATCGGGAAAATGGAAAACCTCGCGGCCCTCTCTTCCGTGATGCGGGCCCTTTGCGATCCCGATGACTGCGAACTCGTCGGCCAAGCCATATTCTTCAAGCACTGCCATGACGCTGGACACCTGCCCCTTACCCCCGTCGATCAGGAGCAAATCAGGCAATACGGTTTCGTGTCCTTTCTTGCCCGTTGTGCTCGCGGCGGGTTCTGCCCCTTCGGCAAACTTGCGAAACCGGCGCTGCATCACCTCCCGCATCATTCCGAAGTCGTCATTGCTCTGCGCTTCTTTGATGTTGAACTTGCGGTACTGGGACTTCTCGAAGCCTTCGGCACTCGCGACAACCATAGCGCCGACAGCCTTCGCCCCCTGGATGTGCGAGTTATCGTAGATCTCAATCCGTTCCGGGGGTTCCTCCAACTCAAGGAATTCGGCGAGTTCACGGTGGACCTTTGCCTTGGTCCCCTTCTCCGCCAGCCTCCGGTCAAGCGCTTCCACCGCATTACGCTCTGCCTGCTTCAGCAGCTTTCGCCGGTCACCGCGTTGCGGGATAGCGATGGTGACCTTCTTGCCTGCAAGCTCTGCAAAGGCTGCCTCCATCAGTTCGCTTTCGGGCAGCTCGCGATCCACCAGAACATTCGGCGGCGGGGGCACTTCCTCGTAAAACTGTAGCATTACGTCAGACAGCACCTGTGCTTCGTCCACGTCTTTCGTGTGACTGGGGAAGAAGGCTCGATGTCCCCAGTTCTGGCCACCGCGAATGAAGAATGCCTGCACCCCGACATGGCCACCTTTGCTGGCAAGCGCAAAGACATCGGCGTCCCCTACGGTGCGCGCATTGATCGCCTGACTTCCCTGAATGAAAGTCGCCGCACGCAACCGGTCGCGCAGGATTGCCGCGGTCTCGAAATCCAGCTCCTCAGCCGCCTTCGCCATCTGCTTTTCAAGGTCGGCCTGCACCTGAGAGGATCGACCGGCGAGGAAATCCTTCGCCTGCCGCACCAGCTGATCGTAATCCTCTTCACCGATCCGCCCCACGCAAGGGGCAGAGCAACGCTTGATCTGATAAAGCAGGCAAGGCCGGTCGCGATTGTTGAAGAAGCTGTCTGTGCATGATCGAAGCAGGAACAGCTTTTGCAGTGCATTCAGTGTCGTGTTTACGCTGCCTGCGCTGGCGAACGGCCCGTAATAATTTCCCTTTGCCCGCCGCGCGCCGCGATGTTTGTGAATGCGCGGGAAGTCATGATCGGCGCGCAGAAGAATGAACGGGAAGCTCTTGTCATCACGCAGCAGCACGTTGAACGGAGGGCGGAACCGCTTGATCAGCTGGGCTTCCAGCAGCAGCGCCTCTGCCTCGGAATTGGTGGTAACGATTTCCATGCTGCGGCATTGCGAGACCATCCGCATCAACCGCGTCGTCAGCTGATTGACCTGCGTATAGTTCGCCACCCTCGCCTTTAGCGATCGGGCCTTGCCAACATACAGAACCTCTCCCCTGCTATCGAGCATTCGGTAAACGCCGGGAATAGGTTTTAGCGTGGCGACTGTGTTGCGGATCGCTTCAACGCCCGCTTCCAGATTCGGTTGGGCAGACGAGACCGTGAAAGCCGCGCGGCTTTCATTAAAGCGTTCGGCCCCGCGCGGATCGTGGGGAGTGCCTGCCGGTGTCTTTGCCATAAGCCTGAAATAGGCGCGGATTCATCCGGTTAAAAGGCCAAGGAGCGCCCTCCCCACATCCATTTGTAGGAAATAGACAATCTTTCCCTTGGTCGAAAATACACAATTAGATGCGGAAAGACTCGGTAATTTCCCTGATCAGGAGTAACATCCAATAATAAAAAACCGGTGGGTTGCTTTCGATTTTAATTAACGGAGGCAAATTTATGACAAATCCTGATCATCACGGGATGAAAACGCTAGAAGGGCTATCCCCTTATTGTGTAAGAAGTGAATACGGTATTGAACAACGCGATGATCGCTTTGGCCGTATGTTTGGCGAACTTATGCCAGCTTACACCGATCCTCACATCCTTATCGAAATCGGCCGAGTCGGCGGTGCGATGGAAGCGCCAAACGATTCAGACCGGACCGCAAGCGTGCCGGTGGGCCAGGTGTTTTTCGGCCAGTTTGTCGATCACGACATCACCCTTGATGCTTCGACCACATTTGACAGTGTAGTCGACAATCCGGGCGAAATCGCGAATGTGCGCACGCCTACGCTTGATCTGGATTGCATTTACGGCCTCGGGCCGGAAGCACAGCCATATCTGTTCGAACAGGGCGGTGATTTTGGCGGGGTTCGGCTGCTGACAGGGGCTGATAATCCCGGCCAGAACGGTGTCCCCGCACACGATCTGCTGCGCGGTCCGAACAATCGCGCAATTATCGGCGATCCGCGCAATGACGAGAACCGGATCATCAGCCAGATCCAGCTCGCGATCATCCGCTTCCACAACCATGTGGCGACAACAATCAACGCCGAAGAAGGCATCACCGGCCACGACCTGTACGAAGTGTCCCGTACCTTGACGACATGGCATTACCAGTGGGCCGTCGTGAACGATTTCCTTTCCGACATGTGCGGCAAGGCAGTGATTGAGCGTATTCTGGGCTGCGGGCGACAGCATTACTGCGGCGACGTACCTTTCATCCCGGTGGAGTTCTCTGTCGCGGCCTATCGCTTTGGCCACTCTATGGTTCCGCTCAACATTCAGGTGCAGCGCGGCCAACGCCAGTTTGCGTTGTTTGGAGCCGGGCTTGGTCGCGGGTTTGATCCCGTACCCAGCAATGATGCCGTCGCTGACATGCATGAGCTGTTCTTCACGCCTGAAAACCGTCAGGTGCAACGCACGCAAAAGCTGGATACGCTGATGTCTGCGGCCTTGCTTGATCTGCCCTTCGTTGATGGATCAGCAGCGGAGAAGTCCTTGGCCACACGCAATCTGATGCGCGGCAACACATTCCTGCTTCCCGCAGGTGAAAAGGTCGCAGGCGCGCTGGAGCGGCCGCAGGCCGAGATTGATCAGGTCATTGCGAAGATCGCTGATCTCAACGGTGATCTGGGCGCTGAGGGTATTCCACTTTGGCTGTACCTGCTGGCAGAAGCAGAGGTTATCGGTCGTGAGGAAAGCGATGGCTCTTTCGCGCCGGGAGAAGGCCTTGGCCCGGTGGGCGCGACAATCGTTGCGGAGGTGATCATCGGATTGCTTGAGCTTGATGAACATTCTTTCCTCGGCGCAAATCGCAATTGGGTTCCGCGCGAAGAGTGGAACACATTGGGCAAACTTCTGACTGTGGCTCAACCGGCTATCCCGTAATTGCCGGTCACCAACGGAGCAGCGACAGGTCATCGCCCCCGACCTGCGCTGCTCCGTATCTTTTCAGGCAACAGTGTTCTGTGTTCCGCTAGCGGTTTTCATCCGCGTGGCAGCCGACTATCGGCACAGGGGTGAAAAGATACGATGTCATAATTCTGGGCGCAGGCGCCGCGGGCCTGATGTGTGCTGCGATTGCCGGTCAGCGCGGGCTGAAGGTTGCGGTGCTGGAAAAGGCCGAAAAGCCGGGAAAGAAGATCCTGATTTCCGGAGGTGGGCGCTGCAATTTCACCAACCTAGGCGCTGCCCCTGCAAATTACCTTTCCTCCAATCCGCATTTCGCGAAATCCGCACTCGCCCGATACACGCCCGCAGATTTCATTGCTCTTGTCGATAAGCACTCGATCGCCTGGCACGAAAAAACGCTCGGGCAGCTGTTTTGCGACGGTTCGGCCAAACAGATCGTGCAGATGCTGCTGGATGAATGCCCTGAAGATCAGGTGGACATCATCTGCGATGCGGAAGTTTCGACCGTTGTGAAAGACGGCGCGGACTTCGCCGTGTCCGCATCGGGCCAGTCCTATGCAGCGCCATCGATAGTGATCGCCACTGGCGGCCCCTCGATCCCGAAAATGGGAGCAACCGGTTTCGCTTACGATCTGGCGCGCCAATTCGGTCTGAAAGTGGTGGAACCGCGCCCTGCCCTCGTCCCGTTGACACTGGGCGGGGACGATGTCCTGTTTCGCGAATTGTCCGGCATATCAGCGCCGGTCACGGCGCGGGCCGGCAAAACGACATTCGATGAAGCGGCCCTGTTCACGCATAAAGGGCTGTCTGGTCCCGCGATCCTGCAAGTGTCCTCTTACTGGCGGCACGGGGAAGAAGTGGGGATTGCCTTCCTGCCCAGCTCCGAGACGGACTGGCTGCTCGACGCAAAGCGCGACCGCCCGCGTGCGACACTGCAATCGGTGCTGCGCGAACACTTGCCAGATCGGCTTGCCGATGCGCTGTCAGAACGGCTCGGGATTGATCGCGAGCTTGGCAATGTGCCGGACAAGGTACTGAAAAGCGCGAGTGAGCAGCTATCCAACTGGCGTTTTCGTCCGACAGGCACGGAGGGCTTTGCAAAGGCAGAAGTCACCATTGGCGGCATCGCCACGAACGAGCTTTCCAGCAAGACGATGGAGGCAAAGAAGGTGCCGGGCCTCTATGCAATCGGCGAGGCGGTCGACGTGACGGGCTGGCTCGGTGGCTACAACTTCCAGTGGGCATGGGCCAGCGGTGTCGCTTGCGCAGCGGCCCTTCCCGGCGGCGCGTAGCGTAAAACCCGCGCGAAACCGGGCCTTCCGCAGGCGTCAAGTTGTCTGCAAGCAGATTTATCCCTACCCATTGGTAATCAGCCCGAAAACGGGCCGAATGGGAAGCGGCAACCCGCAATAGCGGGAGCAGCCTTCATAGGGAGAGTGTCTTGCGCCAACTCCAAGGTATGGATTCATCCTTCGTCGCGATGGAATCGCCCAATTCGCCGATGCATATCGGCAATTTGCTGATCTACAATCCGGCAACCGCGCCCGGTGGGTTTGTCCGTTTCAAGGATATCCTGTCCTTTATCGAAGGCAGGATGCAGTTGTCGCGGACGATCCGGCAGCGCCTTGTCAGAGTGCCCTTTGACCTTGATTATCCTTACTGGATCGAAGACCCGAATTTCGATCTCGAATATCATGTGCGCCACGTCGCGCTGCCCAAACCGGGCGACTGGCGGCAATTGTGCATCCAGACTGCCCGCGTTCACGCCCGCCCGATGGACCTGACCCGCCCGCCATGGGAGTTCACCGTGGTCGAAGGGCTGGATAATGTCCGCGACTTTCCCGCTGGGTGTTTTGCCTTCATCACAAAGGTTCACCACGCTGCGATTGACGGGATGAGCGGGATTGACCTGATGGAAGCGCTCCACACGGTCACTCCCAGTGTTGCCCCTCCGAACCAGCCAGACGATTGGAAGCCGGAGAAAATTCCGGGTCCGGTAGAGCTTTTGGGCAAGTCTTACGTCAACGCCATCGTTAACCCTGTAAAGCAGGCGCAGGTCGCCGCGCAGGCGGTTCCAGGCATTGCCAATGCGATCAAGGGGCTGGTCACGCGCGACTTCAAGCTGACTAGCGATTACGTCCCGCCGCGCACCCGTTTCAACCGCTCCATCTCTCCCCACCGCGTGGTGGAAGGACGATCCTTCCCGCTGGCCGGGGTAAAGGCGATCCGCGCATTGGCGCCTGAGGCAAAGGTCAATGATGTGGCCCTCGCCATCGTGGGTGGCGCGCTGAACAAATATCTGACGGCAAAGGATGATCTGCCCAAATCAACCATGACTGCGATGGCTCCGATCTCGGTGCGCGGCAAGGATGAGAAGGGCGATATGGGCAATCAGGTATCCGCCATGATTGCACCGCTGGGATCGCATCTGTCCGATCCGGCAGAGCGGCTCGAATACGTTTTCAAACGCACCAAAAATTCAAAAGCGATGACGAACGCCATTGGCGCGCGCACCATGACTGAAGTGAGCAAGGTGAATCCGCTTCTGTACATGGCCTTGGGTGCGCAGCTGTTCAATCGCGTGAGTTTGGCCCACCGGCTTGCAATGCCGTTCAACACCGTCGTCACCAATGTCCCCGGACCGCCCGTGCATATCTACTCGGCAGGCGCACGGATGGAGAGCATGGCGCTGTCGCTCATCTGCCTGACGGATGGTCTGGGGCTTGCCCATGTGGTTCAATCCTACGTCGATGAGGCGATTATCAGCTTCACGGCGTGCCGCGATATTATGCCGGACCCCGATTTCTATTCAGAATGCCTTCAGGCAAGTTTTGAAGAATTGCTCACAGCGGCTAAGGCCGTGTCCTCTGATGCCAAGGCTGACGGTGACACCGAAAAGCCGGCACCGAATAAACCGGCGGCCCGAAAGGCACCCGCCCGAAAAACAACGACCAGAAAGGCTGCGCCGGGTCGCAAGGCCGGTGGATCTGCGGCGAAACGCAGACCCGCAAAGGCCTCTGCCGAGCGCATCACCAAGGAGAGCAAATAATGGCCAGCATCGCACCCGCGCCGGGCAGCATCGTGGTGGAAGGAACGGATGGCGTGCGCCGCTCCCCTACGCGGCAGGCGACAGCGCCAAACCGTTTCTGGACCTTTGCCGAAGGCCGCGCGATGTTCGAATTTGCGTCGTTCTATGCGATGCGGCCGCTGCTTTCGACCCTGCCGAAAGGCGACGGGCACTCCGTTCTCGTGCTGCCGGGTTTCATGGCCACCAACAGCTCCACAGCGCCAATGCGCAACCTGCTGAGCGAGCTTGGCTATGATGCGCATGGCTGGGATTCAGGCCGCAATGTGCGCGTCAATGAAGAGCTGGTCGATAAGCTGGAATCCCAGATTGAACGGCTTTACAAGGAAAGCGGACGCAAGATTTCGCTGGTGGGATGGAGCCTTGGCGGTGTTCTCGCGCGGGAGCTTGCGAAGCTGAAACCGGACCATTTCCGGTTTCAGCTTC
>JAXHVK010000103.1:0-10075 GCA_034211135.1 Pseudomonadota bacterium
CTGATGACGAAGCAAGGGCGATTTATGCCGGCGCACAGGATTATATCCGCAAGCCATTTGACCCCTCGATGCTGATATCAAGAGTGGCCCGCGCCATCGCGAAACGCGCCGGGCGCCCTCAACACACCGATCTGAAGACCAGCATGATGCGCGATGCGGGTCTGCTGCGTGAACCCGAAGCACCTGTAAGGCGGTTTATCTAAAGCCTAATTCGCCTAACCGTGTGAAAGCTGCTGGCAGAATTCCTGCGTCCACGATTGAACATCATCGTCCCGTATCGTGGCGATCATCGCCTCATAGCGGGCCTTGCGCTCATCCGATGGCATATCGAGAGCCTGTTCGATGGCAAAAGCAATCGCGTCAGGGCTGTGCGGGTTGACCAGCAACGCTCCCTTTCCATCGGCACCCAATTGCTGGGCGGCACCGGCAAACTCTGACAGAACCAGAACGCCAGGATCATCCGGGTCCTGTGCAGCCACATACTCCTTTGCGACCAGATTCATCCCGTCTCTCAGAGGGGTTACCAACCCGATCTTAGCGGCGCGGAAAAACCCGTACAATTCTGCATGACTGTAACCGCGGTTCACGTAGCGGATCGGAACAATATCGACTTCGCTGCGCGCACCGTTGATCTGGCCCGTCTTCTGCTCAAGCAGTGCACGAATTTTCTGATAGCTGTCCACGTCTTCACGACTAGGTGGGGCGATCTGGATAAAGACCAGGTCGCGCGTCCTTTCGGGACTCTGGTCGAAAAAGCGGCCAATGCCGTCGATACGTTCCGGCAAACCCTTTGAATAATCCAGACGGTCCACGCCGATCATTCCGGTACGGCCCCTAATCGATGCGAGAAAGCGTTCTTCGGCGGCTTTCGCGTCCGGCTTCGCACCCTCGCCCTGAAAATGCTCCCAGTCGATACCAATCGGATAGGCGCGCGCGATTGTCGTGCGCCCTTCATATTCGATGCGCCCCGTTGCGGCATCGACTTTGGCACCCAATTCATTCTGGCAGTAATGGATGAAACTCGACAGCCATTCCTCGGTCTGGAAACCGATCAGATCATAGGCCAACATCGAAGTGACGAGCCTTTCGTGATACGGCAAGGACGTCAGAAGACGGGTTGGCGGCCATGGAATATGAAGGAAGAAACCGATGCGGTTCTTCGCCCCGCGCTGCCTTAGCCGATCACCCAGCGGGACCAGATGATAATCGTGGACCCAGACGAGATCATCTTCCTCGATCAAAGGCAAGACACTGTCTGCAAACCGATCGTTCACCCGTTCGTAGCCCTGCTCTGTGCGCTGTTCGAACTGCGCAAGGTCAATGCGATAATGGAACAGCGGCCAGAGCGTCGAATTCGCGTATCCGTTGTAGTATTCATCAACCTCACGCGTGGTCAGATCGATGGTGGCCGTCGTCACGCCGTCGGCCCGATGCAAATGGACCGTGTCATTGACCTGTTCGGCTTCCTGTCCGGACCATCCGAACCACAGCCCGCCATAATCCTTTAACGCCGCGTTGAGAGCACCGGCCAAGCCGCCTTGCGCTCCGGCAGCGCCGCGGGCTTTGGGCACCGCAACCCGATTGGAAATGACGACAAGGCGACTGTTCTTGGCCATCAGCGGACCTCGCTCCACGATTTGGACAAGAGCCCCGCACAATTGATGACCCCGACCAGCGAATAGGTCTGCGGGAAATTGCCCCACAATTCACCGGTTTCGTAATCCAGGTCTTCCGAAAGCAGCCCCGACTTTGTTGTGTGGCTCAGCATGGTTTCGAACAGTTTGCGAGCCTCCTCGCTGCGGCCTGCCAGATGCAGCGCTTCAATCAGCCAGAAAGTGCAGACGTTAAAGGCCGTTTCCGGCGCACCGAAATCATCTTCGGCAGCGTAGCGCAGCATATGCTCCCCGCGGCGCAAATGCTTTTCCACTGCAGCGAATGTCTGCTGGAACCGCTCATTATCGGGCGAGAGAAAACGCAGTTCGACCATCTGCAAAAGGCTTGCGTCAAGATAATCGCTCTCGAAGCTCGCGCCGTAATGGCCGCCTTCGTCGTTCTCTTTCCAGGCCTTTTCTTCAATCGTCGCCGCAATCGCATCAGCCCGTTCACGCCAAACTTCAGCGCGGTCATCTTTGCCAATGTGCTTGGCAACATTCGCAAGACGATCACAAGCTGCCCAGCTCATGACGGCGGAATAGGTGTGCACTTCCTGCCGTGTGCGGAACTCCCATAGGCCGGCATCGGGCTGATCGTGCATCGCCCACGCCATTTTGCCGACCTGCTCCAAATTCTCGAAGTCGAAGTCGTCCGCTGGGCGCAACAGGCGGGAATCAAAGAAGCCCTGCGCGCTGGGCAAAACGATCTGGCCGTAACAATCATGCTGGATCTGCTTATAGGCCGCATTACCGCGTCGCACCGGCCCCATCCCCCGATATCCGGCGAGATAGCTGGCCGTGGTTTCATTCAACTCGCTTTCGCCCATCACGGAATAGAGCGGTTGGATCTGACCTCCCCTTGCGCTGTCTACGATGTTTCGCAGGTAAGCGAGATACTTCTCCATCACATCCAGCGCGCCGATGCGGTTCAGGGCCTGCACCGTATAATAGCTGTCCCTGATCCAGCAATATCGGTAATCCCAGTTCCGCTCGGAATGCGCAGCTTCCGGTATAGAGGTGGTCAGCGCCGCCACGATTGCTCCGGTCTCCTCATGCTGACACAGCTTGAGAGTGATTGCGCAGCGAATGACCTCTTCCTGCCATTCAAGTGGGATATGAAGGCCGCGTACCCATTCCTGCCAATATCTGCGGGACTTAAGCTCCATAGCTCGCACGACTTCGCGGACGTTACCGACGAATGGCTCATCGGGTCCGAGGAAGAAATGCGTGTCTCTCTCAATGCGGAAGGTGCGGCCTTCCATGATGTAGCCAATCGGTGCATCCGTGGACAATCGCAGCGCCTGATCACCTGTCAGATATCGCACATGGTTTGTGCCATGCGTTGTTTCGGCAAGAGACGCGCCGTAATTCTTGGTAGGGTTAAGGACAACTCGCACGCGCGGATTGCCTGCGATGGGTCGAACAATTCTGATCCAGGCAACCGGTCGATACATCCGCCCCGAACGTTCAAAACGCGGGCAAAAATCGAGTATCTGAACCTCGCTCCCGTCTTTCGCAGTCAGGGTCGTGACGAGATGCGGAGTGTTGCGGATATATTCCTGCTTCGCTTCGCATTGGCCCTCAAGCTCGAAACGCCAAACGCCTGCTTCGCGCTGGCTGTCGTTCAGCAGAGACGAGAAAACAGGATCGCCATCTACCCGGGGCGCACACCCCCAGACCAAAGCACCAGTTTCGTCGATAAGACCGGAAACCTGACAGTTCCCGACAGGCCAAAGTTCAAGGTTCGATTGGATACGCCTGATCTCCTCTGGTTCGATTACAAACCAAGCCAGCGATGAACTGCGTCAACATCCGGCAATTGGTAAGCGGCCTCAGACGAAAGTCGTTCCCCGACAATTATGCCTGCACCACCGAATTCATTGCAAACCGCAAAACCCTTATCATCAGTTAAGTCATCACCGAGAAAAAACGGTCGCGTTGATGCAAATGGCTCTACTTCCAGAAATGCCCTGACGGCTGTGCCTTTGTCGGATTGACCCGCGACAATCTCCACGACACATTTCCCGCTTTGCGTTGTCCAGCCGTTTTTGTTTGCCAATTCTTCTGCGAAGGCATGAGCTTCCAGCCCTTTCGAAGGTTCCGAACGGTAGTGGAGCGCCGCCCCATGCGGTTTTGGTTCGTAACCCAGCGCATTGGCCTGTGCATATTCTTTCAGCGGCTCACTGATTTGCGCGGGCAAAGACACCGGAGCTGCGCCAAGCGGATTGCCATCGGCATCGCGCACATCTGCGCCGTGGGATCCTGCGCCAGCCAGAGCGAGCTGACCGATATGCGAGGCGATATCATCAAGAGCGCGTCCGCTCACGATCGCGCAGGCGCCATTCAGACGATCGCTCAGATTCGTCAGCGCAGCGTTCAAATGCGGAACGGGACTGATGCTGTCTGGCGTCGGAGCCAGCCCGACAAGAGTCCCGTCAAAATCCAGAAAAAGCGAAACCGGCCCCTGATCAAGCAGGCTTTCAAGCGAAGGTGGAGCTGGATGCGGGGAGGCGCTCATGAGAACCATGACTTAACCGCTCCCAATCCGCCGTCAATCAGGAAACTGGATCAGGGCGTAGGCAGTCCGCTATCAATGATCGTGTAGCGAACACGTAAATTGAATGTGCTTCCGCCTGCCATTTCGCCTGCGGGATTGAGGCGAAAATCTGTGATATTCGCATCGCAGCCCTCACCATCATCAACAGGCGTATAGTTAAACGTCGCCCCGTTATCGTTCGAAAACTCCAGATCATCTGTGCCGATCCCAATCCCGGCAAACGTGTAGGTTAAGCCTGTGTCGTTCCCCGGATCGTTGAACACAACAGGGCCACTGGCCTCCAGAATGCGGCACATTTTCAGATCGCCGGGGTGATCGTCGGTCACGATCACGCTGTCTGCTGTCGTCGATGAAATGCCCGTGTTGCTGACAGAGATCAGATATTCGACCACCGCGCCCGGTATGGCTTTCGCATTGTTGGAGCCGTTAACGGGATCAGAGATCACCGAACCGATCTTGGTGACAGAAAGGGCGGTTGTCGGAGTGCAGAAATCGAAATCGTGGATCGCAATGGCCTGTCCATCAGGTACGACCGGTGCCGTTCCCGCATTGCCGTATTCGATTGTGATCGTATCAACCGGCTGATTGAACGTAACGACGATGTTGCCTGCGGCCGAAGTCCCGTCTGATCCGGCATCGCCGACGCCGACATTGCCCACGACATAGTTGGCGGTGCCATTCGTCAGCACCGGGATGACCGAACTGCCTTGATAAGTGCCCGTCACAGTGACCTGATCGGCGAAGTCGTTGGCCGCAAAGTCGATATCGAACAAAGTGAATTGAGCGCCGGCAACCGCGTTGGGCAGCGATACAACCGTGGTCGCTGTTTGCTGGCGGTTTGCAAAATCGAGGAACTGGTGCAGTGAGCTCTCGACCGTCGGCAGCCCGCCGGTATTCGCTGTCGCCTCACTCGGCGACTGACCGTTGAACGCAGGATCACTGACAAAAACGCCATCACTGGAAATCGCAAAATCGACTGTACCAAAATTTGCGATTGCAAAACTCTGATTGAGGACACCGGCCTGCCAGACAATGCCGGGGGCATCCCAGTCAAAGGTCGTTACGCCCACAGGGCAAACCAGCGTGGGCGGCACACCGGCTGTGCGCACTCCCTGCACGGTAAAGCTGGCGAAATCGTAATCATCCTCGGTCGCGATGCCATTGCCTGGCGTTGAATCGCTGTCACCCTGGTCAGACGCGCTGACTTCGGCGAAGTTTGTCACTGTCACGCCGGCCGGAGCCGAAACTGTCCCGGTGATGGTGAGTGAACGCGTTTGCCCTGATGGAACGTTTCCTACGGTCCAAAGACCCGTCACGGCATCATAGTTTCCGGTGCCGCTTGCTGAAACGAACTCAAACCCTGTTGGCAACTGATCGAGAACTTCGACCCCTGTCGCATCGAGAACGCCCGAATTCGTTACATTCAGCTGATAGCTGATGGTCGAACCGAATGCCGGATTTGCGTTACTTACCGACTTGCTGAGGCTAAGGTCAGGCTGGACGGAGTCATACGTAAAATCCGAGATCACATAAAATTGGTTCCCGGGATCCCCCGTGCCGGTGTAGCTGAAATAAACCAACTGGATGCGTTGCACCGACTGATTGCCGAAATCGAAATTGATCGACCCAGCCGTGGAATCATTGGCCGAACCGTTGATGCCGCGCCAACCATTCAGCACCGCATCATTCGTACGCTGCACCGAAGCGCCAAACGTACCGAAACCCGCCGCCGCGCTGTTAGTAAAAGCGCCGCTCAGGTCGCTATCATGATACACTTCGATTGCGTCGGTGAAGTTGCCGAAATCGATATCGCCCAGCGAGAATTGCAGACCGTTCACAGCCTGATCAAGCTCGATCGTGACGGTTATCCTGTCCCGCGGATCGTAATCGCTATTGTTCATACTCACAAAAAGCGGCGAAGTGCTGGTGCTGAGAGTTCCGTTGAAATAGCTGAGGAACGTTGGCGCGAACACGGGATCAAATGTTCCGCCACCCACTTCGACTGAATTGAATGTCACCGTAGCAACAGTCCCGTCCGAAGCCGTTACTGTCGTGCCATTGGGGAAGGAGCCCTGGCTCGGTACACCTGCATTGGCCCAGTCGATCTGAGCGGTCTGCGCCTGTGCAGCTGCTGGCAGTGCCAGTGCCGCAATCACAGCGCTGATGAAAACAATGAGGTACTTACAGCTCATACCTAAGAACTTTTCGAGTTTTTGAGCCGCACTCCACAACGGCTGCTACCAGGTTATCCCGCATCACTGACCATCCAGTCCGAGGAAGCCGAATGTATCAGCATCAAACTTGAAGCGGATGGCTGCAAAGAGGCCTTTGTCCGTGTTGCGCGCAGCAGCGAAATCACCATCGCGGAAGCCTTCGACGTTGTAGCCAATGGTCAGCAGCATGTCCTTTGCAGGCGAGACGCCGATCGTCGGACCATAGGAGAAGCTTGTCACATCATCGTTAAGGTTTGCACGAACTGTCGCGCTGGCACCGATTTCAAAACTTTCGCCAATGCCGAAGCGGACATCACCACCGGCGAGAAGGCTGGTACCACTGAATTCAGTGCCTTCGAAGTTATCGAAGTTGTGACGAGCGCCAAGGAACAGCGTGTATTCGTCACGGCGAACCTGTTGGTCGACACCGAATTCGTCTTCGTCCCAGCCGCGCGGGCTCCAGTTGGTCGACAGGCTGGCAACAACGCGGCGCGAGGTTGCATCACCGTTGACGATCAGAGCCGTACGGCCTGCACCCGCAACATTTCCTGCAACTGCACCGGTAACGCGATCACTGCGATATTCGAGCTTACCGAGCATAGCGACTTCGGAAGCATCCGGACGGTGCGCGAACGCAATGCTCGCATCGAAGATTTCGGTGACGGAGCCACCCGTATTCTCTGCCCGTGTCCAGGTTGCACCCGAGCCAACGATGCTGCCCTCGCCCAGCTGCCGGATTGCACCGAAGGTGACGCCAGCACGGTCAGCCTCTTCGCCATCACGATATTCGCCGCGTGCGGTGAGGCTCCAGCGATCCTTGCGCCATGCAGCACCCAGCGTGAACGCTGTGAAGTCTTCAAAGGCGAGACCACCGGTCAGCTGCCCACCAGATGCAGCAGGCTGCAGCGGGTTTACGAGGTCGGTCACATCAGGCGATCCGCCCAGAGTGCGGTTGCCGTCAATCGTTGCATCCAGCGTCAGTTCCGGCGTTACCTGCAGGTTCTGTGACAGACCGAAGGCTGCAAATGTGCGGTTGCCGAATTCGCCGATGGTTTCTTCGCCAAGCGTCGTCACGATCTGGCCACCCTGCCACGGCGTTACTTCGATACCGCCGCGCAGCTGACGCGAGTCCAGAGTTTCGCCATCGGCAATTTCGTAAGTGCCGACAAGGCGGACATCCTGCGAGATCTGATAGCGGACACCAAGACGGTGACGGGCCGGAAGATCGACGCTTTCAGCCTGGTCAAGCGCAATCGCGGTGCTGGCCGAAAGTTCAAGCTTGCCGTCGAACAGACGCTGGGTGGCACCGGCTTCGAGGACAGTCGAAGCGTTGTTCGTGCCATCAGCGAGGCGATCGTCAAAGTGTGCAAGGCCGATCCGCAGGTCTGTATTCGGACGCTGCCATGTAAGCTGACCCTGAACAGCGCGGCGGCGGCTTGTATCGGTCAGGCTGTCATCCTGCCACACGCTGCCGAGCACGCTGATGTGATCAGACAGAAGCACGCGGCCATCGACACCCACCTTACGGCGGCCCTGCTCAACAACGTTCTGCTGGCCGATGCCATAATCTTCGTCGAGCTGGCGGGCATATGCGAGAACGTCGAGCTTGCCAGTCTGGTGCTGGGCCTCAACGATCCAGCCAGTTGCAGTTGCGCCTTCCGAACGGCTGACGCCGACTTCAGCGCGCACTTCGGTGTTGTCGCCAATCTGGGCACGCAGATCGAGTGCGCCGATATTCGTGCGGGCGTCTTCGCCTTTGTCCGTGATTGCGCTGGCTCCGATGCGGACTTTTCCGTCCTTGCTCGTCCAGTCAGCGCGCACACCGGCGTTGAGTTCTGCCTGTCCGGTGCCATCGCTTTCGTATTCAACGATGATGAATTGCGGATTCAGGCTCTCATCACGGCTCAGGATCGGCTCGGCAAAGCTGATGGTGCCCGAAAGGATATCCAGATCATAGTCGATGAAGCGCGTCAGAGTGCGGGTCGAAACGATCTGTTCGCTGCGGAAACGGTCACGCACTTCGATGGTGACGCGTTCCGAGTTCGGCAGAATGGCACGGGTGCCCAGCTGGTACGGGCCAGAGATGCCCTGCCCCTGAATTTCCTCACGACGCAGGCGGGTCGAAACTTCGGCAGCAAAGCCCTGTGCTTTGACCTGACCAAAGCGTGCCTCACCCTTCACACCGGTTGCGGTGCGGTTGTAGCGAGCCAGACGCGTCTGGTCGAAGGCGGTCTGGAAATCACCATACAGCGCATAGAACGTGGCGGTTTCGATCCGGACGTAGAGCTTTTCGCGGCTTGCAGCGTCAAAGCGGCGCAGCGAACCATCAGCAAACACGGTGTAGTAAGCGTTCGGGTCAATGGCACCCAGCACACGCTGGTCTTCGCGCTGCTTGGCACTGTCATAGGCCAGCGTGACGAGGTATTTACCCAGTACGCGACCCTTTGCATACAGTGCGACACGTGCGTTGTTGCCCAGGTCGCTGTCAAAGCGGCCTTCGCGCTCCATGTTTTCCGCGACAGAGCGTGCGCCAACGGTGCCTTCGGCCAGACCAACGATGGTCCACTCGATATCGCCCGGCTCAATCCAGCCTTCGAGTTCCTGCTGACGAACGATCTCGCCGTCATTGAAGGTAAAGTTGAGGCGGACAGAACCGGAAACCATGGTCGGTGCAAGTTCGATCAGAGCGATGCCGTCTTTGCCCTTGGTAACCCAGCGAGCCGAGCTAGGCGCAAGACCGGTAAGCTGGTTCAGCTGCTGGCGATCAAGCTGTTCTGCGCTTTCATACGGCGCATTGAGCGTGAATTCACCCGAGATACCCTCGCGCAGCGGACGGTTGTTGCGGTCCAGGACACGCACAGCAACCACCGGACGGGTGCGACCGTCAGCGACCAGCGTCGAAAGCTCCGGCACCAGCTCAACCTTGGTCGGTGTGGTGGTGAAGAACACTTCGCGGGTCAGGGTCTGGTTCACAACGCCGAAGGAATTGACGATGTCTGCTTCCAGAACAGTACGCTCGTTGGTGAGCGGAACACCGCGCCACAAGCTCACAGCATAGCGGCCCTTGTTCGCTTCCAGAGTACCTTCAAAGGCCAACGGGTTCACCTCTTCACCATCGACACGCAGGACAATCTTCTGGCCCTTGCGGTGACGGATGGCGACTTTAACAGCCTGCGCACGCGGGTTTGCATCTTCTTCCGGTGACAGCCAGCCGTCGGGGCCATCGCCCAGAGCAAGCCAGTCGGTTACTGGTGCATCATCAGCTTGCGGAGCAGTTTCGATAGCCTGACCTGCGGCAACACGTGCACCTGCGCCAAGCGTTTCCGCGTCTGCCACAGCGTTGACTTCGCGAGCGATCGAGCCATCGGGAGTAGTCTCTGCCTTTTCAGCGACTTCTTTCAAAGCGCTTTCCGGCACAGTGGCGTGGAAGTCGGCAACGATAAGGCTACCGCCCTGCCCGATTACGAAGCGCGAGCTTTTGTTGCCGGCATTGCGGGTGCCGCGGTGACAATCGACCAGTTCGGCACCTTCCGGAAGCGTCATGCGCGAAACCGCGACAACGTGAGTGCCAGGGACGACGCCTTCGAAGTGATAGCGACCATCGGCATCGGTGATTGCGAAAGAGCCATCTTCAAGCATCACACGGACACCCG
>JAXHVK010000104.1:0-10044 GCA_034211135.1 Pseudomonadota bacterium
GGGGCCGCAAGGCGATGATGGCACTGGGGCTGATTGGCTTCATCCTTTCAATGGGTTTGTGCGGCCTGATACTCTGGGCCGGACTTGCAGGCTGGCTCAGTGCTTTTGTAGCGCTGATCATCTTTGCAGCCGCTCGCAGCCTGTATGGCCTGTTCGGCAGCGCGGCCCCGCCAGCGGTTCAGGCCTATGTCGCATCACGCACGCCCAGGTCAGAGCGCACGCAGGCTCTATCGCTGATTGCCTCGAGTTTCGGGCTTGGCACTGTGTTTGGCCCCGTGCTTGCGCCTTTGATGGTGTTTCCCTTCATGGGTATCGGGCTGACAGGCCCGTTCTGGTGTTTCGCTGCCCTAGGGCTGGTTACTCTGCTATTGCTGCGCCTGCGCCTGCCCAATGACGAACCGAAGTTTTCTGTGCGCGGGCAAATTCATGGCGCACCGTACGGGGGCGGCTCGGATCATGACAGTGCCCACCGTCATGATGATCACGAAGACAGTCCGGAAGAGCCTGCACGCATTGGCTGGTTCGAAAAGCGCGTGCGCCCTTGGGTCTTTGCCGGTCTGGCAGGCGGTCATGCGCAGGCGATGATCATGGGGATTGTCGGCTTTCTGGTGCTGGACCGCTTGGGCCTTCGCAGCGATCCGGCAGAGGGGGCTGGCGTTGTCAGTCTGGTGCTGGTTTTCGGAGCACTTGCGACGCTGCTTGCGCAATGGGGCGTGATCCCGCGTTTCAATATCGGCCCACGCGCAGCGACCCTTTCCGGTATGGTCGTGGCGGCTATTGGCAGCATCATTCTGGGCGCGGCTGACAGCGTGTTCTCGCTCTCCCTGGGCTATGCGATTGCGTCGCTGGGCTTCGGCCTTTTCCGGCCCGGCACGACAGCGGGCACTTCGCTGGCGGTCAGCCGGGCAGAACAAGGTCAGGCGTCCGGCATCACCGCCAGCGTGGCTGGCGCCAGTTTCATCTACGCCCCTGCTCTGGGCGTGTGGATCTATAACAGCAACGCATGGATTGCATTCGGGCTGATTGCCGCATTGTGCGTTGCGGTTGCCATTGCAGGATGGCGCGGGCTTGCTCTGGATAGCGAGCTTACCCGCGACACCGACGTTTTTGCCTAGAGCAATTTGAGCACTTCATCCTGCGGTCGGCAAAGCGCTGCGCCCTTATCCGTTTCGACCAGAGGCCGGTTAATCAGGATCGGATCAGCGACCATCGCATCCAGCACCGTATCCGCGTCCGCATCAGGCAGTCCGCGTTCTTCGGCATCGGTACCGCGCAGGCGCAGCCCTTCCTGGGGCGTCATTCCGGCATCGGCATAAAGCTGCGCAAGCTTTTCCCGGCTTGGCGGCTCCTTCAGATATTCGACGACAGTCACATCGACCAGCGACAGATTCTCCAGAATTGCGAGAGTCTTGCGAGAGGTGCCGCAGTTCGGGTTGTGCCAGATTGTTGCCTTCAGCTTTGCCATTTTGCGTTTCTCCAAAGGGGCTGTTCTTCGCCCGCCCGCTTAACGGGAAAGCGACAAATTGGCCACAGCGATCTGTTATCGCGAATTATTTGCATTAACACTTGTATCTGCGAATGGATATCAATAGAAGGGCCGCAACAACCCGACGGACGGATTCGGGATTACCTCAAATATCTTTAGGGAAACCAATGAAATACACCCTCACCCGCAGCGCGCTTTTGATCGGAACCGCGCTCGTGGCATCTCCTGCCCTCGCTGACGCAGCCGAAGACCCTCAGGGTGCAGGCCTTGGCGGTGAAGACGGCGAAATTGTTGTTACAGCAGACGTTCTATACTCGGATCAGGTCAACGCCCTCAAAACCCCGACACCGATCCTTGATGTTCCCCAAAGCCTGACCATCACGACGCAGGACGAAATTCTCCAGCGCGGCTTCACCAGCGTTGCCGACATCGTCAATTTTACTCCGGGCGTGAACAATTCACAGGGCGAAGGGCACCGCGATGCCATCGTCTTTCGCGGCGTGCGCTCCACCGCTGACTTCTTCATCGACGGCGTGCGGGATGACGTCCAATATTATCGCGGGTTGTACAATCTTGAGCAGGTCGAAATCCTGCGCGGCCCCAACGCCCTTCTCTTCGGTCGTGGCGGCACCGGTGGCATCCTTAACCGCGTGACGAAAAAGGGCACGATTGGCGAAACTTTCGGCGGCGGTCAGGTGGCAGTCGACACCTTCGGCGAATGGAGCGTTCAGGGTGACATCAACCTGTCAGCCAGCGACAATGCGGCATTTCGTCTGAATGCTTCCTATGAAAGCCTGAACAACCACCGCGATTTTTACGATGGCGAACGCATCGGCATCAACCCGACAGCGCGGCTGTTGCTTAGCGAAGACACCGTTCTGGACCTGTCATACGAATATGCGGATCATGATCGCTTCATTGATCGCGGTATTCCCACCGGCATTGACGGACGCCCGGTGGAAGAGTTCGAGAACATCGTCTTCGGCGATCCTGAACTGAACTTCACCCAGCTCGAAGCGCATTTGCTGCGCGCCAATCTGAGCCACAAGTTCAGCGAAAACCTGAAAGGCAATTTCGCCGCGTTCTACGGCGATTACGACAAGGTTTATTCGAACTTCTACGCCTCTGGCTACAACCAGCTGGCGACGCCTGACCGCGTTACCACCGATGGCTATATCGATACCACGCAGCGCGAGAACCTGATCCTTTCAGGCAATCTGGTGGGTGAATACCAGACGGGCAGCATCAACCACACGCTGATTGTTGGCGGTGAGTATATCAACACGCAGTCGGATCAGGATCGTTTCAATCCCGTCTGGGACCAGACGAATGACGACAACGAGGTGTTCCTTATCCAGCGTCCGCTCGCACTGCGTGGCGGTGTCGGGGGGAACGCATCGGGTAACGCCACCACGGTGGCATTCAGCGATCTAAACGATTTCACTCAAGTCGATATCGACGTCGTCTCGGTCTATATTCAGGACGAAATCGCGTTGACGGACTGGCTCAACGTTGTCATCGGCGGCCGCTTCGACAGTTTCGACATTGCGGTTGATGATATTGCCAACGGCACTTTCCTAACGCGTAAGGATGAAGAATTCTCCCCGCGTGGTGGCATCATCATCAAGCCGCAGGAAAATATCTCGATCTATGCGAGCTATTCCGAAACCTTCCTCCCGCGTTCGGGCGAACAGTTTGCTTCGTTGGGTGGCGGATCGGGTGCATTGGCACCGGACACGTTCACCAATCTCGAAGCAGGCCTGAAATGGGATTTCGATCAGGGCTTCAGCCTGACGGCGGCGATTTTCGATATCGAACAAAGCTCCCCCCAGCCGGACGATAACGATCCGCAGACGCTGTCAGTGATCGACAGCAACATTCAGGGCTTCGAACTGCAATTGCAGGGTGAGATCGTGCCAGGCTGGTTTGTTTCGGCGGGCTACAGCTATCTGGACGGTGCGCAGGTTGACGCATTCGGAAATGAAGGGCTGCGACCGCGCGAGCTGCCGGAAAACATGTTTTCGATCTGGAACAATGTCGAAGTAACCGACCGGTTCGGGATTGGTCTTGGCCTGACGCATCAGAGCGAAAGCTTCATCACCAACGGCAATGTGACCTACACCGATGGCATAACCAGCGTCACCACCCGCGCGGTGCTGCCATCCTACACACGGATTGACGCCGCTGCGTATTACGATGTGAGCGAAAACCTTCGCCTGCAGGTGAATGTCGAGAACCTGACGGACACGCTGTATTTTCCGTTCTCGCACTCCACTCATCAGGCAACCGTAGGGGCACCGATTAACGCAAGGTTTGCAATCACTGGCCGGTTCTGAACCGACAGGAACAACGGGTAGATCAGCCCTCGGGGTCTTCGGACTCTGAGGGTTTTTCTTCGTCCAGCACACTCAATGCCGGAACTGCAACGGCGGCATCGGCGGCACTGATTCCAGGCGCTGGCGCAGCGCTGATTGTTTCCTGCCGCTGCGCTGCCTTGCCTGCTCTTTCGATAGCCTTCACCAGACGCGGGTAGACCCCGCATCGGCACATATTGGGGACTGCTGCCTCAATCTCGGCCCGGTTAGGCACCGGGTTGCGCTCAATCAGGGCTGCCGCACTTATGACCATCCCCGGCGTACAATAACCGCACTGGATAGCCTGCTCGGCAACCATGGCCTGCTGAACAGGGTGGGAACGGTCCGCACTTATCCCTTCAATGGTTGTGATGAAGCGCCCTTCGGCTTCCGCAAGGGTAATCCGGCAAGAGCGTAGCGCAGTCCCGTCGACCAGCACCATGCACGCACCAACGCAATCTCCGCCGCCACAGCTTTTTGTGCCAGTAAGGTTCGCCGCCTCACGCAGCGCGTAAAGCAGCGGCATCCTCGGATCGAGATCGAACTCAACCGGGCGATCATTGATTGTCATGCGCGACATGGTACCGCCTCAGATTATGAAGTGGGAAAGATCAGGAACGCCAGCTGTCGTCCGTTTTCGAAACGCGGCGTTTCCAAGCCTCGAAATCGAACACGCCAGCACCGCCCTGCGCCTGCATCACGCTGAGATCGCGCTGGTGCACGTCAACAACATCCTGCGGGACAACATTGGGTTTCCCCATGCCGACAGTGGCAACCTGAATTTCGCAGGCCCGCTGCAGCGCCCACATCTTTACGAACATGCCCTGAATGGTCTTGTCCATCACCACCGGCCCATGATTGCGAAGCATCAGAATCGAATGATCGCCAAGATTTTCGACCAGACGCTCACCCTCTTCTTCGCGAACGGTCACGCCTTCAAAGTCGTGATAGCCGATCTGGTCCTGAAAATTGCAGGCATAGAAATTGGTTGGCATCAGGCCGTCTTCATGGCTGCAAACGGCCATGGTTGCTGTGGTGTGCACGTGGCAGATGGCTTGCGCACGCTCTCCCAGATGCTTGTGGAAATAGGCATGCTGGGTGAAGCCGGCCTTGTTGACCATGTATTGCGACGGGCCGACATTGTTGCCCTCGACATCAATTTTCACGAGGTTCGAAGCGGTGACTTCGTCGTAGAGAAGGCCAAAGGGATTGATGAGGAATGTGTCTTCCTCGCCCGGCACTTTCAAAGAGATATGGTTATAGATTGATTCCGACCAGCCGAGGTGATCGAAAATGCGATAGCATGCGGCAAGATCCAGCCGTGCCTGCCATTCTTCGGGGCTGCATTCGATTGTCGGTTTAAGTTGCGTGGCCATGATCTGCCTCTCCGTCTTTATCCAATCCCTGTATGTGCGCCCCTATCGCATGGAGTCGCGTCATTCATCAAGCATTGGTGTACCGGACGAGGCGGATCCTTGCGATCAGGCCGCAACGCGACATCCGCGCTTTACGCCTCAAGAGATTATTTGTTTTGCGCCTGAGGGCTTGCCAGCCTAGGCGCGTCTGCACATGAGCGACGATGAACAAGCCGAAGAGAGCCGAAATTCGGCAAAGCTCACAAAGGGGCCGATAACCGGCCACCTTATCGGGCAAACACTGCCAGCAATCATTGGCGTCGCCGCAATCATGTCTATCGGGCTTGTTGATGCCTATTTCATCGGCAAGCTGGGAAGCGATGCGCTTGCAGCCATTTCGTTCATCTTCCCGATTTCGGTTGCGTTGTCCTCTCTGGGGGTAGGCGTGATGGTCGGCATCAATTCTGTCGTCAGCCGGGCCCTTGGCGAGGGGGACGAAGCCAAGGCCGCGCGCAGGGCCAATTTCGGCATTACCTTCGCCATCGGTTGCGGAATAGTAATGTCGGCGGCGCTCTATGTGCTGATTGATCCGCTGTTTGCATTGATGAACGCACAGGAATCGATCCGCCCGCTGATCCGCGACTATATGGTGCCCTTCTCGCTCGGGTTTCCGCTTTTGCTCGGGATAATGGGGATGAGCGGCGTGCTGCGTGCCCAGGGGGAAGCGCGCAAGGCCAGCTACATTAATATCTCCTACGCGATTGCAAACTGGATACTCGATCCGATCCTGATCACAGGAGATCCTTCCTTCATCTTCGCAGGGTTTGACGGTTTCGGGATAGTCGGAGCTGCCTATGCCACGATTGCCGGGTGGACAATCGGAATAGGCTTTGCCGTATTATGCGTGAAAAGTGCTTCGATCCCTCTCGATCCGTCCTTGCTCAAACGCAGCAACCTGCTTGATCCGGCGACGGCAATTCTGAAGGTTGCAGGCCCGGCCGCATTCTCCAATGCAATCAACCCCATCGGCCTTTCAATCCTTACCGCGCTGATCGCTGCGGAAGGGCAGGATGCAGTCGCCGGCTTCGGAGCCGCAGGCAGGCTTCAAAGCTTTGCGACGGTCCCGCTATTGGGCCTCTCAGGTTCAATTGGAGCAATCGTGGGCCAGAACTGGGGCGCGCGCGAATATGGCCGCGCTCGTGAAGCGGCAATCTGGGCTGGCGGTTTCTGTATAGTCTGGGGCCTTGGCACAGCAATCGTCCTGTTCGCTGCGGGAGAATGGTTCGCTGGCTTTTTCACCAGCGATCCTGCGGTCGTCGAAGAATTCGCGCTTTATCTCAGCATCGCTGCGTGGGGCTATGCGGGATTTGGCCTGCTGATCGTCGCAAATGGCATATTGAACGCAGTCGACAAGGCGGCCTTTGCCTTGGGCCAAAGCCTGGCGCGTGTATTTCTTGTGATGCTTCCGTTTTCCTGGCTGTTGCTGAAACCATGGGGATCATCCGCCATCTATGGTGCTGAACTGGCTGCGAATATCGCAGGGGGGATCACTGGCGTCCTTCTTGTCTGGTGGGTTCTGAGGCAACAGAACAAGAAATCGGCAACCGCTTGAGTTTCGAGCACACGGTAGCGTTTCGTTAACCATCCCCCTCCATAGATGACGCTGGCTTTAGTAAGGGGCAAAGCGCATCATGGATGAACTGCTGACGGAATTCGTCGCAGAGACACGCGAAATGCTGGAGGCAAGCCAGGGCGAGATCGTCGCCTGGGAAGCCAATCCAAGCGATACCGCGCGGCTGGATGCGATTTTCCGCTTTGTTCACACTGTCAAAGGCAATTGCGGGTTTTTCGATTTCCCGCGACTGGCACAGCTGAGCCACGCTGCGGAAGACACGCTGGCGGATTGCCGCGCGGGTCGTCGCCAACCCGATGCCGCTTTGGTTACCGCAGTCCTTGCTGTGATCGACCGGATCGTCGTGATGGTCGATGCAATTGAAGCGGGCAGCGATTTTCCCGAAGATAGTGACGATGCGCTGATCGCGGCACTTCAGCCCGGCGCGCACGCTGATGAGATTGCCGAAGCCGTTCAGGCAGCAGTGGCAGACATTGAAGAAGAGATCAAAAAGCCGGACGGGACGATTGCGGCCCAACGCACAATCCGCCTGCCGGTTGAATTGCTGGACCGTGTAATGAGCGGCGTGTCCGACATGGTTCTGGCTCGCAACGATCTTGCTCACCGCCTGCGTCAGGCTGGCAACCAGCCCACGATTGACGGCCCGTTTGAACGCCTCACTAGCATCCTTTCCGATGTGCGCGATGCGATCACCCGCATGCGGATGCAACGGATTGAAACGCTGTTCGGGGCTCTCCCGCGCCTTGTCCGCGACCTTTCCGCTGATCTGGGCAAGCAGACTCTGCTTGATCTGGAAGGCGGCGATGTCGAGCTCGATCGCGAAATGATCGAAATGGTGCGCGATCCGCTCACCCACATCCTGCGCAATGCGATTGATCACGGTATTGAAACCCCGACAGAACGCATCGCTGCGGGCAAACGCGACACAGCCATAATTTCCATCGCGGCCCATCAGTCTGGCAATACGATCTCCATCGTGGTCAGCGATGACGGGCGAGGCATTGATGAAGATGTAATCGGGACCAAAGCCGTGGCGATGGGTCTGATTTCCGATAATGAACGACGCACGATGGATCGGGAACGGGCGCTTCAGCTGATTTTCGAGCCGGGCTTCTCCACGGCAGCTCAGGTCAGCAGTGTCTCGGGCCGGGGCGTGGGTCTTGATGTTGTGCGCGAGAACCTTGAACGGGTCGGCGGCTCTATCAAGGTATCCAGCACCAAGGGCGTAGGAACACTTTTCACGCTCCAGATTCCGCTGACACTCAGCATCATCGCCGGGCTGACCGTTGAAGTGAAAGAGCAGCGCTTCGCAATTCCGCAGAGCTATGTCGAAGAGATCATCCACACATCGACCAAGTCGCTCGACTTTACCCGCGTGGGAGAGACGGCACTGGTGACGTTCCGTGGCCAGCGTGTGCCCTGTCTTGCACTGGGCGATGTTCTGGATCTCTACGATGCCGAAGCCGACGAATCTGATCGGACGATGGTGATGCTGCGCCTTGCGAGTGGTGATTTGTTCGCGCTGGCGGTCGATGGCATTCACAGTCACGGCGACATAGTGGTCAAACCGCTTGCACCTGCGGTAATGCGCAGCGGTCTTTATGCCGGCTCCACCCTTCTGGATGATGGTCGCCCTGTTTTGTTGCTGGATGTGACCAATATCGCTGCCCAGCACGACCTGATGTCGGACACCCGCACGCGGGTCCTTACGGATGCAACAGAAGCAAGCGCCAAGGTCGAGAGGGATGTCCAGCAGGCAATGCTCTTTACCGATTTCGAAGGGCGCCGCCATGCAGTCCGGTTGGAACTGGTGCAGCGGATTGAGACCGCGCCTGCGCACGCGATCGACCGGACGTCGTCTTCGCCGCGCGCCGTTATTGATGGCGTGATCCTTCCGCTGATCGGCCTTCCGGATGGGCCTCTGGCAACCGAGAAAGTCCGGCTGCTGCGACTTTCGGATGGCGATTGCGAACTGCTGCTTGCCGTGCGCGAGATCGACGATGCGGTCGCGTTGAGCCAACCGCTCAAACCGGTTGCCGATGATCCTTTGATAGAGGCTGTTACACTGGTCGATGGCGTGCCCGTTTCACTGCTTGACGGGCATGTATTGTTCGGAAAGTACGGAGAGCCTCCTGCGCCTGTAAACCGCCCGAAATGCAAACTGCCTGACAACGATTGGGCGCGCACGATCCTGTCACCGCTCGTCACCGCTGCCGGTTACGATATTGCGGCTGTAGACGGCGAAGAATCGGCGGACACACTTTCCATTTGGTTCGAGGACGAATTCGAGGCCGCCTTGGCGCTCGATGTGGCAATTTCCGGACCTGTCATACGCCTCCGCGACTTACCCGAAGCGGCACCGGGGAGCGACACCATCTATCGTTACGACCGAGACGCTCTGCTCGATGCGCTGCGCGACGCCAGAGCGCGCGATATCAACCAGAAAACAGCATCCGGCTCCGAAAAAGGAGAAGCCGCATGAGCGAATTACTCGTTATGGCCCAGATTGCCGGGCGTCGCTGCGCGCTCCACGCACATGATGTGAAATCCGTGATCGAAGTCGGAAGCATCACACCTGTCCCGCAAAGCCCTCCCTACATCGCGGGCATCACCGCGCTTCGCAGTCAGGCGCTGACAGTGATCGATTGCAGACGCGCGCTAGGCTTCGAAGATCTCGAGTGGTCAACCGACGAAAGAGCAGCCGTCGTCGCCGTTGCCGGACATTCTTACGCTCTGATTGTCGATGCGATTGAAGACATCGCCACCGGCCAGTCCGCCCGAGACACTGTGCCCGGCGGTTTCGGGAAGGAATGGAGCAGGGTCGCCACGGGCATGGTCGAAACAGCGATCGGCCCTGCCCTGCTAATTGATCTGGCAGAATTAATCTCCGGTCCTCAATCTCTCTCAAATGCGGCTTAATCCTATGCTTACCGTTCGATCCTACGATCAGCACAACTCAAGGGGTAGAAAATGAAGACCTGTCTGATCGTCGACGATTCGCGCGTGATACGCAAAGTGTCACGGCACATACTCGAGACGCTGGGCTTCACAGTCGATGAAGCGGAAAACGGCAAGGAAGGGCTTGATGCATGCGATAAAAGCATGCCGGACGTCGTCCTTCTCGACTGGAACATGCCGGTTATGACCGGGATCGAATTCATCACACAGCTTCGCAAACGCCCTGATGGTGACAAACCAAAAGTGGTTTTCTGCACC
>JAXHVK010000105.1:0-9991 GCA_034211135.1 Pseudomonadota bacterium
CCGCTCGCTTCGGTCGCCGAGCTTGAGCCGACTTTCGAAGAGCCAACTCTGGTACGCCGTGATCGCATATACACTATTACCGTGCGCTCCGACATCGCCGAGGGTCTGCAACCGCCTCAAGCCACCGCCGCAATCGAACCTAAGCTTGATGACCTTCGCGCTTCACTTCCGAGCGGATACTCGATCGTCACTTCAGGCTCGGTGGAGGAATCGGGCAAGGCCGAGGCTGCTCTGTTGCCGCTTTTCCCAATCATGCTAATTCTGATGCTGACGTTGATCATACTCCAGACCCGCTCGTTCCGCTTGACCGCGCTGGTTATCGCGACTGCACCCTTGGGGTTGGTGGGAGCCGTTCCTGCGCTGCTCATCAGCGGAAAGCCTTTCGGCTTCACCGCCATCCTGGGCATCTTGGGTCTGGCCGGCATCATCATGCGCAACACGCTCATCCTGACCGATCAGATCGATCAGGAACGCGCCAATGGGTTGAGCACGCGCGAAGCGGTGATCGAAGCAACCGTTCGCAGAACGCGGCCAGTGATCCTGACAGCGCTCGCCGCGATCCTCGCCTTCATTCCTCTAAGCTTCTCATCCTTCTGGGGCGGCATGGCGGTGACGCTTATCGGCGGCACGCTGATGGGCACGGTTCTAACCATCCTCTTCCTGCCAGCGCTTTACGGGCTGATCTTCAAGGTCGGAAGCGACGGCGCGGATGAGGGAGACGGCGGCGAGAAGACGAACGAGCCCGAACCGGAGGTTCAGCCAGCATGAGCGGCGCAACCAGAAATCACCAAACACGCTCAAGCGAGGGCCATTCCAATACGAGCCTGCCCATCGCGCGTGAGCGCATCAAGACCAAGGGACCCGCTCGTCGAACCGACAAACGGCGCGTCATTCTTCTCGCCGCAGCGGTCGAAATGCGCGAACGCGGCGCCCGCGCGCTGTCGATGACCGCAGTCGCGCGCCGCGCCGGCGTCTCGAAAGTTACGGTCTATCGCTATTTCGAAGATGCCGACGATCTCTATCGCACGCTGACGGCGGGAGAAGAGCTATGAAGCTGCGACTTCCGCGCTGGGGATCGCGCGCCGGAGGCGCAGCATCAGCTGCGACAATACCGCCAAAAGCGCGATCCCCCCGCGTTACCCAGGTCTTCGTCCTCGTCTCGGCTGCAACCCTTTCGGGCTGCGTCACATGGGCCGAGCGCCCCGAGCTTGGAAAAGCGCGCGTCGATCTCGCGCCTTTGGAAGGCGTGGAAACCGCCCGCCTCTGGTCGGATGCCCCTGCCGAGCGCTGGCTTGAATGGCGCAGTGATCTGATGGAGCAGCGGCGCCAATCGGGACAGTCGGCGCAGCTTGAAATCCTTGCGATCTCAAGCGGATCGGAAAAAGGCGCCTATTCCGCTGGCTTTCTCAACGGATGGAGCAAGACCGGCACCCGCCCTGAATTCGATATTGTTTCAGGCGTGAGCACCGGCGCGCTGATCGCTCCCTTTGCGTTTCTGGGCACAGGCTATGATGAGCATTTGCGCACACTCTACACCCAAATCGAAACCCGGCACATCTATCGCCCAACGACCGTCTCTGGATTCCTGGGTGGTCCCGCGCTCGCCGACACCAGCCCCTTGGCGCAGCTCATCGAGATGTATGTCGATGACGACGTCCTCGAACGCGTCGCAATTGCGCATCGACAGGGACGACGCCTGCTTGTCCAGACCACCCATCTCGATGCGGGGCGCGGTGTCGTCTGGCATCTGGGTGCGCTCGCGGCCAGCGAGCGCCGCGACAAGCTTTCGCTCTTTCGGCAGGTGCTGTTGGCTTCTGCCAGCATACCTGGTCTCTTTCCGCCGGTCCTCATCACGCCCGGTTCGCAAGAGATAAGCACGCCTGCAGAGATGCATGTCGATGGTGGGACGACATCGAGCCTTTTTGCAGCGCCGCCTTCGATCCTGTTTTCCGAGCGCGCAAGCGACCCGCGCCTCGCCTCGCGGATCACCATTCTCTACAATGGCCAGCTAGCGCCCGATGCAGTGACCGTGCAACCGCGCGCTTTCGAAGTACTCGAGCGCGCGCTTAGCGTCTCCATCATCGAAGCCGACCGTCGCTCGCTCGCAGCCCACAAAGCCTTCGCCGAGAAGAACGGGACTTCACTTCGCGTCTTCGAAGCCGGCGATCTGTCTGACGAGGAGGTCGACGAGCGCTTCGACACTGAATTCATGCGGATGCTGTTTGCGCAAGGGATGGCCCGGGCGAAGGAGGCATTCGCCCCGCGGCAGCCCACACCTGAAATTCCGATCCCACTGGTGGAGACTGAGCAATGATCGCCTTCGAGCTTTTACACTGGGGCGCGTTCGGCCTCGTCCTCATCATTTCCTGGTGGATGTTCCGCGATCTTGCCGACATCAGCCAATGGCTCGTCACGGTTAAGCGCGAAAAGGTATTTTCGACCTTTCTAAAGAGACATCGCCTGGCGGCGATCTGGGCGGTAGCGTGGTTGACTGCCCTTACCACGCTCGCACTCGCTTCGGCAGGGAATGTCTGGGCGTTCGCCGCCCTCTCGCTCTTTGCCTTCTTCGGGTTCTTCATGGGCTATATCAATCCGCCGCTCATGATGCGTAGCCAGTTCCGCTCGGCGCGGTATTATTCGATCGAAGAGGCAAAAACCAACCTCCTTTCCGATACAAGCCTTATCGTCATGGAGGCCAATGGCTGTGCGCGCGGTCATCCCGATAAGCACATCTTGCGCCCCCATGTGGCGGGCGAAGAAGGCGGGCTTTGCGGCACGAATGTGATCATGACTTATTGCGGTCTTACTAATCTTGGCATCGCATACAAACCCGTCATTGATGGCGAAGCGGTCGAACTTGCGCCAATGACCCAGCTCGAAAACAATCTAGTCATGTGGGATCGAACAACCGGCGAGCCGATTCAACAGTTCTGGGGACGGCGCGTCGGAGATGGGCCCTTGGGCGCCGCCATGCAAGAGTGGCCGAGCTACCGAATGCCACTTTGGGCGTTCGAGAAAGCTTTTCCTGAAGGTAAAGTTTTTCTGAACTGCTTGCCCACTTTCCGCGAAAATCCGCTCGCAGCGATCTATGATCGCATCGTGCAGCTCATGTTCCTCATGGGCATTAAGCAACAGAAGGAAAAGCGGCTTCCTACCTTTCCGACGATCCCGGAATTCGATCCGCGCCTCGACAACAAGGCAAAAGTTTATGGCATCATCATCGAAGACGATGTCGTTGCGTATACGAAGCATTTCGTCCGCGCCCAAGGTGATTGCTTCAACACCGTTATCGGCGGTTCACGGGTGGTCGTCGCCTATCATCCAGAATTTGATAGCGTCGGCGTTTATGTAAACCCCCATCCCCAGCCTGTCAGCTGCATCGCGTTCGGCGGCGACAGCGACCTTGGTAGGCTTGAGCGTGTGCCGAAGATGCGAGCCGGCGCCTATTGGGTGATTTGGCAGCATTTCTATCCCGAAACTGAAGTCAACCGGCCGCCGCTCGAACGCAGCGCCACAGACCCCCGGCTCGCAGTGGTCGAAGGAGGTGCATCATGAGGCTCATTGAGCCTTTACCGTCCAAGCCTCGCAAAACGGCGCTAGTCGCACCCAAATCCCGAGCGCGCACAAGAGGACCTCGACCGCAGATTATCCAAGAGCTTCCGAGGCTCTCCCAAGCGCAGATGCGCTTGGCCAGGCGATCCAACCGACCCGTCCAATCGAAAGGATCGCGGATCGGGGTCATTTATAACGCACGCAGCCATCGCAACACAAAGCAAGCCTCGCAAAGCGCGATCGGGTCTCATTTCGCCGTCAAAGCTCCTGCGACGCGGCTTGAACTCATGCTCACCTTATCCCGATTTGCGCATGACGGGATCGACCTTCTCATTATCGCTGGCGGCGATGGGACCGTGCGGGACGTCCTCACCATGGGCCACAGCGTTTTCGGCCAGAACTGGCCCACGCTCGCTATTCTCCCATCGGGCAAGACCAATGCTCTCGCGCATGACCTGGAGATACCAGATGACTGGTCCTTGCTCGATGTTCTTAGAGCGCAGCGCTGCCATCGCACAACGGCCCGCTCGCCGATGGTCGTGACGCCTCTTGACGAGCCGGATGCAGCGCCCGCGCTGGGCTTCGTGCTTGGTGGGGGCGTCTTCACCCGCGCCATCGAGCTGGGCCAAACTGCGCATCGTTGGGGTGCATTCGACGCGCTTGCTGTCGCGACCACGACCTGCTGCAGCCTCGCGCGCTGCTTCTTTGGCGAACTCAGCGACCCCTGGCGTCAGGGCAGCGCGATGTCGATCGCACTTGGCGGGTCCCGCGAACCCCTAGCCCGCAGTTGTCGCGGTACCCCTTCGCATCGCCAGATCTTCCTGGCTTCGGCTCTTTATTCGCTACCGGCCAAACTCGCGCCCTTCGGGAAACCTACCGCTGGTTTGAAGGCACTGATCGTCGATCAAATGAATTGGAGGTCGATCGTTCACCTTCCCGCGCTTTTGACTGGAAAGGCGATACAAGATGCGGCCAGCAAAGGCATTCACCGGTTCGCGAGGAGCAGCTTCGAAATCGAAACCGCCGACCATCTCATCCTCGATGGAGAAGCGCTTCGTCCGGGGAGATATCTTGTTCACCGTGGTCCCGATGTTGAATTTTTATGCGGTAAGACCACTGCGGCTAACCGAAGTTTTGCAACTCGGTTGTGCAGTTTATTCTTTGGCGAAGGACAATCTTGCGATCGCTCGGCCCTCTGGCCGTTGCGTGCACCGTAGTCTGAATGTCCGCTTTGCTCTTTGCCCGACCAGAACCAGACTGTCGGCAATCGGCCCAGCATTTGACACTGTTCAATGTCCCGCGAGCATCAGAGCGAAAACCTCGCACAAGCGGTTTGTGGGCACAAACACCCGAGTCCTGTACTGAATGATCTCGGTGAAGCAGCCGAGGCTTTTGAGCCACTCAAGCTGTGCGCCAATCTCGCCGCAAATCTCGATCCGCTGCTCGCTCGCCACAAGCGAGCGCTTGATGGTCATCGCGAATGGTCGCTCGATTTTGATAGGCTTACCCTGCTGTACCGCAGAGACGATCGCATTGGGCGTCAGCTTGAACTCGGCCTCTACTCCGAACGTCTTCAGCAATCCCGTAACATCGGCATCGTCGACAATCCTGCCCAGCCAGCTCTGCCCTGCCTCATCAACAATCCTGTGTACCGCAAGCCGGTCTTTGGGCAGCGACGACCAGATTGGAAGAAGAAGTCCTGTAGCGAGATAAACCGTTTCGGTCCGCCCCTGACTTCCAGCATCTTTGACCTCGGCCTCCCAAAGCTTGCTGAACTCGCCTTCGCCGCACGGCTCCCATGCGCTTTCTTTAAGATCGGCGAGCAGTCGGTACTCCCGGCGGGTTGGCCGCGTAAGCAACACGCGTGGCACCACCGTACCGTCGTCCTCCATGAAACTGCGTGCGTCCTCGGCGAGCGCGACCCGCCCGCTCTTAGCGTTGCGCATGAGGCGCGGATTGGTAGCCCATTCGCGCCTTTCCAGCACACGCGCCAGCGGCATGGGCTTCACCTTGCTAGTCAGCGAAAGGGTCAAGAGGTGCGAGGTCGCACCGGTTCGCTCATCCGTCCGTAGCACGCGGTCTTCTTCGACGTGCGCACATTCAACCTGCACGGTCTCAACCCCGACATCGAGAGTACCGGCCTCGCGCGCAGCGGCGACCCGCGCTTCGACTAATCCTAAGAACTCATCGAAGATCGCGTTCTGCATGTCTATCGGTAACGCAAGAATGCGGTTGAGCCAGCGCTGGATCGGAGGCAAATCATCTACTAGCACCCCGCCCTCGCCAGTTAATTTAAGTCCTGAGCGCCTTTCAAAATCAACCAGCGTCGCGCTTGCCAGCTTGCCGCTGCTGAGCAGATGGAACCAAGTCACGAGCGCGGCCTTGGCGTATTCGCTTTCGAGATTGTCGGCCGGATCAAAGAGGTTTTGCCCGCCGGTTTGGCGCTGCCCGCGCGTTAAAGCGCCCAAGCTGTCCAAGCGCCGTGCGATGGTGCTGGTGAAGCGCAGCTCTCCCTTGCAGTCGGTCGTGACCGGGCGGAAGAGCGGCGTCGCAGCCTGATGGGTGCGGTGCGTGCGTCCGAGCCCTTGGATGGCGCGGTCGGCGCGCCAGCCTGGCTCGAGCAGGAAATGAACCCGGCGCTGCTGGTTCTGAGCATCAAGGCTAGCATGGTAAGAACGCCCAGTGCCGCCCGCATCGCTGAAGATGAGGACGCGCTTGCGGCCATCCATAAACTGCTCGGTCTCGGATTGGTTAGTGCGCTTCGAGCGGCTTTCGAGTCTTTGCGAACCATCCGATTGCGGCACAAGCCGCTTGGTGCGCCCCGTCACCTCGGCAATACGGTCGGGACCATAGTGCTCGATCAGCCCGTCAAGCGCTGGCTTGATCGGCGGCATGGCGCAAAGCTGCTCGATGAGTCTGGCACGGCTTTCGAGCGCCACCTGGTTGAGGACCGGCCGGCCATCCTCGTCGAACATCGGCATCGAACGCTCCTTGCCGGTGTCATCGACGAAGGTCTGCATCTGCTGGGTCGGAAAGGCGCGCTCAAGATAGTCGATGACGTTTTCTCGAGGGGACAGATCGATTTCGAGATGCGCTCGCTCTTCTGGCGACAGCGCGTCCAGGCGGCGATCGAGAATGCTCTCGGCGGTTGAGACCAGCTGAATGACGACCGACATGTTCTTGGCCAAATGCGCGTCGACTGCAGCAATCAGGCTCGGAAGCTTCATCGAGAGCAGAACCTGATTGAAGAAGCGCTGCTTGCAGCTTTCGAACCGTGAGCGCGCCGCAGCCTTTGCGCCCGAATTGAGCGTCTCGCCGTCAATATCGTCGACCACACCGGTCGCTTCGAGTGCAGCCTCCATATTCTGATGGATGATCGCCCAGGCATGGGCATAGGCGTCATAGATGTGTGTCTGTTCGGGCGTCAGGTCGTGCTTGAGCACCTCATACTCAACACCGGCAAAACTGAGTGCGCGCGCCTGATAGAGGCCGAGCGCCTTGAGATCGCGCGAGACCACTTCCATGGCCGCGATCCCGCCGCCGCGGATTTGGCCGATAAAGTCCTCACGCGATGCAAAGCCAGTTTCCGGCCCCCACAGGCCAAGCCGTACGGCATAGGCGAGATTGTTAACGTCCGACGCCCCAGTGGCTGAAGCGTAGAGGACCCTCGCCTTGGGCAGATGGTTTTGCAGGAGCACACCGGCAATGCCCTGCTGCGAACCGCCCTGCTTGCCGCGCATGCCCTCACCGCCCGCAACCCCGCCCATTTCATGGCTTTCATCGAAGGCGATCACGCCATCGAAATCTTCCCCCGCCCAGGCGAACAGCTGATCAAGGCGGGTAGCGTCCTGCCTTTGGCTGCGGAGGGTGGGATAGGTGACGAAGAGGATGCCTTCCCTGAACGGTATAGGTTGATCAATCTTCCAGTTCGAGAGCGGCTGAATATCGGCGGGCAATCCGCCGAGCGCCTGCCAGTCGCGGCGCGCGTCTTCGAGCAGACTTTCATTCTTCGAAACCCAAATGGCACGGCGACAACCGGTGAGCCAAGAATCGAGAATACAGCCTGCGATCTGCCTGCCCTTCCCCGCCCCGGTCCCATCGCCAAGAAAGTATCCCTTGCGGTAAGCCTCGCCATCGGAGGCGAGCGTGAGGCCGACGCCCTCTTCCGAAGGCTTGAAGCGACCGGGCAAGAATTGCTGCCATGCGCTCCCTGCGTAAATCACCGTCTCGAGCTGCGCTTCGGAGAGAGCTTCGTCTTCGACAAGCTGCTCAGGCATGTTCGGAATGTAGTCAGGGAGGGGCGCCGGGATGGAACCCATCGCCACCGATTCCACTAACGGCGTGGGATGCTTGCCTGCGCCAGCAATATCGATCCGGCTCGGGCGGTAGGGCAGATAGACGCCAGCCTGCTTCCCCAACGGGCGCGGTGTCTGCAGTGTCTTGTAGTCGAGCGGTGCGACAGCAGAAGATTTGGTGGCTGGCTTCGGCCTAACTCGCTCTGAGGTACTCTGCTTGGCAGAGCGGACCGCTTTGAACAACGAACCGCTTGGATTGCGCGGAGGAACGACTGGTGCAGGATCCGCTGCCTCTAAACTGGCACGCGGAGGAATCTCCACCGCTTCGCAGAGCTCGGCAACCGTATTGCGGCAAATCACCGATGGCTTGATAGTGCCGGGGCGCTTATCGATCACATAAAGCCGCACCGCCACGCTCGTGCCTTGCTTAAGATAACAGGAAGCAAGGCGACAAGAGGTAACCACCGTACAGCCTGCCAAAGTCTGCTGATAGATCGGCATCATCTTGGCTGACGTGATGAACCCATCGGGCATGATGGCGACGATCCTTGCTCCGGGCCTAGCTTTTGCAATTCCGGAGCGCAGATGGCGCACGGCTGCATGCGGATCAACGCCTCTACCCTTGGAGCGCGCGAAGGGAGGGTTCATCAGGATGAGGCTGGGTTTGAGCTTCGAGGGAAGTAGCGAGGTCAGCATGGCGCCGTCGAAATCGGTGAGGTCGGCCTGTGGAAACAGCGCGGCGAGCTTGGCGCGGCGCTTGGGATCGATCTCGTTAAGGTGCAGTGCGGCGACCGGCGGCAACATGGCAGCGAGCATCCCGTGACCTGCGCTGGGCTCAAGCACCACATCCTCGGCGCGCGGCTGCGCGAGATTTACCATCAGCGCCGCCAGATCAGCTGGCGTTGAGAATTGCTGCCAACGGACCTGGTCTTCGCTGCGCACGGTCTGAGTCGGAAGCGCCTCTGCAAGTTCGGAGATGCGAGCAATGTCATCGCGCGTGCGCAGTGCCGGACTCTTTATCAGGTATCGCACCAAGCCCGTCTCCATGAGATCGTAGGCGTCGCGCTGGGACCATTTGCCATCGGCGGCATCGCCGCCATGAAGTGCGCGCATGATTTCAAACAATGCAGGCTTTTCGAGCGTACACGCGGCAATGCGTTTGGCGATAGCATGGATTGCGTCTTCAAGGCTGATGCGAATGGGAGTGAAGAGATCGTTCATGGCGCTGCTCCTAGGATTGGACACAGCACCCCCTCCCCCTTCTCTTTTCAGGAGGTCAGGTACGCTCAGGCAGCCGCAGGAGAGAGCTAATGCGGAGGGAACGTCTGGCGACGAAGCGTGAGCGGTGCAAAACAGCGCTTGTTCGCGCATGCTCGCTTGGCTAGCATGAGGATGCGATACCCAAACCACGCCGAAAGGTGTGGTGATGAAGAAATTGATTTTGACCGCGCTGGTCGCTCTCTCCAGTCAAGTGGCTGCAGCGCAGGAAGCAAGGCTTGAGCAGTTTACGCTGCGAGAGCCCGCATCTTTCCATTTGCTGATTCCCGGACGAGAGCCCGAGCCTGGGCCCATTGAAAGCCCGACGATCTCGGACGCTCAACCTCCATCTTCCAGTAATCCATTCGAAAACACATCCATCGACTTAGGCACGCCATCTGTTCGCCCCTATGTTCCAGCCTGGATGCGAGGAGAGCGATCAGCATTCAAGACGAAGAGACCGGCCCAACCGGCGCATGCCGCCGACCCTAATTGTCTGACGCATGGCTACTTCCCGCGGCTCGATATCTCTGCAGAAGCGCAAGCACGTCGGCGCCTATACTTCGATCACATTCTTACAGCCGCATGCGAGGCGGCCGTGCCGGTTCGCTTATTCGACGCACTGGTGTCGCAGGAAAGCCGCTATCGGCCATTCGCCAAAAGCCACGCCGGTGCTATGGGTATGGCGCAGCTGATGCCCGGAACAGCGCGATATCTCAATGTTTCCGATCCATGGGATCCGCTAGAAAACCTTCGCGGAGGGGCGCGATATCTGCGCGAGCAGCTCGACCGTTTCGGGTCGTGGGATCTCGCTCTTGCTGCGTATAACGCAGGTCCGGGACAAGTCGATAAGTATGGCGGTGTTCCGCCATTCCGTGAAACCCGAA
>JAXHVK010000106.1:0-9895 GCA_034211135.1 Pseudomonadota bacterium
GGCATTTTCGATGATGTGGCTACCCATGTACTGCTGAGTGAAATATATGCAGCAAAGATCAACGATGAAATGGTCTCCTCCTCTCTAACGGCATCGCAATGTGCCAAACTTGGAGTTGATATTATGCGGCAGCCGATTTGCCTGCACTGACGGAAACGGGGACAGTGCCGAGCTGGCTGAAGAAGTCCTCCCATGCCATTGGCTTGCCCACGTGCCAGCCCTGCGCATAATCGCAGCCAAGGCCTGCGAGGATATCAAGGATCTCTTGCGTTTCCACGCCTTCTGCAACGATCTCAAAGCCCAGGGCGTGCGCAAGATCAATCGTTGACTGGACCATGATCTGATCCTTTCGATCATCCACGAGATCGCGGATAAAGCTCTGATCCAGTTTGATCTCCTGCGCGGGGAAATCCTGAAGATAGTTAAGCGTGGCCTGTCCCGTGCCGTAATCGTCGATAGAGATACGCGCACCGGCTTCGCGCAGCTGGGTCAAAGCACGTTTTGCAGTCTCGGAGTCCTGCAATGGCGCGCTTTCTGTGATTTCGAGAGTGATGCCGCCCTTCTCTCGGCATCCCGCAGCGATCAGATCCTGCACCGCCATTTCGATGAACACGAAGTTGTCGAGCAATTGCGCTGATACGTTCACAGCAAGGGTGAGAGGATAGCCGGCATCTGCCGCCTCTTTCTGACGCCGGATGGCCTCGCGCATGACGAACAGCGTCAGATCATGAACGCGCCCCTTCTCTTCCAGAAGCGGGATGAAGTCTGCCGGAGATACATGACCCAATTGAGCGCTCTTCCAACGGACAAGGCACTCACCCCCGCTAACCTGACCCGAAGCAAAGCCCAGCTTGGGCTGGAATACAACGGATATGGAACCGTCCAGAAGCGCTTCATCAAGCTCTCCCAACAGCCGTTGCCGATATTGCGTTTCCTCATGCAAGGCAGCGGCATTGCCGGACCATACGAACCCTTTGCGCCGGGCAAGCTCGGAGGCATCGACGGCATGGGCAATGTCGCCTTGTGCCATGCCGTAATGCATCGAGACACGGACACGCTCGCCATCGACATCCACGGGTGCGTTGAAAAGGGTCTTTGCGGTGCTGAAAATTTCTTCAGCCACGTCTTCGGCGGTTTCATTCTGATCGTATCCGCCCATCACCCATCCGAATATCCCGCTCTCGATCCGGAATACCTCTTCGACGCCGTCAAGCAGGGCAAGCCGCCGGGCAATCGCGAGATCCAACTGCGTCTGCTGATCAGACGTAAGCATGGCCAGCAAATCAGAGTAATCCGCAATTCGCGCTGCAGCGATTACGGGACTATCGAGTTTCGCAACGACCTGCCGCATGCGTGCACGGTTTGGCAAACCGGATTCGGAATCCGTCAGACGAGCGAGCTGGAGATTGAGCACAAGGCCCAGTGTTCGTTTCGCGATCACAAATGTCGCAACGAACAACAGGGGAGCAAACAGGGGCATATAAGCCCAGGCCAGTTGATCACCAATCAGGGCGATTGCGACAATGACTGCCGAGGCGAAGACGCTTGAGACGGTCGCTCTCTTCCAGAATGCAGGCTTCGGATCACGCGCCCTGCTCCACGCCAGCCCTCCAACCAGCAATGCAAGACCGATCACAATGGGGATTGGCGACATATCCCCTCTGATCGTTCCTTTTTTCAGGGTTTCTGCGGCCTGCACGTGGATATCGACGCCGGGCCTGACACCGAACAGAGCGGTCGGATAACGATCGCCCAATTCAATCGCAGCATTACCAAACACTATGCTTTTGCCTGCGACTGCGGCACGCGGCACCTTACCCTCGATCAGGTCGACAAATGAAATGCGCGGGATCGTCAGCGGATCGATGGCCTGATCAATGCGGAAGCTTTCATCGACCGCTCCCCCAGTGCGGGCCAGCATGTTTGCAAGCGATGGACGCGGTACACCGAAAGTCGTTTCGCCGTATGAATAATGCTTGATCTGGCCATCGGCCGCCGCGCGCACATTCACCGATGCGAGGAAGGCGTTCTCACGCAAAATCTCTAGCGGCAATGCCTCACTAATCACGACTTTTTCGCCCGCCAGGTTCTCTTGGCGGAAGGTTGGCAGGATGGTGGGCTGGCTTAATTCGCGAAGAGCTTTCGCAAACTTTTCGTCCTCGTTCCTGTCGGACTGGGCTGAAAATTCGACATCGAAGGCGATTTGTGCAGCCCCGAGCCGGTCAAGCTCTTGCACCGCATCGGCGAAATATCCGCGCGGCCAGGGCCACTTATCCAGTTCCTGAAGTGAACGACCGTCAATCTCGGCAATGACAATATCGCCGCTAACCGCTGAAACCCGCAGTGTATCGCGCAGGTCGCGCAACTGGCGTTCGGAGTTATCGGCAAAGCCGGAAATGATTGCTGCCAGAACAAGTGCGATCGCGGCCAGAAACGCGGCGATCGAAATCTGCGCATCGCGAACAGAATCAGAGACTTTGGTGAACCACACGGGCTTGATACTCCTGCCTCGTCAAACAGAAGCCCGAACCGCAGGAGCGCGCCGGTCCGCCTGACTTGCGAACCTGCATTACTGGCAGAAAAGGGTTACCAGCCGGTTTGCATCCCCCGCTGCATAGCGGCCAGAGCGCGAGACACGATGGTTAAGCGGTGGCTATCAGTCGTCCTCCGAATTCCGGCCATTGCCCGGCTGTTCGTCGTCGTCACCGTCATCATCATCGTCATCGTCGTCCGACCCACCGCTATTCGCGTTCGGATCACGCTCTATGCAAAGTATACGCCCGCACCCGCGGCCATCGCCTTCTTCGCCAGCGCCAACCGGTTCGTCGGCTCCTCTCGTATCGACGCAGAAGCCTAACAGGCAAAGGGCGCCGTCATCCGGGCTCTCAGGCTCTTCCTCGACGATAGGTGTCGTATCATCGCCGCCGCCATTGCCGTTGCCGTTGCCCTGACCGTTGCCGTTGCCGTTGCCGTTGCCGTTGCCGTTGCCAGATCCGAGGCCGAGGTTCGCGCCTACGTCAACGTCATCATCTCCGCCAGTTAGGCCAAGTCCGATGCCGGAAACGTCATCATCGTCGTCGCCGTCTTCACCACCTTCGCCGCCGTCATCGTCATCGCCGTCTTCACCGCCTTCGCCTCCGTCATCGTCGTCGCCGTCTTCACCGCCTTCACCGCTCTCGCCGCCGTCATCGTCGTCGTCGTTGCCGATCAGGTCGAGGCCATCGTCGGAGCCGTCGTCATCGTCGCCGTCTTCACCGCCTTCACCGCTCTCGCCGCCATCATCGTCGTCGCCGTCTTCACCGCCTTCGCCGCCATCTTCGTCGTCGCCGTCTTCACCGCCTTCGCCGCCATCTTCGTCGTCGTCGTTGCCGATCAGGTCGAGGCCATCGTCGGAGCCGTCGTCATCGTCGCCACCTTCACCGCTCTCCCCGTCGTCATCGTTGCCGTCGTCATCGTCATCGTTGCCGATCAAGCCAAACCCGTTGCCCTGACCATTACCATTGCCCTGACCGTTGCCGTTGCCGTTGCCGTTGCCAGAGGTGTCATCCTCGTCGCCGTCGTCACCATCATCTCCGCCGGTGTCATCGTCGGAGCCATCATCCTCCCCGTCGTCACCGTCACCGTCGCCGCTCTCGCCGCCATCATCGTCTTCGCCGTCTTCACCGCCTTCGCCGTCGGTGTCTTCGTCGGAGCCATCATCTTCCCCGTCGTCGGCGTCGCCGTCTTCACCACCTTCACCGCTCTCGCCGCCGTCATCGTCATCATTGCCGATCAAGCCAAAACCGTTGCCCTGACCGTTGCCGTTGCCGTTGCCGTTGCCAGAGGTGTCATCCTCGTCACCGTCGTCACCATCATCGCCGCCGGTGTCATCGTCGGAGCCATCATCCTCCCCGTCGTCACCGTCGCCGTCGTCGCCGTTTCTGTCTTCAGTCGCGGTATCGTCGCCCTCTGAATCATCTTCTGAGGCATCATCTTCACCGGAACCGTCTGCGTCCGACGTATCCTCGGCGGAGTCATCGCCACCTTCATCGCTATCCGTGCTGAAGTCGGCGTCCACACCGCTCGCTCCGGTGTCATCAGCGGCACTATCGCCGCCGGTAACTTCATCGTCCATGAAGGTAACCGGCTGTACGACAGCCGTTTCGCCGCTGCCTTCAGCCGCCAAATCAGCATTGCCGGTCTGGTCGCTAGATTCGGTTGTGCTTCCTTCAGAGGTGTCAGAGGTTCCTGTTCCAGCGGAGGAGCCATTCAGACTGCTGCCTGCCGGGCTAGCCTCCACCTTCGGTCCGGCGGCGGGGCTGTCCCCGGTTTCCGCCGGAGTTTCCGACTTGGTTGCCTGTGTCACGAATTCAGGCGTGCCGCGAACGATCGCGGATGACAGATCACGCGCATCGCCGCTCGCAATGACGAGCAACTCGTCTGCCTGATCGGAATCCACGACGCCGATCATCCCCGGCGTGAGAAGAGCTGCTTCGAGATCGTCGCCGGTTGCCACCTCAACGGCACCTTCGGTGACCTGAACGCTCGACTGTTCGTCCGTGACCGAAACGTTGAAGGTCGTGCCTTTCACAACAGCGGCGAGATAGGGCGTTTGCACGCCGAAATGCTGCGTGGACTTCTTCTCGATTTTAAAGAGAGCATTGCCGAGAGACTGAAAGAACTGGATCACTCCGCCGGTTTCTTCAGGCTGCGCGATTTTCAGCTCCGCCCCAGGAGAAACAACGACGAATTCCTTGCCACGGACTAGAACGGCGCGCGCCTTTGATCCCGTGCGGATCGTGTCACCCGTTCTAAGCTGGCTGTCCTTGCGCGCGGTGATCGTGCGTCCGTCGCGCTGGATCGTGACCGCTCCGCGTGCTTCGGACACAGTCCATGCAGGCGCCTGTGCAAGGGCGCTCGTGCTTGAAAGCATCGCGGCCAGGATAATACCCCGGCTTGCCAGTTTTTTGATCCGCATACGTCTTCTCGGTTTCATTCTTTTCTATTTCTTGGTGCGTCCCCCATCGCATGGGCGGCTTCAAGATTCGGTGAATCGTGATGCTTCCCAGAACGTTAACGGGCGTATCGCGGTAAGATAATCTTAGGCACGCGTGATTAATGACGCGGTCTTGATGACGTACGGGGTAAAAACGAAACGCAGGATTCTGGTCGGGGGTATTGTGTCCTCCGCCATGGCGCTTGCCTGCCATTCTCCGGCGATGGCGCAGGCGAACAACGCATCGTCACCGCCGAAAAGAGTGGCCGCCGCACCGCGTATTGCGTTCAACGACATTCTCGCCATCGGTTCGCCGCGCGGCGCGGAACAAGGGGCCGAGGCCGACTCGCAGATCGGCGCAGTGATTGTCGAAGGCAATGAAGCGATCGGTCAAGAGCGCTACCAGCAGGCTATCGAGCCGTTCTTCGGCGAGCCACTGACCGACGAAGTTATTGAACGTCTGACTGACGAACTAACGCAGATCGCCAAAGATGAAGGTTACGCATACGCGCGGGCAGAGGTTGATCGCGACGCAGCGAAACTCGGCATTCTCAAAATTGCGATTGACGAAGGGCGGGTCGACGAAGTCCGCATCGAAGGATCGGACAATGCACTTGCCCGCAAGATGCTGAACAAGCTTGTCGGTCGTCCGATCAACAAGGCAGAGCTTGAACGAACCCTTTTGCTGGTATCCGACATTCCCGCCGTCCGCTTGCGTCAGGCGAAACTGAAACGCGAAGGCGATGGCGCTCAGAAACGCGGCGTGCTGATGATTACGCTGCAAGAACGCGATCCGTCTTTCAGGGTCGCCGCCGACAATTACGGCAGCGAAAACTTCGGCCCCATCCGCGCAAATGTATTGGGACGCGGTTCCGGCATTCTACTGTCCGGCGATGAAATCAGCACATCGGTCCGCATCAATCCGATCGAACCTGATGAGCTGCTGTTTGTTTCGGGATCATACAGCACAGCCCTGAATGACAGCGGCGCAACCTTGCGGTTGAGCGGGTCGGTCGGGCGTACATCCCCGGGTGACATACCCGGCGGCGCTGACATTACCGGCGACAAGATCGGGGCAACCGCTTCTGTTTCGGTTCCGATCAAACGCTCGCGCAAGGCGAGTGCGTGGATCGAAGCCGATGCGAGCTATATTTCCATCAGCCAAGACGATCTCGGTACTTTGCTGAGAGACGATACAATCGTCACCGCGTCAGTTGGTCTGCGCACACGTTTCGCCTTGGCAGGGGGCGTTGCGCGCACGGGCGTATCTTTGCAGCGAGGATTGGACATCCTTGGCGCGACCCGCCTTGGCGATCCGGCGGCATCGCGCTTTGACGGTGACGGGGTGTTCACCAAGTTCCGGTTCAATGCCGATTTCCGCGTCCCGCTTGCCAAGCGCCTTAGCCTTTACGTGGCGGCAGCCGGACAGTTGGCAGACCGGCCATTGCTGGGGCCGGAAGAGATTTCGCTGGGCGGCGCCTATCGCACCCGCGGTTATGATTTTGCCGAAGTCCTCGGCGACGAAGGCGTCTATGGCATTGCCGAAATCCGCTACAACGTGCCGACGGGCAAACTGCCGCTGCGATATCTGCAACTCTACGGCTTTGTCGATGGAGGCTATGTCAGCGATATTGATCTGACAGGTGGAGAAGGCTCTTTGTTCTCTGCCGGTCCCGGTTTGCGGACACGACTTGGCCCGCTGGATCTGGAGCTGGAGGGCGGTTTCCCGCTGGGCGGCAGCGGAGAACGGACAGAGGACGCTGATCCGCAAGTGAACGTTCGGGCCGGTATCAACTTTTAACGGCCCGCTACCGCACCGCTATCTGAGCGCGTCTTTGCCGCGCTACCGCTTCGCTGCTTGAGCGCCGTTAGCCCTTGCCGTGTTCCTTGCGAGCGATCTCATGCAGCCAGTCGGCATGGCGCGGAGCTTTCTTTGTTTCGCTCCATTCATCCAGCATCATCGGCGCAACGCGCTTCAGCTCCGCATATTGTTCGGCAGTGCCGATATCGGCGGCCAGTTCCACGCGGTGGCCATTCGGATCAAAGAAATAGATTGATTTGAAAATGCCGTGATGCGTCGGGCCCAGAACATCAATTCCCTGCCCTTCGATATGCGCCTTTGCCGCGATCAATTCGTCTTCGGAACCGACACGGAAGGCGAGGTGCTGGACCCATTGCGGCGTATTCTCGTCGCGGCCCATGTCAGGCTGGTTGGGCAGCTCGAAAAAGGCGAGGATGTTTCCGTTCCCTGCATCAAGGAAGACATGCATATACGGATCATACGCGCCCGTTGAAGGAACGTGATCCTCCGCAAAAGCGGTGGTGTAATCCATGCCGAGCACACGGCCATACCACTCCACCGTCTCTTTCGCGTCCTTGCAGCGATAGGCGGCGTGATGAACACCGCCGAGTTTGATCGGTGACGCGCTCATTCAGCGGGCTCTGTCTTGCCAGTATCCAGCACACCGCGCGCGATCTGGTCGCGCTCGATGCTTTCGAACAGCGCTTTGAAGTTGCCCTCGCCAAAGCCGTCATCGCCTTTGCGCTGGATGAATTCGAAGAAGACCGGGCCAACCTGCGCTTCGGCAAAGATTTGCAGCAACAGCCGCGGCTGGCCACCTTCTGTGGTGCCATCAAGAAGGATGCCGCGCATTTTGAGCTCATCGGCATTTTCGCCGTGGCCGGGCAGACGCTCATCCAGCATTTCATAATAGGTCTGCGGCGGCGCTGTCATGAAGGGCACGCCATATTCCTTCAGACGATCCCAGCACGCGACGAGGTCTTCGCAGATCAAAGCGATGTGCTGAATGCCTTCGCCGTTAAATTCGCGCAGAAACTCTTCGATCTGGCCTTTTCCGCCTTCACCTTCTTCATTGAGAGGGATGCGGATTTTCCCATCGGGTGCGGTCAACGCTTTCGATGTCAGGCCGGTATATTCGCCCTTGATGTCGAAGAAGCGGATCTCCTGAAAATTGAACAGGCTTTCGTAATAATCAGCCCAGTATTTCATCCGGCCGGTGTAAACATTGTGCGTCAGGTGATCGATCGTGTGGAAACCGGCGCCTTCGGGATAGGGGTCAACGCCGTCCAGATATTCGAAGTCGATATCATAGATCGTCAGGCTCTTATTGTCGCCGCCAGCATAGCGATCGACCAGATACAGGATCGCGCCGCCGATACCGCGAATTGCGGGGATGCGAAGCTCCATGGGGCCGGGTTCGTTTGCGACCGGCTCCGCACCTTGTTCCATCAGATGCTCATACGCCTTCGCGGCGTCGCGCACGCGGAAGGCCATGCCGCAAGCGCTCGGCCCGTGTTCGCGGGCAAAGTACCATGCAGCCGAGCGCGGTTCATAGTTCGCGATCAGATTGATCCCGCCCTGACGCCACAGATGCACTTCCTTCGACCGGTGCTTTGCCACTCTGGCAAAGCCCATCGCTTCGAAAACCGGTTCAAGCACACCTTTTTCCGGAGCGCAGAATTCGACAAATTCGAACCCGTCGAGACCCGCCGGATTTTCGAACAGGTCGCCGGGAAAAATCTTGGTCTGGGAGTTCATGGCTTCACATCCTTCGATCATGGGCGGCGGTCCGTTTTTGCGAGGGCGGACGGGCGCTTCATGTGACAAACTGGTTACTATTGAAACTATCTACCGCGATTTGCGCCGCCGCGCAATGCGTGATTTTGCGTGAAGCCGGATAGCCAAGCGGGTGATTGCAACCCGAACGCGTTCAGTGCACCTTGCTGCATGGGGAGACAGCGCAATGATCAAGACCAAAGGCATCAACCATGTCGCACTGGTGTGCCGCGACATGAAGGAGACGATGCATTTCTACACACAAGTGTTGGAAATGCCCTTGTTCAAAACCGTCGAGTTGCCGGATGGCGGCCAGCATTTCTTCTTTGATTGCGGGGGCGGGAATGCTGTTGCCTTTTTCTGGTGGGAAGACGCTCCAGAGGCAGCACCCGGTCTCGCCTCTGTAAGGAAGTTCCCGTTTGATGCGAAGACAGCGCATGGTTCGATGAACCATCTTGCCTTTGATATGGCGGAAGAAGAACTGGAAGCCGCGCTGGTTCGCCTGAAAGAGGCAGGCGTCGAACACGTGCATCAGATATTCAATCACGATGACAGCAAGATGGGATATGCGGCAGAAAAGCACGCAGGCGTCTTTGTGCGGTCAATCTACTTCACCGACCCCAACGGCATTCTGCTGGAATTTGCCTGCACCACCAAAGAGTTTGGCCCGGCAGATATCCGCCACGAACCCGCCACCGCACAATCACCGCAGGAGGCCTGAGCTATGCCCCGCCTTCGCGAAGTGCCCCTGTCCGAAGCGGATGAGAAGGTCGCAAGGCCGCTTTACCGCATGCTGTTTGGTGAATGTGATCCGGTGGAGGAACCCGGCACCGCCACAGGCACGCGCGGCGACTGGTGGACGGTTTTTGCCGCATCGCCTGCAACGCTCAAACATGCATCCCAGGGCTTTGCCTATTACCGCTCCGCCGAGCGAAAGCTTGATCCTGTGCTGCGCGAACTGGGTCAGACCTGGGCTGGCTGGGCCGTCGGCAGCCAGTTCGTGTTCTCCCAGCATTGCAAGAGCCTGCGTGGCCTTGCCTACCCCGATGCAAAAATCGAAGCGATACCCGTATGGCAAACCTCAGACCTGTTCGACCCACGCGAACGGCTGGTGCTGGCCTATGCTGACAGGCTGGTTTCGCATCAGGGGCGCGTGCCCGATGCCCTTTTCGACGAATTGAAAGCAGAGTTCAGCGAGGAAGAGATCCTCGAGCTAACCTACGTCACGACCATGTACATGATGCACGCGGTGATGAGCCGCGCCCTGCGAACCGAATTCGACGACCGCGACGATCCCGTTACCGAAGTCCCCGCGCCAGAGGGCTTTGACGCGCTGGATTTTC
>JAXHVK010000107.1:0-9873 GCA_034211135.1 Pseudomonadota bacterium
CGGTCTGTTGCTCGGTGCTTTGCTGCCTTACCTGTTCGGAGCGATGGGCATGACGGCAGTTGGCCGTGCCGCTGGCGACGTTGTCGTCGACGTGCGCGACCAGTTCCGTGAGAAACCCGGCATCATGGATTACTCGGAAAAACCCGACTACGCCCGCACGGTGGACCTTGTGACAAAGGCCGCGATCAAGGAAATGATCGTTCCGTCGCTGCTGCCGGTTCTGGCTCCGATTGTGACCTATTTCGTGATCTATGGCCTTGCCGGTCAGGAAAACGCCTTTGCCGCGCTGGGTGCGCTGCTTCTGGGCGTGATCGTGGGCGGCCTGTTCGTCGCGCTTTCCATGACTGCCGGTGGCGGGGCGTGGGATAACGCGAAGAAATACATCGAAGACGGCAATCACGGCGGCAAGGGTTCCGAAGCCCACAAGGCCGCCGTTACAGGCGATACTGTCGGCGATCCATACAAGGATACCGCGGGTCCGGCTGTGAACCCGATGATCAAGATCACCAATATCGTCGCTCTGCTTCTGCTGGCGGCGCTTGCTGGTGGCGCGCATTAAGCGAAACCTTCGCCAATAGGCATTCAGAGAGACCCCGCCGGGCAGTGCGCCGGGCGGGGTTTTTCAATGCCTGCCCTAACCCTTAGGCGCGGGCCTGTTCCGGTGCGGGACAAGGCAGTGCGTTGGATGCGAAATCTTTATTCATTTGTGAGAGATAGACGATCGCAGAAATGCCGCGCATTCCGGAGAACCGCCTTGCACTTGGCCTACGCGCCAGACCACACCGATTTTGCCCGTTCCGCCGATGCAGGCGAAACGGCCATTGGTGTGCGCATTCTATCGGCTGATGAACTGAATTCGCCCGCTTTCCTTCGGCAATGGGAGGCTCTTGCGCGCCAGGCTGGCGATCCCAATCCTTTTTATGAACACTGGTTCTTGCTGCCTTCTCTTCAGGGATTTGACCCTGATGGCCGCGTCCAGATCATCGCCCACTTTCAAGCAAATCAGCTGACCGGCCTGATGCCGCTTTCCAGGTCGAACAACTATTACGGCTACCCGCTTCCGCATTTTTCGAACTGGTTTCACGACAATATCTTTTGCGCTGTGCCCTTAATCGCTGTGGGGCATGAAGAGGCATTCTGGCGCGATCTGCTCACCTTGCTGGATGCGACAGCAGGGACATCCCTGTTCTTCCATGCAAGGCTGTTGCCCGAAGATAGCCTGGCCGCCGCCGCGTTGAAGGCTGTGACGCGAGAGCACAAACGCCAATCCGTTCTGGTTGAAAGGAAGAGCCGCGCTCTGCTGGCATCCGACCTGTCGCCGGACGCCTATCTCGACAGCGCGCTTTCCAAGAAGCACCGCAAGGAATTGAACCGTCACCGCAGGCGGCTTGGCGAAGCGGGCGTGCTTGAGTTTGAAAAGCACGTTGATGCGCAGGACATTGGCGGTTGGATCAACGATTATCTCGCTCTCGAAGCATCAGGATGGAAGGGCGAGATCGGATCGGCGATCGCAGACCAGCCCGCATTGCGGGAATTCTTTGTCGAAGCGATCAGAGGTGCGGCATCCGCCGGCAGGCTCGAAAGGCTGGCCCTTACACTGAACAAGCGCCGCATCGCGATGCTGGCAACGTTTCATTGCCCGCCTGCTGCCTACAGCTTCAAAACCGCTTTTGACGAAGATCTCGCAAAGCACTCGCCGGGAATGCTTTTGCAGCTGGAAAACCTGACCACCCTCGATAACGAGGACATCATGTGGACAGACAGTTGTGCTGCTCCAGGTCATCCCATGATCGAGCGATTGTGGCAGGAACGGCGCGCTCTTGTCAGCCGCAATATCGCACTGGGTGGCCGACTGCGCCGCGCCATTGCGCGCCCGCTGCTGAACCATGAAAGCATTGAGGACAGCGGATCATGAACATGCAGAGCCTCTCCACCCCAAAGGCCGATTGTCCGCACCGCGTGTTTGACGCAGCGAGTGCGCAGCAATTCTCTCGCCTTTATCCAGAACAACCGCACAAACTTGCGCATCATCTGGGCGAGCATCCGCTGCTGGAACTGGACGCGCTGGCCGATCTGGCGGAGCAACTGCCTGCCCAAAGTGTAGAGTACAATCGCGGCGATCTTCCAATCGGGGTCGATGGCAAGCCGGAAAGTACCGGCCTCACCATTGGCGATACGATCCGCCACGTGCATCAGGCGAACAGTTGGGCGGTGCTCAAGAATATCGAAGCGGCACCTGCCTATGCGACACTGCTGCACGATCTGCTCGCCGAGTTGAAAGACGCGATTGAGGCGCAGACAGGCGCGATGCTCACCCCGCAAGGTTTTATCTTCATCTCCAGCCCTGATGCCGTCACGCCGTATCACTTCGATCCCGAACACAACATTCTGATGCAGGTCAAAGGGTCAAAGGTGATGACACAGTTTCCCGCAGGCGATGCGCGCTTCGCGCCGGACACTGTGCATGAAAGCTATCACACAGGCGGCCCGCGTGAATTGCAGTGGAAAGAGGATTTCCGCCCTGACGGCACGCAGTTCCCGCTTGCGCCCGGGGAAGCGCTCTACGTGCCTGTCATGGCACCGCATTTTGTGCAGAACGGGCCCGAAAGTTCCATATCACTGTCAATCACATGGCGGTCTGAATGGAGCTATGCCGAGGCTGAGGCCCGCGCGCTCAACCATTGGTTGCGTAAACGGGGCCTTTCCCCAAGCGAACCCAAACGCTGGCCCGCCAGCAATCGCGGCCGCAGCATTGCGTTTCGGGCATTGCGCAAGCTTGGCCTGACTGGTTGACTTGAAGGCCCGCTCACCCGCAAAGCCGCTGCATGAGCGAAGAACCCACCCCTGAAAAGCTTGTCGAAGGGCTAGTGCGCCTTTTGACTGTCGAAAAGCGTGCCTCCGATATCTATGCCGGACATCCGCAAAAAGGCGGCATTGGCCGCGTGTTTGGCGGTCAGGTGCTGGCACAGGCGTTACAAGCAGCGCAGGCGAGTGTTCCGGAAGGCAAGAACGCGCATTCCCTGCACGCCTATTTCCTTCGCGGGGGCGTCGAAGGCCCGCCGATTGAATACCGGATCGAGAGGGATTTTGATGGCCGGAGCTTTTCCAACCGCCGCGTTGTCGCAGCGCAGGAAGCCGAAGATGGATCATTCAAACCGATCCTGAACCTCACCGCCAGTTTCCAGACGCCGGAGGACGGGTTGGAGCATCTTGATGCCCCCATGCCCGACGTCATCCCTCCCGAAGAGCTGAAAGCGGACATGCAGATCAGGCGGGAGATGACCGAGAAGATCGCCGACAAGCTGTCTGACGCGCAGCGCGCGCTGATGCTGCGCCCACGCCCGATCGAAATGCGCACTGTAGACAGGCTGCACTGGATGAATTCGGAACCCAAAAGCCCCCATGCGCATAGCTGGTTCCGCACAGCGGCACCGATCACCGGAGATGCAGACACCCCTGCCCTGCACCGCGCCATCATCACTTATGCAAGCGATTACACGCTGCTTGGCACCAGTGCCCTGCCGCATGGGCTTTCATGGATGCGCGGCGAACTTGTGGGGGCCAGCCTGGATCACGCGCTGTGGTTCCATTCCGAGGCGCGCGCCGACGAATGGTTGCTTTATGTCACGGACAGCCCGTGGACCGGTGGAGGGCGTGGCTACAATCGGGGGCGGATTTTCACCCGCGACGGAAGACTGGTCGCCAGCGTCGCGCAGGAAGGGATGATGCGCAAACGCAAGCAAAAGTCTGGATAGGCCATCAAATCCGACGCGGGCGCGCCGGCACAACGTGTGAATTCAGGGCGATTTATCCGCCGCGGCTTGCAACACGGCTGCTGCTGGCTGCCGAGCCGGTCTTGGTGAAACCGGTTGCCTTGGGTGAATTGCGGCTGCCAAACCCGCTGGCAATCGCCATTTTCGATGCAGGCTTTACCTTGGGAACGCTTTTCGTGCGTTCGAACGCGCGGTCAGACGCCATGTATTTGCCCGGAGCGCCGCCATAGCCAAGCCGTGCGCCATTGGCGGTCTGATAACCGCCATTGCGTGATGAATAGAGCGGGCCTGTGCCCTTTTTGCTGCTTGAAAACCATGCGACGATAAAGGGTGAGAAATGACGGCGGCCAGAGCTGCTGCTTTCTTCCGTGGTGTTGGACGCCACATCGTTGGCTGCGCATTTGCCTTCGCCCCATTCGGCTTCGCAGTCCTGCTTGGCCTGATAGCGTGGCGCTTCTTTCGCAGCCTTGTCAGCCGCTTCCTTGCGCATTGTCTCGCATTCTTCGCGAGATTTGCCAGTCGCTTTGGCGCAGGCGAAGACATTTTCGAAGACTTGCACTTCGTTGGTCTTGGGCCCTTCTGCCAGCGATTTGCCGACTTCGGGTGCGGGATCGCTTCCGCATGCAGACAACACTACACCCGAACTGAGTGCCGCCATCGTCGTAAGTTTGACACGCGAAGAGCGTTTGCTGCGTTTGCCTTCGGTATGCATCACATATCCCCACCTGATTACTGGTGGGCGCTGGTGTAATCACAAATGGTTATCACAAGGTGGACGCGCCGATGCTTATTCAAGGGAAGTAGTGAGAAATGCTGCGTAAATCTGTGCCGATGCGACCGAACTGGCAGGCTGTTGCGGATGAAAACGGTTTCATTTTTCACCATGTCGACGGCGAGATTTACTGGGATGAAAGCGCCTGCTGGCAGTTCACCCTGCGCGAAGTCGAAGATGAAATCGAAGATCCAACGACCGAGCTTTACGCGATGTGTCTCGCTCTCGTGGACGAAGCCTGCACCGATCAGCAAGTGATGGAACGCCTCGCCATTCCGCAGTCGATGTGGGATCCGATTGCCGATAGCTGGAAGCGCGGTGATTCATCGCTCTATGGCCGGTTTGACTTCGCCTATGATGGCAGCGGCCCTGCCAAAATGCTGGAATTCAACGCGGACACCCCCACCAGCGTATATGAAACGGCCTTTTTCCAGTGGCGCTGGCTGGAGGACATGATCGAAGCGCGCGAGCTTCCGGAAAACACCGACCAGTTCAACCGCTTGCACGAAGCGCTGGTCGAACGCTTCCAGCAGATATTCACGCCGGGCAGCCTGTGCCACTTCAGCGCGGTGGCCGAACATATCGAAGACCGTGCAACGGTCTTGTATTTCGAAGATCTCGCCAATCAGGCCGGTCTGGAAACACGGTTTGTCGATATTGAGAAGATCGGACTGGATGAAGACGGGCAGTTCATGGACCCCGAAGGCCTGCGCATCGGGGCACTTTTCAAACTGTATCCGTGGGAAGACATGATGCGGGAGGAATTCGCGGATAAAGTCGCCGGATCGGAAACGGTCTTTCTGGAACCGGCGTGGAAAGCCATCCTTTCGAACAAGGCAATTCTGCCGCTGCTATGGGAAAGGCACGCTGGCCACCGCAATCTGTTGCCATCCTATTTCGCGGGAACCGAGGAAGGCGACGCAATGGCTGCAGGAGCGCATGTCTACAAACCGTTCTTCAGCCGCGAAGGCGCTGACATCGCCTTGAATGACGGCACGCGCGAACACCGTGGCCCGGAACAGGGCTATGGTGAGGAAGGTGCCATCGTGCAGGCCTATGCCCCGATTGCGCGCGATGGGGACAATCACGCAGTAATCGGTAGCTGGGTCGTCGGCGATGATCCGGCGGGCATGTCAATCCGCGAGGATGCGAGCCCGATTACCCGCGACCTCGCCCGTTTTCTGCCTCACATTATCCTTGGCTGATCCGGCGCAGCTAGTGCGCCAGGAACACAGGCAATTTTGGTGAACTCAGCGCGCGGCGGGTCACTCCGCCGAGCAGGAATTCAGCAAGCCGCGAATGACCGAATGCGCCCATGACCATCATCGAACAGCCATGCTCCAGCGCCGCGGAATACAGGACATCGGAGATGCGCTGATCACCGCGCTCGATATCGACCAGTTCCGCCTTAATGCCGTGGCGGCTCAGATATTTCCCGCCTTCAACTGGCGGGAAGTCAAAGCGGTCATGATCTGATTTTTCAGCAACGCTGGCGAGTATCACCTTGCTGGCCGTGCCAAGGATCGGGACGGCGGATCGCAAGGCGACGCAGGCCTCGGCTGATCCGTTCCACGCGACCATAATCGGCGCCTTGGGGTCAATACGCTTCGTTTCGCCCGGTATGACAAGAACCGGCACAGGCGCTTTCAGCACGAGTTCCCCCACCATGCTCGACGGACCGCGATTGTGCTGACCTACATCGTGCGGCCCAACGAGGATGATGTCATGAAGCGGGCTTTGTTCCAGCAGCTTGGTTTCTGCCATGCCGTGCATCAGCTGCCATTCCCACTGGACGTCCTCGTTCGACAGGTCCGCTTCGATGCGCGCGCGGAAATCCTCTGCGGCTTTCTTTATCTGCGGAATGGCGGCGGCCATAGCGGAGCCGTAGAAATCGCCGGGCGCAAAGAATTCATAATTCACAGCCTGCAAGCAGGTGATGTGCCCGTTATGCGCACGGGCAAGGTCCATTGCCACCTCCTGCCGGGCAGCCATGCAATCATCGTCTTCGGCGTGCAGTAAAATCGACTTCATCATCCATCTCCTTATGATGGATGATGATATTGCCATTTGGCGCGGGCCTCATTGATCCAGATCAAGGCCCGCACTCAAACCGCGCAAGGAACGCCTTTTCTTACCGGCACAGGCCCGTTACCTTCGCCCTTGGAGAGGAAACAGCCATGCAGATCACACGTCAGCCGCCGGTAAAGACGTCGCTCAAGCCGTCCAATCACCCCTATCTTTCTGGCCCGTGGACGCCGGTCCATGAAGAAGTAGATGTGGCGGAGCTGGAGGTGATTGAGGGGGAAATTCCAGCCGATATTGACGGCATCTATCTGCGCAACACCGAAAATCCCGTGCATCAGCCGCTGGGCCGGCATCACCCGTTTGACGGCGATGCGATGATCCATCAGGTGAGTATATCGGGCGGAAAGGCCAGCTACCGCAACCGCTTTGTACGCACACACTGTTTTGAGGCGGAACAGATCGCTGGCGAAGCGCTGTGGGGCGGTTTGATGGACCCGCAGGGCACCTCAAAACGGCCAGGCTTTGGCGCGCATGAGGGGCTTAAAGATACCGGCTCAACCGACGTAATCGTCCACGCAGGCACGGCCCTCGCCACATTTTACCAATGTGGTGAGGCGTGGCAGTTCGATCCTGTCACCCTCGATAATCTGGGCAAAGCACCGTGGGGGCCGCTCGATGGCATTTCGGCGCATCCCAAAGTGGATGAGGAAACCGGAGAACTGATGTTCTTCAACTACTCCAAACACCCGCCTTTCATGCATTACGGCGTTGTCGACCGTGCGGGTAAGCTCGCGCACTACGTGCCCATCCCCCTGCCCGGCCCACGCCTGCCTCATGATATGGCGATAACCAAAAACTGGTCGATCCTGAATGATATGCCGCTGTTCTGGGATGCAGGTCTGCTGGAGCGCGGCATCCATGCAGCGCGGATCCACGAAGGGGTGCCGACCCGCTTTGCCTTGATCCCGCGTCACGGCCAGCCCGAAGATATCTGCTGGTTCGAAGCCGCGCCCACCTATGTGCTCCACTGGACAAACGCTTTCGAACAGGGCGACGAGGTTGTGCTTGAAGGATATTTTCAGGACAAGCCAATGCCGGATCCGATCAAAGAAGCGGGCGAATACAGCCACATGATGGCGTATGTTGACGAGCATTCCTTCCTGCCGCGCTTCCACCGCTGGCGCTTCAACCTGAAAACCGGCGAGACCGTTGAAGAACGCCTGTCAGAACGCGTGGTGGAATTCGGGATGATCAATCCTGACTATCTGATGCGCCCGAACCGCTACACCTGGTCGACGACCACGCGCCCCGGATGGTTCCTGTTCAACGGGTATGTCCGCCATGACACGCGAACGGGTGAAGAGCAGGTCTTCACACTGCCTGAAGGCGTTTACGCGAGTGAAAGTCCGGTCGTCCCCAAGAAAGACGCCGCAAAAGAAGATGACGCCTATCTCGTGACATTCCTGATTGACGAGAACACGGGCGGTTCACAGCTCGCGATCCTTGATGCAGGCGATGTGACGAAAGGTCCAATTGCGCGCGCCCGCCTGCCCCACAAGATTTCGAGCGGCGTGCATTCGACTTGGGTAGAACACACGCAACTGCAAGCAGACGCAGCTTTCAAGCGATCACAAATCCTCGCCTGATCCGCCTATACGTTTTGCAGATGGGCCGCCTGTGAACGAGCGGCTATTTTCTCGATGGCTGAATAATCGAGAGACACGCGATGGCAGAATGCACAAGCTGTAGTGGCAATGATGGAGCAACGCAGGCGGGCGCCTCCAGTAACGGAATTGACGGACCTTCCGCCAGCGAAATTGCCAGCAACCTTGCCGATGCCTCAACCGGTCCTGCCGGTTTGGAAGTTGATCGTTTTGCCGCGCATGTTGATGCAGCGATGGATGCGGTGCGTGCAGGGCTTCATCAGAATGTCTCTGCGGCTGATATCGAAGCAGCGGCGATGGCGCGGCTCGGCCCGCGCGAAGCGGCTCAGTTCCAGCAGGCGCTCGGTGGTTACCGGTCTTCACCAGCCATCACGCCCAGCCAGTCCATCGCTATGAATGCGCCCTTCAGCCCAGCCTATACCGATCGCTATAATGCAGTGGGGCTCAACGATCAGGGGCATGCGATCAATTCATGCGGAGAGGTCATTAATGATCTGCCCGCGCAGACATACTTCGAAGCTGGTCCGACACCATATCAGCAGGCTCAGGCACAGCAGCGCGCCGATGCGATGCGCAACATCGAACTGATCACAAGCGGGCCGTTTTCTGGATTGTTCGCAGCGGGCGGCGTGATTTTTGGAGCGGAGCAACGCACAATTGAAGGGCTGGCTCAGGTCGGGCAGATGATCGACGGCTTCACCGAACCGCTTGGCCCGAGTGCAATCGACGCGATGCGCCCATGAAATTTCGGAGCTTCAGGTAAGCTGTGTGTCGTCTGGGCCCGCGTTGGTGGCCTGTGCCTTTTCTTTAGAACCGAGGCGCGGGAGAAAACGCAGCCAAGGCAAGCCCAAGGCCAGCTTGCCAAAGACATGTTCCGGATCGACGCGGCCTGGCTGCAATCCACCATCAGATTGGCCATCGTCGGAATGTTTGGAAAGGCCATTCAGCCAGACACCGCCATTCATACCAACGGCATTCACCTTTTTCACGATCTGGCCCTGCACAGGATGATCCACCAGGACCACGTCTCCGCGTTTCACGCGGGGAACGGAGCGAAAAAGTGCAAAACTGCCATTCGGCAAGGACGGCGCTACGTTTGCGCAGCTAACTCGGGCAAGCTTCCAACTCATGGTGACCCTGTCGTTAGCCAAGAGAGTAAGGCTCCTCAAGTCTCAGCCAAGTAGTTGTTGACAAGGTGATTATCGTGGCGAAGCGTCGGCGGCTCTTTGCCCAGCGTGAAAGCACTTTAAACTCTGATTGAAACCACTACTTGGGTCAGGCGTATAAACAATAACATTCACGCCTACACACAAGAGGGACCATAATGGCTTTCAAACTTCTCGACCTGCCCTACGCTGACAGCGCGCTTGATCCGGCGATCTCGGCTCAGACATTGTCCTTTCACCACGGCAAGCACCACAAGGCCTATGTCGACAAGACAAATGCCGCGATTGAAGGCACAGAGCACGCTGATGCAGCGCTTGAAGACGTAATCGCAGCTGCCCGCGGCACAAACGCCGGCCTGTTCAACAATTCGGCGCAGAGCTGGAACCACGGATTTTACTGGCATTCGATGGCAGCCAGCAAAACCGCGCCTTCCGACAAGCTGAAAGCGATGATCGAAGAAGCTTTTGGTTCG
>JAXHVK010000108.1:0-9793 GCA_034211135.1 Pseudomonadota bacterium
TTCCCCCGGTTGCGGGGCATGGCTGCGTCATCCAGTCCCGCACCATTTCATCATTTTCCATCAAACGGCGGGCGACCTGTGTTGCTCGGGTGTTGTATTGCAGGTTGATGGACAGGAAGCGCATCGCGCAGATAGTGTCGCGGCGGCCAGAAACTTCAGGCGGCTGTCCATCTGTCGTTCTGACGGCAGCCAGTACAAACACCGTCCCGTCCACTCCCTGGCGATAGCCGACAGTTGGTGTGCCCGTTTTGGCGTACAGGAAGATCCTGCCGCCCAAACCCGTTTCCATAGTGCTGAAATCCCCACGGGCAGTGCCTTCGCTTATCACGCTGCGCATACCCTGCATCACAGCCCGCCAACTGCGATCATACCCGTTTCCTCGCAGGAAGCTCTCTATCGGCTCAGTCTGCTGGCCCTTTGCTGAAAGCGTAGGCGAAACCGTGCGGCCCGACATAAAGCGGGCATAGCTTTGGGTGAGTTGCGCCAAAGTCCAATTGTAAGAGCCATTGCCGAGCGGCCCGAAGAATAGCTGGTTATGGGGGTCTGCCTCTACCGTTTCAGCGTCGAACTCAAAGCGCACGCCGCTATGTGGGACTCCCCTATCCGGCGTTTCCGTGTCTCCCCAAAGATACACGGGACACACGGTGTCACGCTCCTCGTACCGAGGTGCCGCACACGCCAGGACGCGGATATTGTGCAACCAGTCAGCCTGCTGGGGAGCCTCTCGATTGGCGTGCCATGCCTCGCGGATCAATTGTACCGCATAGCGATTGTCTGATCGGATGATCGCCGTGTTGAACGATACGTCAGTTAAAGCTCGGCCAACCAGCCTGTTCGGCCCCACGCCCGGTGTCGCACTGGCGGCGAAGGAACCTGTTCGCAGAAATCTGCGAGCGTCATATTGCAGCGCGCCAGTGCGAGCCAGACGCAGGTTCAACAAATCAGGCTGCGCTGTCGCAATTGCGCCGGCAAACGGAACCTTGGCAGTTGAGCCAACAGGCAGTGCTTCGAAAACCTGATTCTGTTCAAGCCAGACAACCTTCTCTGGCCGATTGCGGTCACGGGGCAATAACTGATCGGGCCTGTTGGGGAAGGTCGCGCCAGCTACGATCTGACCGTTCAGCCCATCCATCAGGACAATCGCACCACGTAAGGAGGAATTAGCCCGCGCGGGGGCATTTGCCAGCGTCCGGTCCAATTCATCCTGAACCTGCTGTTGAAGGTTCCGATCAATCGTGCTGGGCAGGGTCGACGTTAGCCGGGTGTCTATCTGGGAAACCAGGCCGGCAAACGCGGGATCCCGAAACCTTAAACCTTCGCGCATTTCCGACAGGTTGGACCGTCGCTTAAGCAATTGCCACGATCCACTCGGCTGTTCGCCAGGCCGCGCAAAAGCAAGTGTCGCGCCCTCTCGCAAGGGCAGCAGGCGTTGACGGTTGGCGGGGGTGTCCGACGCGGCATCCGTAACTTGCTCACCATTGAAATACACGCTTTGCCGGGCAAGAAGGCGGGGCAGTACCAGCACGACGCCCTGGCGGAAGCATTGCACTTCAATCGATCTATCCGCCATCGGGATAGCGCAATTGTTGGTCCCCGCCCGCACATTCAAAGGTACCGTTTCCAGTGTGACCGGATTAACCAGCGTCCAGCTGGCCTCTGGCGAAGTAGATCTGGAAGCGTAGGATATCTTGCCATTAACAGCGACCGGGTCGAACCCGCTTTCACGCAAGTAATGCGCCTGCGATCGCAAGCCGGAAATAGTGTTGCCGTCCATCAGCCAGGTCTGGCGTGATGCCCGAAGCATATCCTGCGACAGAAATGTTGCCTCTTTATATGCCGTCACCAGTTCACGGCATGCCGAGATCGGTGGCTCATCATTCGACCGCAGCAAATTGCCGAACCAGTCGAGAACGCTATCAAAGGTCGAAGTCGGAATATCGCGGCACAAGAGTCCTTCACGCTCCGCTCTGGCCAATGCGGCTTCGTCCCAATCGACCGCTTGCCTCGCGGGGAGGCCGCGCCCTTCGGGCAGCGTGCGCACCGTAAAGGCATCCAGCCCTGCCAGCCTGTCCACCGTGGCTTTGTACCCCACCTCTTCACGCAGAAAACGGCTTCCTTTGGAGACGTTATCGTCGGGCTGCACATTGCGCGGATGGGCCGCGATCACAATCGCCAGTCCAGCAACAAGCGCGAACGGAACGGCAGAAACGAGTTGCGCGAACGAAAACGGCATGTTCAATTGGAAAGCCGGTTTGGTTTTCCTTTGAGGTCGAGGTGCCTTCCACTTGCTCATGAAGGCTCCCCTGCGACATCACCAGTGGCAACATGGCTGGCGGCAATATACCCGCTGGCCGCAAGAAGTATCATTACCAGCCCTTCAATCGCATCTCCGCCCGATGTGACCGCAAGCAGATAGACGTTGCGCCCGGTAAATGGTGCAAGGTTCAGATTGGCCAGCGTCATGTAAATCGCAGCCCACGCAATCGTAACCGCCGCGATTGTGGAGATCGCCACTCCGACATGAGCATCGCTTATGCGAGTTCGCGGAACGAGAATAGCCACGCTGCCGACTATAAAGGCAAGCAAGCCCACCACGCCAAACCGCCCGAACGGCCACATGATGTGGATGGCAAGCAGATTGTCATTGTATTGATAATCGCGGATCGGGCGTCTGATCTGCGACGGTTCGAGATAACCCCTTCCCCAAAACTGGCGGACGAGCGGCTCAAGACTGGCGGCCTGATCAAGCATTTCAAAGGATCGGCGATTGCCCAGGAGCTCCAGCTTTTCAGGTGCAGCATAGCGCAAAAGGCGAACCTGATCGCGCGAATTCCAGTCCACCGCTGCCTGAAGATGGTCGCTTGGCATGCCTGCATTGGGCTGCGGGATAGGCTTGTCCGCCCAGTAGAAAGCCAGTGCGATGACAAGCAGGGGCGCCATCACCATGGTCGACAGCAAAGCCGCTGTCGTCGGATGGCTGCGAAGAACAGACCTGATGGCGAACCAGGCGATTACCATCGCCATCGGCCAACTGTATATCCAAATGATCCCGAAATCACTCAGGCCAACAGGCATCAAAACCCCTGTGATGGCCCACAACGCAGCAATCACGAACGCTTTTCGAAAGCTGGGTTCCCGAACCACGGCAATAAGAGCGCAGCCGAAACCGACGACCAGAAGCGGTTGATACACAGCCGATAGAGTCAACGGACCGATCCGCTCTGTCAGCTGTGGAGCACTGCTAGAAATCAGTTGCAGACCCCAGCCGATGGCCATCAGGCCGAAACGCGGGACAAGAGCCAGAAGGATCACTATGACCCCTGCTCCGAAAAGTTCGCTCGGCCCTTTTAGCGAGTAGATGCCCGCCATGACCCTGCGCAAAATGCTCTCGCCAAAAGACACGCGCCACCGCACAAGAGCAAGCAAAGCGACAATAGCCACATACGCTATGGGCACGTTTCGCCCTGCGCTTGATCCCAGCGATATGACCAGAGCGAAGAATGACACAACGCTCATCCCCACTAACGCGACACACACTTGCCTCGTGGCGGGCGTTTTGCGCATCAGCAGCAACACCGCCATGGCTGGCAGACAGGTATAAGCCATTCCAAGATCGAGAATAACAGCAGAGCGGGACAGGGAAGGATTGGCGTATAGGCCCGCAACCCCGATCAACGCGCGCAAAGTTAGCATCCATTGAAGGATTAGGACTACGCAAAGCTCCAGCCGCTCCATCTGCCACGTTTTCCCGCGAAGCAGGAAAAGGACCGCCGAATTTGCAGCGAACACGATCAGTAGAAACCACGGGATGAAGTGGCGCGTTATAGTGCCCGAAACACGCCAGTCTTCCGAGCCGCTTGCCGGCCAGTAGAACGTGGGATTTTGCCCCCGGCAGGCGGCCTTGCGTCCCATCGTATCGCCGATAAAGCGCGGCTCCAGAACCGGATTTACGCCTCCAGCCCCGATCTGGGCCGGACGGACATTGTCTTGCGGAAGGAAATCGATAGTTTCGCCCAGAGGTATGCCGGGCAAAAGGCGAAAAAGGCTCGGTTCACAGGTCGCGATCCGCGTGCTTATCGACGTATCAAGTCCAACCCGCACCCCTTTGGTACTACGCGACACCCGGAACGAGCGCCGCTCCAACTGTTTTAGTTCTTCTCCCGCATACTCCTCACGAAATAGCGCAACCCGGACATCATCCTGCCCTTCGGTCAGTTCGTACGAACAATCCCTTGCTCCTTGCGCATCGGGGATCTTGTCACCATCCACTGTGTATCTTACCCGCCAACCGGGCAATTCCAGTTCTTGGGAAGCAGCGTAATTATAGCGGCATAGAACTGTCCGGATTGCCTCCGCGCCCGCCTCGCCACCGCGATCGGCAGTAATCTCAAAAATCGGGCGGGCTTCGTCCCGAACATATTCAGCCGCGCGCAGCGTGTCTGCAAAAGGCGGTACAACCAGATCACTGCTGTCAGGACGCTCACCGGCTACGAAATACACAAAACGGCCTTCTTCATCGGCCATGCCATTTTCCATCCGCTCCAGCGGGATCTGGAATGTATTGATCTTGAGCGTGTACGATTTTGAGTGGGGGGAGCCTTCCCCCGCGATAAAAAAGACTGCGAGTGCCAAAACCGGCAGTGCCGCCCCGAAAATCAGCCTCTTATCAGATACAAGCCTGACTTCTCCGGGACGTGCGCCAAACAGAACGCCCAGCATGACCAGATTGAACAAGACAAAACCGGCCGTGTGGAGAAAGTTGGCTTCGTTCATCCACCAAGCACCGCGCTTCTATATGACATGCGGTATGCCTCCCGCAAAAGCCATTGCGCTGCGAACAGGAAAACCGAAACGCCCGCAAACAGCCACAGCAGGATGAATAATCCGACACCCCAGACCGCGCCCAAGCCGGAGATAAGGGGAGAACGGGCGTAGAAACGCTCAAGCGTAGAACAATCACCAACCCCCCTTGCCACAAGAGGGCGGACAATCTCGTCATGCCAGGCGACCCCCCACCCACGTCTTTGGCACCAATAGTCCTGCGTCCATTTATCGAGCGCGGCTGTCGATGCGGCCAGCGGGCCGAGCGGCGCTGGGTCTTGCCCTTCTCCGGCACCACCTTGAGGTTCAACGGCGCCATTGCCGCCCTCGGTCTCTTGCGCAGCGACATCACCCAATTCCGTAAAACGGAGAGCATCGGAAAATGACTTACCCTCGAACGAGGTATCATCGGTGGCGAGCCGAAGATTCTCGTTGACCTGATCCTTGATGAAATCGCTCATAACGCTTGGCGGTCCGACCCACTGTTCGTAACTGGGGCTGTCAGAATTGCGCAGTGCTGTCGGGGTTGTCTCCGTATGGCTCCGTAGCAACTGCCCGACAGTCAGGTCAGGTTTCCCGAACGCACCCGCCCCGTAAAGCGCGGCAAAACTGAAAACGAATGCGAGGATCGGCAGAACAAGGACGGCGAACTTGTCGTCGGAGATCAGAAAATATTCAAATCGTTTGCCAAGCGGAGTAGCCATCAGTCGCCTCCGTAAATGGCGCCAGCATTGTCGGCAGGCACACCGTGGATCGCGAAATGCAAACGCCGTGCAAGCATTTGGCGGGTTCGGCGCTTGCCACTCTTCTTCGAGAGGCCCAGCGCATCCTTGATCCATGCATACATGTGATCGACACCGAATTGAGGGCAAAGGCGATAATGCCCGTATTGCAGTGTTGTGCTGTAATCATGCCCGAAGAACGCACTGACAAAATCAAAGCGCGACATGGGGCAGAACTTGACCAGACGTGTATGCAACTCAGGCGCAAGAGCGCGCACAAACTCGGATGGGCGGCCTAACGGGTACTGGTTGGGATCATCCAGCAGACCGCCATTCTTCGCGAGGATCATGAGCGCTTTTGTCTCGGCCCAGTCCAGCATGTCTTTGCGCCGGGCATTGATCATTTTGCCCGCGCCCGAAATTTCCTGATCGCCGTAAAGAACGCTTACCACCCGATCCGCTTTTGTAAGCGCGATGAAAACAGGACAATCGAGGCCGCTTTTGCCGCCGATCGGTTGAAAGGTATCGGGATCACCACAATGCCTTTTCACCTTGTTCCATGTGACATCCGCATAGGCCGCCGGATCGGTAGGGTCGATGTTATGATGCCTCACATAAGAAAGGGTCGCCGCAGCGCGGAACAGACCTTTGGCGAAACGTTCAATATCGAGATAGTCGTCCCGGATGCCTTTGATGAAATCGTCAACCTGCTGAACGCGGGCAGGATCGGCACCGGTACCGCAAGCCTCCTGCGCAAGCAGCCTGCGCGCCTCCGGAGTCATGACGCGTTCGCCATCGACTTGCGGGCCAAAAACCAATGTATCGGCCGGCAGGGTAATGATAACCGCAGTCGCGCGTTGCAGAACCTTCACCAGCTTCCACATATCCTCAACGTCACCAGCGATGAGGCGCCTGGTATACTCCCCGGGCGTATCGATGATCGTCCACGGCGGTGCCGACACGATATCGTGGAACTCAACTACACTGGTACCGGGCAAAACCTGTCCAGCTTCTGGGACCGTCTCGAAATCAGGATCGAGATCCGCACCAAGATCTGAAAACAGGTGCTGCTTCAACCGGTGCAAAAGCCAGGTTTTCCCAGCTGTCTTGAACCCAAAGAGAGCCACGTTGGGCTGATCGCCAAGTTCCGCCATCGTATCAAGAAAGGCCTGATCTTCAGTATCAGCGGTGCCGCCACCATCTGCTCCCCGCCCCTGCTCTGCGGGTTGCGCAACAGTCTCGATTGGCGTTTCAAACCCCAGTGGCTGGTCATCTGCGACGGCATTTTGGGCTGGCTCTGCCTCGCTCCCCATATCGAGCGGCGCATCCGAAGGATCATCGGTTTCGGCTTCTTCGCCAGTGTTGTGCGCTGTAGCCGTGTCGTTGACCAAAGCAGGCTCTGGCTCTGGCTCTGGCTCTGGCTGGGCTTCGACCGGTTCCTCTTCCCCGGTCTGTATATCTTCACCTTCATCAACAGGAGAAGGCAATGGCGGGGCCTCCTCCGCTTCATCAACCTGATCCGTATCAATGTCAGCTTCGCTGACTTCGCGAGAGCAGTCACAATCGCCCAATCGCCCGCCACAGTTTGGGCATTTCATCTGGTCTTCGAGCGGGGTTTCCTCGGTCATGATTGGGAATCCAATTCACCCAAGGCAGCCATCGCCGCAGCCATTCGCTGCATTGCATGCTCTTGCGTATTGAAACTCGAGACCGATAGAAAATCATCACGAACAAGAGTGCGCAAAACGTCACGAAGGGCATCCTCCCCCTTCGACGCAAAAGCGCGCACTGTACCGCTCGTCAGCATATCCGAAAGACCCCCCGGTGATTCGTCAGGCAAAGACTGCACGAGTGCCAGAGCACTATCAATCAAGTTATTCTCAACAGTCGCAAGCCGCGAGAGTTCGACTGCAAAGTCAGTCAGTCTAGTACGGTCCAATTGGCCCGTATCCGGGCGCCCCCTCAACATCTCGGATGCAATTTCTGCAATTGCCGCGATCATGCGAGTATTTTGCCGCTCCAGCCCGCGCCCCGATAACACTATCTCAAGCACAGAAGACTTGGATCGCAAGAGCTTGATCAGGGGAAGTGCATTTTCATCGAGACGTTCCCGCGCCTCCAATGTCTGGAGCACCTTGAGTCCCGCCGCCTCGCCTGCATCTCGAATAGCTGGCGTTTCGTGCTGAAGCATTCGTTCAAGCACACGCAATGTCGAGGAGAGCTTGAGCCTTCCAGCGAGTTGAAGAGCCAGTTTTTCAGCAACTGCCTGCCCGGAGATTTTTGCAAAAGACGGGGACCAGGCAAGTTCTGCCGCTTGCCCGACGTTTTCTCCTTCCGACTCAATCAGCTTGAGCAACAGACAATATGCATCATAGCTGGCAGGCGCGGCACCCGGTTCAATTCGGGTAAAATGATGTTCAATCCTGCCATCACTCTGACGAGAGCCAGCCACTTGTGCCAAGAGAGAGTTTACCCGCCGCTCATCGGGCGCGCTGCCCAAAAGCAACTGCGCCTGGCCGGTAAGGTTGATCGCTCCCCTCGAGGGTAGCGTATCAGTCGTGGCCCAAGACCTTACTCTGCTTCGCTGTGCAACGGGCCTGATCGAACCGATCGCAATGCGAACGATTTCGAGCCTGTCGGTATCGCCCGTGCATTCAATATATCTGTCATTCCAGCCCAGTTGCAGTTCGGGTCGGAACTGCAAATCTGCCGGATCAGGCTGGGGCGAATAGGTGAATGGAGAAAGGTGGAACTCAGGCTTTTCCTCCGGCACTGGCAGAGCGGATGCAAGAAGATCGGTTCGATGGCCGATCTGCGCCAACTGTTCATTCGAAAGCAGCACACCCAGCATGACCGCAACTGCATCACCGGAGGGCAGCTGCCTGATAAATCTGCCACGGCAGACGGCCACGCCCTGATCACCCAGATCAATACAAACGGCGAAAGCCTCATCGCGCAACAATTGCGACCAGGCCAGCAGCATCATCGCAATGTCGAGAGTCCAGCTGCCCTTGATACGCTCAGCGCTAAATAGCTCATACCCCCTGCCCCGCGCCTCAGGCGCGACAACGAAAGAGGTGAGGTTCAGGGATGCCATGGCTAGAAGGTCTGGGAACGGATCACTGGTTTCCCTGAACTTGCAGCGAAGTCTGCGGGTCACTGGAGGCTTCGGGCACAGTCTGGAGGGACGACGTTAAGCCGGGCGTCGGGACTGTGCCGTTCTCAGCCGTCGCCGGAACGCTGCAAACTGTCTGGTACAAGCGCTCCAGTTGCGCTTCTCTCGCAGATTGGACGGGATCCCCTGCCTCAGCGCCATCAGAAGCCGCATCGCCTTGAGATGTAGCAGTCTCCGCAGCAAGGTTTGCCTGAATGTTACCGGGGACCGAGCCGTCACCTTCGGCATCAGCCAAAGCTTCCGGCGAAATCTCGTCACAGATCGCCAGCAATTGTTCGGATTGAGCATCCGCATCCGATGTTAGCGATCCAATTCCCAGAACGGCCAGAAAGCCCACTAGGGCTGCGACGACCACACCAAGGACCACCAGCCCCCACTTGATTAACGGCGACATCGCATCGGAAGATGAGGCAGTTTCGACTGCTTCAGCGGCCACTTCGTCTTCAGCGTGCTCTTCTGCGACAGGGGCACTGCGCCCCATTCGCCCCGCTTTCGGCGCAAGGTTTGGCGTCTGCTCCTCAAACGCCGTCATTTCGTGGTCATCTTCTAGCGGAGCGTAATCGCGATTCCCGCTTGGAATGGGAGCCCTAAAGTCCGCTGCAGCATTGCGATATGCTTCGGCTTCATTGCGCAGCGCATCACGCTCTTTCTGTAACTCGCCCGCCAGCTCATTACGCAAGGATTGCATATCGGCGCGCATAGCGGCCTGATGCTGCGCCATCGTTTCTGCCAGTTGGTTGGTAAATTCATCAGCGACGGAGTGAACGAATTGCGTACGACCGTCCTTTGCAACCTCGGAAGTCAAAGCCTCGGTAAAGAGTTTGACCAATTGCTGCTTGATGAGATCTTCTTCGGACATGCCCTCACCGCCATTCTCAGAATTCTCAACCACAGCCGTGCTTGCCATCTATCGGATTAAAAGCACCGCCAGTTGATTTCCCAGCTTCGCGATCATCATGATACATGCTCACGAGAATTGCCAGCGCAACCTAAACTAGACTTGCAAATTGCTGGCCAGTCGCAGCCGCAATGAACGATAAGGGTGTATCCATCAACTGATCAATATTAGAACCAT
>JAXHVK010000109.1:0-9734 GCA_034211135.1 Pseudomonadota bacterium
ACCGGATGCGGTGGAGGCGGGAGCAGTTCGCCCCAGCCATCGGGGCCGGGCATCGGCAATCCGCCACCCGCGCCGCCACCTCCGCCGCCTCCACCGACTGGCAATCTCTTCTCTGTGCCCGCTCAGGAAGCGTTGAGCGTCGCGGAGGTTGAGCAGATTATCGCGCAGGCCGCAGCGCAGGCGAACGCACAGGGCAGCGCGGCGACGATCGCGGTGGTTGACCGGGTCGGCAATGTATTGGGCGTGTTCCAGATGCCTGGCGCCCCCGGAACTGCGCGCGTGCCCGAAGCACCGAATGGCGACAACATAGATATTCAGGGCTTTGACCTGCCGTCTGAAGCCGCTGCCATCGCAAAAGCGATTACCGGCGCATATCTTTCAAGCAGCGGCAACGCATTCTCCACCCGCACGGCAAGCCAGATCGTGCAGGAGCATTTCCCGCCAGCACCAACGACAGTCGGTCTGGAAAGCGGCCCGCTGTTCGGGGTGCAGTTCAGCCAGCTGCCGTGTTCTGATCTTTCCGCCCGCGGCTCCGATGGCATGATCGGCCCGCAACGTTCTCCGCTTGGTCTGGCCGCCGATGCAGGTGGCTTCCCGCTTTACAAGAACGGCGTTGTCGTCGGCGGGGTCGGTGTGATGGCTGACGGGGTCTATGGCTTTGATCCCAACACGCTCGATTTCGATGATGACGCTGATGAGAAAATCGCGCTGGCCGGAACTGTCGGGTTCGAAGCGCCGCAATCCATTCGCGCTGAACGCATAGCGGCAGATGGCACATCGCTGCGTTTTTCCGATGCGCAGTTCAGCCAGCTTACCAATGTTTCAGGCGCCAGCTTTGCCGGCACGGCAGGTTCTCTGATCGAAGTGCGCAGCTATTTTGATGGCACCATTCGCGCTGGCACGGCCTATGGCAGTGAGACATCGGGCATTCGCCCTTCGACGGCGGCAGAGTTTGCCAACGCGGATGCCTTTGTCCTCAGTGATGGCAATGGCGCAAACCGTTTTCCGGTGCGCGGCGGGACCGATGGCGTGGATGTGGGCACCGCCATTACCGAAGGCGAAGCGCGCGCCATTCTGGAAGAAGCCTTTACGGTGATGAGCCGTGCGCGCGCTCAAATCCGTCGTCCGCTGGATAGCCGCGCACAGGTCACGATCAGCCTTGTCGATACGCGTGGGCGCATCCTTGGTATTGTGCGTTCGCCCGATGCGCCGATCTTTGGCACTGATGTCAGCCTGCAAAAGGCCCGCACGGCCAGCTTTTTCTCCGGTGCGTTTGCCGCGAACGAAATGCTCAGCGCGCAGGGCGAAGTCCCCGAATTTGTGGCGCGTGTGCGCAATTTCCTGAACGATCAGAATGCGCTGACAGGCACATTCGCCTTTGCCGACCGATCAGGCGGCAATCTGTCGCGGCCTTACTTTCCTGACGGAGAGATAGGCACGCCGAACGGACCGCTTTCGCGACCGATTGAGCAGTTCAATCCGTTTTCCACCGGCCTTCAATCAGCTTTGATCCTCGGCAATCTGGGGCAGCACGTGGCGTTCGTAACGCGCCAGTCCAATGTCGATACGCCGCGTGGTTGTTCGACATTGCCGCAGACGGCTTCGGGTGGCACGCGGCTGGACAACGGTATCCAGATTTTCCCCGGTTCGGTTCCGGTCTATCGCGGAGGCCAACTGGTCGGCGGGCTGGGCGTGTCAGGCGACGGGATTGACCAGGATGACATGATCAGTTTCCTTGGTCTCAACAATGCAGGTGTGCGTCTAGGCGGTGGAGGCATCGGCAATGCGCCGCGCGATATCCGTGCAGACCGGATTGTCGTGCGGGTGGGTGGCCGCGATGTGCGTTTGCGATACGTGAACTGCCCGTTCGCGCCCTTCCTCGACACAGCAGACCAGAATGTGTGTGAGGGGCTGTAGGCGATGGATATTATCACCATTCCTACCGCAATAGCGATCCACACCGTCGTCCCCGTGGAGGATGCGCATTTTCAGGCGGCGCAATCGCCCGCGACAGGTGAAGTGGTAAATGCCCAGCCAGTGCGGCCTGACAAAGAGACGGCTCCAAAAGAGGGTGGGCAGGATCAGCCGGAAGGCCTGAATACCCAAAGCAAGGAACAGCCGGACCCGCTTGATCCCAATTCTATCGAAGGGCGCATGCGGCCCGGTTATCAGGGATTGCTGCCTGATCCTGTAGACCAGACGAACGAAGGCGCCGTGCGTGCACCGCCACCGCAGGCTTTCCCTGTCGATCAGGTGCCGATCCCTGACCGCTGGCGCCTGATCCAGAGCCTTGATTTGGTGACGGAAGATATCCTCGATCCGTATAACCAGAACACCTATAAGGGCGACCGCCCGATTAATCCGGACAAGGTTCCGTGGCTGCCGATCAAAGGTGATGACTGGTTCTTCGTCGCCAATCTGATCAGCGATACGGTTTACGAACCGCGCACATTCCCGATCCCCGTCGGTATCCAGACAACCGAAGACCCCGACCGCGTCGATGTTTTCGGAAACGATTTCAGCAATGTGCTGTCACAGACATTCATCGGCGGTTTTGCGCTGCTGAAAGGCAGCACCGCATACAAACCGCCAAGCGTCGAATACCGGCTGACACTCGCTTACAACGTCAACTACGTCACTGTGCCGGAACGGCGCGTGCTGTTCGTGGAACCTTCCAAGGGGACGACGCGCCTTGATCACTTCCTTGGCGTGCAGGAAGCGTTTGTCGATTACCACTTCACAGCGCTGGACAATGACCGGTTCGATTTTGTCTCGATCCGTGCAGGTATTCAGCCTTTTCAGGCCGATTTCAGAGGCTTCCTGTTTCAGGACCAGCAATTGGGCGTGCGCCTGTTCGGCAATCGCGACAACAACCGCCTGCAATTCAATCTCGGTGCGTTCTGGCGGTTGGAGAAGGACACCAATAGCGGCCTGAATTCAGTGGTGCAGAGCCCGCGCGATGACTTTGTCTTCATTGCCAATGTCTATCGTCAGGACTTTCTTATTCCTGCCCTGACCAGCCAGATCACTGTTGCGTATAACCGCAACCGCGAAGCTGACGATATCGAGATTGACGATAATGGCTTCCCCGTTCGCCCTGCGCTTTTGGGCAGTTTGCGCGGGCGGGAATACGACGTGTTTTACCTCGGCTATAATGCCGATGGCCGAATTGGTCGCATCAACCTGACGGCAAGCGCATATTGGGCGCTGGGTGAAGACCGGAACAACTTCTTCACCGACCGGCCAGCAGATATCAACGCAACGTTCGGCGCGGTAGAGCTGAGCTATGACAAGGACTGGATGCGCTTCCGGCTTTCCGGCCTGTATGCCAGCGGTGATGACGATCCGTTTGACGATGTCGAAGGCGGCTTTGACGCGATCTTTGAAAACCCGGTCTTTGCCGGCGCTGATACGTCATACTGGATCCGGCAGACGATCCCGTTTGCAGGTGGCGGGCGCGCGGTCTCACTGAACAATCGCAACGGTATCCTCAATGCGCTGCGCCCGTCGAAAGAGCAGGGGCAGTCCAATTTCAACAATCCGGGCACGATGCTGCTCGGGATCGGCGCGGACTTTGACCTGACGCCGGAATTGCGCGTGACAGGCAACGCCAATCACCTGTGGTTCGAAAACACATCCAGCCTTGAAAACCTGCGGATAGAAGGCTCGATCCCGAAAGATATCGGCTATGATCTGTCCGCCAGTGCGATCTGGCGGCCAAAAGCGAACCAGAACATCGTCCTTCGCCTGTCGGCAGCGGCGCTGTTGCCGGGGGACGGGTTTGAGGACCTGTTCGACAATCTGGGCAATCACAACGCCTTTTATTCCGTGCTCGCTAACGTGACGCTGACATATTGATGGTGGGGATCAGGACCTTGTTGCGCACAACGCCGGGAATTTCGCATCTCTTCCTCGCATTTGCGGTGCTGATGCTGGGCGTTGCCTTGCTGCAACCGGCGGCATGGGCTGCTGACAAGGAAAAGCCGGTCAAGCGGGATTACACCCGCGTTATCGCTCCACCTGCGCCTGCGCGCCAATCGGTTGCTGAAATGCAGGCAAAGTCGGAGGGCTGCAACACCTGCCATATCAAGACCGACGCACCGACCATGCACACGACGCCCGCTGTGCGGCTGGGCTGTACGGATTGCCATGGCGGCGATGCGAATGTGCGCGGCAATTCGCAGCTGCCGCACGATCATCCCGACTATGTCGCCGCACGCGACAAGGCGCATGTCCTGCCGAAATATCCCAAGAGCTGGCACTGGCCGTCTTCTGCCAATCCGAAGCGTTCCTATGCCCTGCTGAACAAGGAATCGCCGGAATATGTGAAGTTTGTGAACCCGTCGGACTATCGCGTCGCGCGCGAGGCTTGCGGATCGTGCCATATACAGGCGATTGAATCGGCTGAGCGGTCCATCATGGCGACCGGTGCGATGCTGTGGGGCGGGGCGAGTTACAACAACGGCATCCTGCCCTTTAAAAACTATCTGTTGGGGGAGGCATATACCCGCAATGGCGAGCCGGCGAAGCTTGATACTCCCACCGGGCCAAGCGGCGAGCTGACCGAAGCGCAGAAAAAGCGCGGTGTTCTGGCGACGATGTATCCGCTGCCGACCTGGCACGTGATCCCTCCGGGCGATATCTTCCGCGTGTTTGAACGCGGCGGGCGCACTATCAATTCGCAGTTTCCCGAAATCGGCCTGCCTAATCCGACAGGCCAGATACAGCGGCTGGAAGAACCCGGGCGGCCAGATCTCAAACAGTCAAACCGCGGCCCCGGCACCGGCCTACGCGTCGCAATTCCGGCTCTTAACATTCACAAGACCCGCCTCAACGATCCGTTTACATGGTTCATGGGCACAAACGATCAGCCGGGCGATTATCGCCATTCCGGCTGTGCAAGTTGCCATGTGGTCTATGCCAATGACCGCGAACCGCGCCACTCGCTGATCTACGCGAAATACGGGCGCGACGGTCAGTCCATCACCGTCGATCCGACAATCGCAAACAAGTATGAAAAGGGCGATCACGGATACGGCAAGGCAGATGGCTATGCCGAAAAATCATCCGGCCATGCCGGGCTGAAACAGCCGGGCGTTGTGTATGAGGAAGAGCCCGCGCTCGATGCAGTGGCGGGCCTGAAGAACGAAGAAGACGGGCTTTTGACAAAGGACGGGAAGCCTAAGGAAAAAGGCCATCCGCTCCAGCACGTCTTCACCCGTTCTATCCCCACAGCGCAATGCATGAATTGCCACATGCACCAGCCGAATATCTTCCTGAATTCCTATCTCGGCTACACTATGTGGGATTACGAAAGCGACGCCCCGCATATGTGGCCCGAGGAGCAGAAATACCCGACGGCTGAAGAAGTGCGCAAGGTCATCAAGCGTAACCCCGAAGGTGCCGCGCCACGTGGCAAGTGGGCCGATCTGGACTTCCTGCGTAATGTCTATGACCTCAACGAAGACCTGAACGATACGCAGTTCGCGGATTATCACGGCCATGGCTGGAATTTCCGCGGCATCTTCAAACGCGACCGCGAAGGCAATCTGCTGGATGCGGATGGCAATATCGTTGACAATGACGATCCCGAAAAATGGCGCCGCAAGGGCGAGGGCAGGTTTGTCGAACCCGGCGTCAATCCGGGTAAAGCCGTCCATATGATGAGCATCCACGCCGAAAAGGGGATGCAATGCGCCGATTGCCACTTTGAACAGGATACGCATGGCAATGGCCTACTTTACGGCGAAGTCGCCAATGCGATCGAGATCGGCTGTAAGGATTGTCACGGCACTGCCGATGCCTATCCCACGCTTCGCACCAGCGGCCCTGCTGCCCCGCCCAAGGGCCATGACCTTGCCCTGCTGCGCAACCCCGATGGCCAGCGCCGCTTTGAATGGATCGAGAAAGAGGATGGCCGCCGCGTCCTGATCCAGCGTTCCATTGTTGATCCCGAACTCGAATGGGAGATGAGCCTGGTCAAGGACTCGGTCGATCCCGAAGTGCCCGAATTCAATGCCAAGGCAGCACGTGCAAAGCTAATGAGCAAATACGGCGCTGAAACCGGCAATTTCGAATTTGGTGTTGGCGTGGCAGAGGATGACCGCGCTCATCAGGACCCGGAAATGGCATGTTTTACCTGCCACCTGTCGTGGACGACCAGCTGCGGTGGCTGCCATTTGCCTATCGAAGCAAACTGGAAAACCAAATCGCACCGATACGAAGGCGGTGAGACGCGCAACTTTGCGACCTATAACCCGCAAGTCGCGCGCGATCAGATGTTCCAGCTGGGCAAGCACCAGACGACCAAGGGCAACCAGACCGCTCCGGTCCGTTCGTCATCGGCGCTGGTGTTGAGCTCTACCAATATCAACCGCGAACGCATCTACGTGCAGCAGCCGCCGATCAGTGCCATCGGTTTCTCTTCGCAAGCCTTTGCGCCGCACTTCCCGCATACTGTGCGGTTGACTGAGACGAAGACCTGCTCCGATTGCCACCTGTCCGAAGCGGACGACAACAATGCGATCATGGCGCAGCTTCTATTGCTGGGCACGAACTATGTGAACTTTGTCGGCATGCACGCCTGGACGGGCGAGGAAGACGGCTTCACCGCCGTGCGCGTCACCGAATATGAAGAGCCGCAGGCTGTGCTGGGTTCCTACCTGCACAAATATGCCTATCCCGATTACTACCGCATGCATGTGGAGCAGAACGGGCGTGAGCTGAAGAAATGGGTGCGCGGTAAAAGCTTTGACAAGGACCTGTCGGGCGAAACGAAGGCGTTTGAGGAATTCGTCAACGTCCACGAAGGCACCAAAGACCGCGTCGGCTGTTTGCAATTGCGCGGCGAATATATGTTCGTTGCCGAAGGCTCCGGCGGCTTCCGCGCCTATGACGTCGCTTCCATCGCGAATAAGGGCATTTCCGAACGCATCATCACAGCGCCGTTTTCGGCACTGGGCCATGATACGCATGTGAGCACGTCCAACGCGACCTGCATGGCGCTGGCGACCAATCAGCCAATCGCCCCCAGCCGTTCAACGCCCGAACTGCGAGAGCTGAATCAGGAACAACCCTTCCTTCCGATCTACCACTATGCAGCGATTTCAGATGCGTCGGAGGGGCTGATACTCGTTAATGTCGATACGCTGGCTGATGGCGAATTCCGCAATAACCAGCTCAAGCGTGAAGCCTATGCCGACGGCACTGACGCGTGGAATCCCGATGGTGTTCTGAACGGGGCAAACCACATCCAGCTGGCCGGTGAAATTGCCTATATTACGGCGGATGCGGGTCTTGTGGTGGTGGACCTTGCCGATCCCAAATCGCCCAGACTGGCCGCTGTGCGCCAGTTGAACGATGCCCGCTCCAGCGCGATCCAGTTCCGGTATCTGTGGGTAACGGATGCAGAGGGCGTGAAGCTGTTCGATGTCACAGACATGCGCAATCCGGTCGCGCGGCCTGAGGCAACGGTGCGGCTGGCCGACGCAAAACGGCTCTATGTCGCGCGCACCTATGCCTATGTGGCGGCAAAGCAGGATGGCCTGGTTATCCTCGATGTGACCAACCCGCTTTCCCCGAAAATCAACCAGAAGGTAACGCTGGGCGGCGCGCTGAATGATGCCGAGGATGTCATTGTCGCGTCGACCAACGCATCGCTGTTTGCCTATGTCGCAGATGGCCGCAACGGGCTGAAAGTTCTGCAACTCACCAGCCCTGACAGTCAGCGCAATTTCTACGGCTTCAGCCCGGCGCCAGTCCCTGAACTGGTCGCTTATGCAAAAACGAAGAGCCCGGCGATTGCGCTTTCAAAAGGCCTTGATCGTGACCGTGCCGTGGATGAAACGGGCGGCCAGATGGCGATCTTTGGCCGTCTGGGTTCGCGTCCGTTTACCCGCAGCGAAATGGAGCGGCTGTTCATGACCCGCTCCGGTGTGCCGTGGAAGGTGTCGGATAAAGTCGATATGGGTAGTTGGGTAGGCCGTCTCAGCGATCCGGCGGCAGAGGATGCCCCGCGTAATGTGCGGCGCAACGAACCCGAAATTGCTGAAGAATTGGGCGTGGACTGAATGCTTAAAGCGGGGCGTCTGACCGACTGTCCCGATGCAGCACCAACAGCCCCAGCACCAGTCGCTGCGTCTTACTTCCGCTCTGCGTCCAGCCCCTGCATCATGGGGATCAGGTTTTCGCTATAGGTCGCGAGGCGTGTCCAATCGCCCACGGGCTGGAAGTGCGTCACCATCTTCCCGTTGCTCCAGCGATGTAGCGAGTAGCCCGGAGGCTCCGCATCGACGATACCGCGACCGTCCGCCTTGCCAAAATCCACGGGGCGCAGATCCAGCGAGACCGCTGGCGCAACCGCAGGTGTGATCGAAACCGGAATATCGCCGAACACGGTTGCGACAGGGCGGTGCAGATGCCCGCAGGCGATGCCGACGATCTGGGAGTGGCCCGAGACGGCAGCTTCGAAACGTTGCAGCCAGCCTTCGCCTGGGCGTGGGTCCATCCAGTCTATTCCGGCGACCACGGGCGGATGGTGCATGATGATAAAGGTCGGTGTGTCCTGATGTGCGCGCAATTGCGCCGATAGCCATGCAGCGCGTGTTTCGCAGAACGCACCGCCATGTCGGCCATGCTGCAACGTATCGAGGCACAGCAGACGCAAGCCGTCCAGTTCGATGGCGTATTGCACAAAACCATCGGCTGTCGGGCAATCGGGAAAGGCTTCGAGCAGGCGGTCACGGTGATCGTGATTGCCTGTCATCACGTGGAAGGGAAAATCGCATTTGGTCAGCGCTTTTTTGAAGCGTTCGTAACTCTCCGGCGCGCCGTTATCGGCAAGATCACCGGTCAATAGCAGCAGGTCAGGCTTAACGGGCTGTTCCAGCAGATGATCAATCGCCATGCGGAAACGCAGGTAATTGAATTCTTCATCGCCGGCCTCCGGCTCAAAACCGACATGCGTATCGGTAATCTGTGCGATGAGAATGTTCTGCCTTGTGCCTTTCATGCTCTCGCCCCCCTCAACTGTCTATTTCTTCAGCAAGGATGAAAGCGATGCAAGAGAGTCTTCATCGCGGCCCCGCATGCCTTCAGGCGTGGATTGCAGGATCGGATGATCGCCGGGCCACGGATTGGTCGGCGTGTGATAGCCGTGGCACATCGCACAGGACGACTTCACATCCGTAGAGGTGAAACGGATCGGGTTCGCTCCGACGTGGCAATCGCGGCAGCTGGCCAGGTCGGGCAACAGCAGGTCGGCCGCCGATTTCGAAGTCGTCGCTTCGTGGCAATCGGTGCACTTTTCTTCTTCATGTGCCTTATGACTGAAGAAGCCGTGCTGCATGTAACGATCTGGCAGGTTGACGGGGATCAGATCGGGCCGCCCGCCTTCGCGTGTTGCAATGTGGCAGTCACCGCACACGCCGCCGGGCAACAGCGCACGATTGACCGCGATAAGAGAGGATGCAGGGCGTCCGAAGTTCACCGCATAGGTGCCACCGCGCGCAAACTGGCCGGGGCGCGAACGGCCCGTGACAACGGCGCGGCTGGGCCCGCGATCAATATTGGCGAGGTCTTCCATCAAATCGTCCACATCGCCGTGCCGCAGCGAAGTGAAGCCCGAACCGGACACGCCCGAGACAAGGCTGTGACAGCTTTCGCACGATGCCTCCATCTCGACAGGTTTGAAGCCGACCTTGTCGTCTGCCAGCGTATGGCAATTGGAGCATTCC
>JAXHVK010000110.1:0-9669 GCA_034211135.1 Pseudomonadota bacterium
CGGCCTTCTACGAAGCGAAGCTGACGTCGGCTGCTTACTATGCCGAGCGTTACCTTCCGGATGCCGGCGCTCTGCGTCGCAAGCTGGAAGCTGGCAGCGAGAACATGATGAAGCTGAGCGAAGAGGCATTCGCCACCGCTGCTTGATCACGGGATCATGAACAAAGAAAAGGCCCGGAAGTTCGCGCTTCCGGGCCTTTTCCGTATGGTTGTCTGATTGAACCAGCTTTACTCGACAGGCAGGAAATCCGGCACAGACAGATACCGTTCGCCCGTATCGTAGTTAAAGCCAAGCACGCGCGAGCCGGCAGGCAGGTCGGGCAGCTTTTTCGCAATCGCGGCAAGCGTCGCCCCTGAAGAAATACCGATCAGCATCCCTTCCTCTGCTGCGGCACGGCGAGCCATTTCCTTCGCTTCTTCCGCACCAACGGTGATCGCACCGTCAATCGCATCGGTGTGCAAATTGCCGGGAATGAAGCCTGCGCCGATCCCCTGAATGGGGTGAGGGCCAGGCTGGCCGCCATTGATGACCGGCGATGCCTCTGGCTCAACGCCATAGGCTTTAAAGCCCGACCAGTGACGTTTCAGTTCTTCGGCGCAGCCCGTCAGGTGCCCGCCCGTGCCAACACCTGTGATCATCACATCAACCGGATCATCTGCGAAATCTGTCAGGATTTCCTGAGCGGTGGTGCGTACATGGACGTTCACATTGGCGGGGTTTTCAAATTGGCTGGGCATCCATGCGCCTTCGGTGCTTTCAACCAGCTCCGTCGCGCGCTCAATGGCGCCTTTCATGCCCTTTTCCTTGGGCGTCAGATCAAATGTCGCGCCATAGGCAAGCATCAGGCGACGGCGTTCGATGGACATGCTTTCAGGCATGACCAGCACCAGCTTGTAACCCTTGACCGCTGCCACCATGGCAAGGCCGATGCCGGTGTTCCCGCTGGTGGGTTCGACAATCGTGCCACCCGGTTGGAGTTTGCCCGAAGCCTCCGCATCCTCGACCATCGCCAGCGCTATACGATCCTTGATCGAACCGCCGGGATTGGACCGTTCCGATTTCAACCAGACTTCGTGATCGGGAAACAGCCTCGCCAGTCTGACGTGAGGGGTGTTGCCGATGGTTTCCAGAATGCTCGCGGCTTTCATTTCACTCTCCTTGGGGAACGGGATCTTTTTCGTGTCTTAGCAGGTCTTCGGGCGGATCGAAGGTCTTAGTCGACCAAAGAACGGGAAACACGCGGGTCCATAACAGGACCGTAGCAATCGCTCCGGCTCCACCAGCGACCAGAGCCGCAACCGGGCCGATCACATAGGCAAGCGTGCCAGAAAAAGCATCGCCGCCTTCATTCGATGCGCTGATCGTCAGCATACTGACCGAGGATACGCGGCCGCGCTTTTCGTCGGGAGTGTGCAGCTGGATCAGCGATTGTCTGACATACACGCTGAACATGTCAGCCGATCCGATGATGAACAACATGGCGAGACTAAGCGCCATGGAGCGCGAAAATGCGAAGAGGATCGTGGCAAGCCCGAACACGAAGACTGCGATAAGCATTTTCGGCCCGACATTCGTTTTGAGCGGCCTGAAAGAGAAATAGGCCGCTGTCAGCGCAGCGCCGATACCCGGTGCCATTGCCAGTTGGGCAAGCCCCGTCTCGCCGACTTGGAGAATGTCGCGCGCAAATACCGGCAAAAGCGCATTCGCACCCGCCAGAAAGACCGCGAACAGATCGAGCGTAATCGCGCCCAGCACCATCTTGTTGCGCACGACATAACGCATCCCGTCAACAATCTGGCCAATCGGGCGCTGATCCTTGCGCATGGTGGGTTGTGGCACTTTGCCCACGAGAGCCAGACACACAAAGCCCAGCGCGAACAGTCCGGAAGCCGCGAAATAGGGTAGGGACGGGGCTAGGGAATAGAGATAGCCCCCCAGTGCCGCTCCGAGAATAGAGCCCATCTGCCAGGCAACGGTCGAAACCGCGATGGCTGTTGGCAACAATGCTTTCGGAACAAGGTTCGGAGCAAGCGCCGAGAGGGCAGGCCCGGCAAAGCCGCGGGCAATTCCCAGCACAATCGCAACACAATAAAGCACGGCGAACGATATCTGCCCGCTCCATGTCGACCACGCCAGAGCCAGCGCGCAGCCAAGCTGGAGGAAGATCGTAAGCAGGCCGATGAGCCGCCGATCAAACCTGTCAGCGGCAAGGCCGGTGAACGGTGTCAGAACGAATAGCGGCAGGAATTGAAATAGCCCGATCAGGGCAAGCTGACCGGATGCTTCGGCAATCGACATGCCCGCGTCGCGCGCAAGGTTATAGACCTGCCAACCGATGATCAGGATCATCGCATACTGGCCAAGCGTCATGGCAAACCGCGATGTCAGATATGCGCGGAAATTGTGGACGTGAATAGGGTGTGTCGGCCCGGCGGATGATGTGCCGGGTAAGGGGCTGTCTGCGTTGGTCACGCCATCGCCAATGGCAGGCGCTTAACCGTCTGCCAAGGTAGCGAATTTTGATGCGGCGTAAGCCTGCCTATGAATCAACGTTTACGGCGCAGGCGCGGGTTGGGCTGCAAGGTGTCGATAATGGCCATGAAATCATCAAGACGGATGATGCGTTCGAACTGGAAACCGGCGCGTTCGTCGCGCGTCCAGATCACATAGGCTTCGATCCGGCCCACAATCGGCAGGCGGATGATTACACGATCACCGCGAGAAAGCTGTTGCGCATCATCGACCATAAAGCCGTGCGCAGACAGATTGCTCACATGCAGTTCAAGATCACCGCGAGCAAAATGCTCCACGATGACGGGGAAGTCGACTGGATGACGCGCAGCACGGCGCATATCAGTTACGCTAAGACTTGCACCTGCTGTCACGGTTCGCGACCCTCCTAATTGCCCTAGGTGAGTACTAATGCGTGATAAAGGCTGACATTTGGTAAAATGCGATGGTTTACGCGCTGGTAAGGACTTGGCCCGCCGACCGCCGACCGCCGAATACCGTTAAGCTGTAATTATCGCGTGCTTTTTCTTGCCCAGGCTGAGTTTGACAGAGGCTTCATTGTCGATTGTGACGACAAAGCCGGGGTCATTAACAGTCTCTCCATCCAGCTTCACCGCGCCTTCCGCCAGTTTGCGTTTCGCCTCTCCATTGGATGAAGTGAAGCCCAGTTCTGTCAGAACCGCGCCGATCCGCATCCCGTCTGCCCCGACACTGATCGTGGGCAAATCATCACCGGCACCGCCGCCTGCAAACGTCTCGCGCGCGGTTGCCTCTGCCGCCTTTGCCGCGTCTTCTCCGCGCACGAGAGCGGTTACCGCATTCGCGAGAGCGACCTTGGCATCGTTGATTTCAGCGCCTTCAAGCGCTTCAAGGCGCGCGATTTCATCCAGCGGTAGATCGGTAAACAGGCGCAGGAAGCGGCCAACATCACGATCATCGGTGTTGCGCCAGTATTGCCAGAAATCATAGGCGGGCAGTTGCGCTTCGTTCAGCCAGACAGCGCCGCTTGCCGTCTTGCCCATTTTTGCGCCGTCTGCGGTTGTCAGCAAGGGCGTGGTGAGACCGAACAGTTCGCGGCTTTCCAGCCTGCGGCCCAGTTCCATACCGTTGACGATATTGCCCCACTGATCGCTTCCGCCCATCTGCAGGCGGCAATCATAACGCCGCGCCAGTTCGACAAAGTCATAGGCTTGCAGGATCATGTAATTGAATTCGAGGAAGGTGAGCGGCTGTTCCCGATCAAGGCGCAGCTTCACGGAATCGAAAGTCAGCATCCGGTTGATCGTGAAGTGCGGACCAACATCGCGCAGCAATTCGACATAGCCGAGGGCGGAAAGCCATTCGTCATTGTTGACCATCACAGCATCGGTCGGCCCATCACCGAATGTCAGCAGACGTTCGAAAACGGTCCGGATCGATGCGATATTGTCGTCGATGATTGCCGGGGTCAGCATCTGGCGGCTTTCATCCTTGCCCGAAGGATCGCCGATCTTGGTCGTGCCGCCGCCCATGACGACAATCGGTTTGTGACCGGCCTGCTGTAGCCGCCGCAGCATCATGATCTGGACCAGACTTCCCACGTGGAGAGAGGGCGCAGTCGCATCGAAACCGATATAGCCGGGCACGATCTGCTTGCTCGCCAGCGCATCAAGCGCGCCCGCATCAGTGGTCTGGTGGATGTAGCCGCGCTCATCAAGGATGCGCATCAGATCGGATTCGAAACTTGTCATAACGCGCGCCGCTTAACAGGGCAGGGCTGGCGCGGGAAGTGTCTTGCCCGATTGGATGTGCTCGGCGATAGAGCATGGTCATGCAACCACTGATGCTTCACCAGACCTGCGACCTTGGCCTGATCCGTTCGGTAACCGCGCAAATCCAGCCCACAGCCACCGGATGCGAGGCGCAATTCCGGCTTGATGGACGGATTAGCGGGATCAAGGTGCCCGAGCCCGCGCCTTCTGTGCGGATGGACAATCTGTGGAAGACTACCTGTTTCGAGATTTTCTGGCAGCCGATTGGCGGCACATATTACCGCGAATTCAACCTGTCTCCTTCAAGCCGTTGGGCAGCGTACGACTTTGACGCCTTTCGCGAAGGGATGCGCGATGCGCCGGTGGATGCGATTGCCCTTTCATGCTCGCACTCCGAGAACGATGGCGTCGGAGAACTCGTATTGAAGGCGAGCATTGCGGCTGAATTGCCTGCACCTGCTCAGGTGGCGCTTAATGCTATCGTTGAGCATGAGGACGGCGCATTGCAATTCTGGGCTTTGGCATTTCCGCCCGGAAAGCCTGAATTCCACTCAGAAGCGTGCCGCCAGCTGATTGTCGAGCGTTAAGCTTCGGGCGCGTCCTGACCGAACGGCCCGTTGAGCTTCAGGACGCCGAAATTGATCATTTGCGCAAAACAGGTCCACGCCAGATAGGGCACTATCAGCCATGCGGCGAATTCCGACACGGGCGCCAGCACGATTATCAGCGCTACACATGATGCAATCAGCGCGAAGTTTTCAAGGAATGACAGGTCGGGCCGCTTGAAGGTGAAGAACAGCGGGGACCACAAGAAGTGCAGGATCGCGTTGATTGCGAACGCCGACACGATTGCGTTGAACTGCGCGCCGTCCGACCTGGTCCACCCGATGTAAAGCGCCCAACCGGCAAGCCCCAGAATAATCGTCCACGCTGGCGCAAACGCCCAGCCTGGCGGTTGGAACCACGGTTTGTTCAGTTTCTGATACCATTCGCCAATGTCGGTCAGCAGCCCTCCGGCAAGGTTGAGGCCAATGCCATAAAGCAACGCGAAGGTGAGGGCGGTGTAGTCCATACTCTAACAAGTCACTTTCTGTGCCTGTGGTTCCAAGCAAAGTGTTGCGTTTGGCTTCATGCTGTTCCAACCCCAATGCCATGACTTCATCTGTGAAATTTGGAATCGACCGGCTGATCGCCGATCCTGTCTTGTTAGAACAATTGAAGGGCAAACGTGTTGCACTCATCGCCCATCCAGCAAGTGTTACCGAAGACCTGACCCACAGCCTTGATGCGCTGATCGAAGCGGGGGTGAATGTCACCAGCGCCTTTGGCCCGCAGCACGGGCTGAAAGGGGACAAGCAGGACAACATGGTCGAAACCGCGGACGAAATGGACGCACAATACGGCATACCCGTCTTTTCCCTGTATGGCGAAGTGCGCCGCCCGACCGCGAACATGATGGCGAGTGCGGACGTCTTTTTGTATGATCTTCAGGATCTTGGTTGCCGCATCTACACCTTTGTCACAACCCTGCTTTACCTGCTGGAGGAAGCGGCCAAGGTGGATAAATCGGTATGGGTACTGGACCGACCCAATCCTGCGGGACGTCCTGTAGAAGGAACGATGCTGGTTCCCGGGCATGAGAGTTTTGTTGGCGCAGCGCCCATGCCGATGCGTCACGGTCTGACAATGGGAGAGATGGGGCACTGGTTCGTCTCTCACTTTGATCTTGATGTGGAATATCAGGTCGTTACGATGGAGAATTGGCAGCCTGACGAAGCTTCCTCCGCCATCGCCAGCGGCTATGGCTGGCCTGCAAGCCGCATCTGGATCAATCCGTCACCCAACGCCGCCGGCCTGAACATGGCGCGTTGTTATGCTGGCACGGTCATGCTCGAAGGAGCAAATCTGAGTGAGGGGCGCGGAACGACCCGCCCGCTCGAAGTTCTGTTCGGCGCGCCGGATGTCGATGCAAAGGGCGTGTGGAAGCTGATGCGCAAGATGGCACCGGAATGGTGCGACGGTGCCAGAGTACGCGATTGCTGGTTCGAACCGACTTTCCACAAACACCAAGGAAAGCTGTGTAACGCATTGATGATACACGCAGAAGGTCCGGATTATCGTCACGATCTGTTTAAACCCTGGCGGATGCAGGCGCTTGCTTTCAAAGCGATCCGCACGCTTTATCCAGATTATGACCTGTGGCGTGGCACGGACTTCAAATACGAATACACCAATGACGTTCTCGCCATTGACGTGATCAATGGCGGGCCATCCTTGCGCGAATGGGTGGACAACCCCGGTGCAACACCAGATGACCTCGATGCCGCGGCCGCTCATGACGAAGCGGTATGGGTGCAAAGCGTGCGAGATTTCCTGCTTTACTAATTGAAATTAAGCAGCAATTCAGTTCGGAACCTCGGGCTTAGTGACCTTGTTTCCGGCTGAGCTCCCGCATTGCATCGTCCAGCCCTTCCAAGGTCAGCGGATACATACGGTCATCGACCAGCTGTTTGAGCATTTTGGTCGATTGTGAGTAACCCCACTGCTTTTCCGGCACAGGGTTCAGCCAGATGGTTGCCGGATAGGTGTTGGTGACACGCTGCATCCAGGTGGCGCCGGCTTCTTCGTTCATGTGCTCGACACTGCCGCCCGCATGGGTGATCTCGTAAGGGCTCATCGCAGCGTCCCCGACAAACACGACTTTGTAGTCATGGCCGTATTTGTGAAGCACGTCCCACGTATTGGTCCGTTCTGACCAGCGGCGGCGGTTGTCCTTCCAAACGCCTTCGTAAAGACAGTTGTGGAAATAGAAGAACTCAAGGTTCTTGAATTCCGCCGTTGCCGCGCTGAACAGCTCTTCGACAAGCTTGATGAACGGGTCCATTGATCCGCCGACGTCAAGGAAGAGCAGCAGTTTCACCGCATTGCGGCGTTCCGGGCGCATGTGGATGTCGAGCCAGCCCTGCTTGGCCGTGCCTTCGATGGTTGCATCCAGATCAAGCTGATCGGGATTGCCTTCCCGCGCAAACCGGCGGAGGCGGCGCAGCGCCATCTTGATGTTGCGGGTGCCAAGCTCTTTTGTGTTGTCGAGATTCTTGAACTCGCGCTTTTCCCAGACCTTTACGGCTTTCTTGTGCCGGCTTTCACCGCCGATCCGCACGCCTTCGGGGTTGTAGCCCGAATTGCCAAAGGGCGATGGTCCGCCCGTGCCGATCCATTTGTTGCCGCCTTCGTGGCGTTTTTCCTGTTCTTCGAGCCGCTTCTTCAGCGTCTCCATGATTTCGTCCCAGTCGCCGAGCTTCTCAATCTCTGCCATTTCCTCTTCTGAGAGGAATTTTTCAGCGACGGATTTCAACCAGTCTTCGGGGATGTCGACGGGGTTCTGCCCGTAATCGGACATGATGCCTTTGAAGACCTTTTGGAACACCTGATCAAAACGGTCGAGCAGCCCTTCATCCTTCACGAAAGTCGCGCGGGAGAGGTAATAGAACGCCTCAGGCGTCTGTTCGATAACGTCTTTATCCAACGCTTCGAGCAGGGTCAGGTGTTCTTTGAAACTTGCGCCAATGCCTGCGCTGCGAAGCTCTTCGGTGAAGTTGAAAAACATGGACGTTGCTTAGCGAGCGTCGAGGCGGTGCGCTACCCCCCGTTTATGGCCCCGCAAACAGGGCGGAAAAATTGTGCCGGATGATGCACTGCTTAAGGCTTTGATAACTACGCTTCGTTACTTCCACTTGAGAAACGCACTGCTGATTTAAAGCACTGTCTAAGGAACTGCGGAATAATGAAGCCCATTGCCATCGACACGCAGAATGCTGCGGCACTGGAACAGATACCGGAAAGCTGCGGCGCGGTTACTGTCGGCTGCTCCGAAGTCGCCGGAGTGGTGGAAACGGTCATCCGGTCCTCGGAACAACTCCGCCGTGAACATGATGCGCTGCAGGGCACGGTTGCAGCTCTCGAAGCGGATCAGGCCAAGGTTTCTGAAGCGAGCGACGAAGCGCGTCTGTTGTCCGAGCGGGCGATTGAAAGGCTGGGCGAGGGCACTTCGTTGATCCAGTCGTCGCTGAACCAGATCAACACACTTCTCGAGATGGTCGATACGCTGGGCCAGCATGTCACCAGCTTTTCCGCGGCCATGGAGCAGGTGAAACGCAGCGCCCAGGATATTGATGACATCGCCGAGACGACGAATATTCTCGCCCTCAACGCGACAATCGAAGCAATGCGCGCAGGCGATGCGGGCCGCACATTTGCGGTGGTCGCCAGCGAAGTCAAAAGCCTCGCCAACGACACCCGCAAGGCTACCGAAGAAATTTCCCAGACGATTGACGCGTTAGGCGAAGAAGCCGCCGTTGTGATTGATCGGATTGAGGCCGGAAGCGAAGCCAGCGGCGATGCAAAGGCGTCTGTCGCGCAAATCGAAAATACCATCGCCAGCGTCGGAGAGCTTGTTGAGGAAGTCGACAAGCAGAACGATGTGATTGCGCGCTCTACCGGAACGATCAGCGGTCACGTCAACGCGGTGCAGGATGTCCTTACCAGCTATGATCGCGTGACTAAGGAAAACGAAGGCCAGCTTGCCCAGGCACAACGCGAAGTGACGGGTCTTGAAGGCGTCGCCAATGATATGTTTGACGGCCTAGTGCGGGCCGGGCTGTCGCCGCGCGACGGTTTGATGGCGGAACATGCGATGGAATATGCGCGCAAGATCATCACCGCGACCGAAGAGGCGCTTTCAGCCAAGACGCTGAGCGAGGGCGCGTTGTTCGATACCGATTACCAGCGTATTCCTGGATCAGATCCCGAACGCTTTACCACTTCGCTATCACCCTTTGCCAAGAGCGTCTGGAAGCCGATCATTGATCAGGCAACCGATAGTGTGGATGACATTGTCGCAACCGTTTGCGCCAATGCCGATGGTTTTATGCCGACGCACATCGACCGTTACGCGCAAAAGCCGACCGGCGATTACGAACATGACAGGCAGTTCTGCCGCAATGGCCTGATCCTGATGGACGAAGCGGACCGCGTGGCGTTGAAAAGCAACGCGTCCTATCGCCTCTCGGTATTCCGCCAGCCAACTGCATCCGGTGGTAGCCAGGTTGTGCGCTGCGTTTACGTACCGCTGCGCTTTCAGGGCCGCCGCTGGGGCGACCTGAAATGCGCTTATGTCTTCGAAGGCATCGAAGCCTTCCGCCTGAGCTGATTGATCAGGTCGGGTTGCGACGGGCCATAAAGGCAAGCCGTTCGAACATCATCACATCCTGCTCGTTCTTGAGCAAGGCGCCGTGCAGCGGCGGGATTGCATTGTTCGGGTTCGCATCCTGAAGCGTTTCAAGCGGCATGTCTTCGTTAAGAAGCAACTTGAGCCAGTCGAGCAATTCGCTGGTTGATGGCTTCTTCT
>JAXHVK010000111.1:0-9583 GCA_034211135.1 Pseudomonadota bacterium
CAGGCGCTGTCCATCGGTGTCTATGCGACAAGCGAAATCCCGCGAGAGCAGATTATCGCCAGCTCATCAGGCCGGATTGATGATGTATTGCGCAATGTCGCGGGCTTCCAGCAGTTCCGCCGATCAGACAGCCGTTCCTCCAACCCGACCGCACAGGGCGTTACCCTGCGGGCGTTGGGAGGAAACGCGACAAGCCGCGCGCTGGTGCTGCTGGATGGCGTTCCGGTGGCTGATCCGTTCTTTGGCTATATTCCGCTTTCCTCACTCCAGCCTGACACGCTTGAGCGTATCCGCGTCACCAGAGGGGGCGGTTCCGGTCCGTTTGGATCAGGCGCGCTGGCGGGAACGATCGAGTTGGAAAGCGCAGGGCCGGAAACTCTTGGCGGCTTTCGTGGCAGCCTCCTTGTAAATGACCGCGAGGAAACAGAGGCAAGCGCTGCTTTGACACAGCGCCTTGGCAGCGGGTTTGCGACGGTCAGTGGCCGTTGGGATCGCGGGCAGGGCTTTTTCACCACTCCGCAAGACCAGCGTGCGCCCGCAAGTGCTCGCGCTGCGTTCGATAGCTGGCAGGTGGGCGTGAGAGGCGTTGCCCCGATCAGTCGCGATGTCGAAGTGCAGGCGCGTGTCAGCCTGTTCGAAGATGCGCGGACTTTGCGCTTTGATGGTGCCGATTCGATGATCGAAGGGCAAGACGCAAGCGTCCGCTTCATCGGCCGTGGCGAATGGAAGTTTGACGCGCTGGCCTATGTCCAGGCGCGCAATTTCAACAATGTCATCATTTCCTCCACCCGCTTTGTGCCCGTGCTGGACCAGCGCAACACGCCTTCCACCGGCGTTGGCGGCAAGCTGGAAGTGCGTCCGCCGATCAGTGAAGCGCATGATGTGCGCATCGGTGTCGATTACCGGCGTGCAGAAGGCGAATTGCAGGAAAACGCCATCAGCGCTTTCTCCGGTCTGTTGCGCGAACGCCGCCGGGCCGGGGGCAATACCAGCAATCTGGGCCTGTTTGTCGAGGATGACTGGCAGATCGGCCCGCTTCTGCTGACAGGCGGCTTGCGCGCAGACCACACGCGCATTGATGATGGTTTTTTCAGAGCGGTCGATGCCAGCGGCGTTTTGGTGAGTGAGACGATTGCTGCTGATCGTTCGGACTGGGCAGTAAACTGGCGCGCAGGGGCGCTGTTTAATGCGACGCGCCAGCTGGAACTGCGCGCGGCCGCGTATACCGGTGTTCGGCTGCCAACCCTGAACGAGCTGTATCGTCCCTTCGTCGTCTTCCCGGTCGTGACGCAGGCGAATGCCGCGCTTGAGAATGAAAGGTTGGAAGGGTTCGAAGTCGGGCTGGACTGGTACCCGACTTCAAACGCGACCCTTTCGATTACCGCGTTCGATAACCGTGTCGAGAACGCGATTGCGAACGTAACGCTCGCCCCCAATCTTCGCCAGCGGCAGAACCTTCCTGCAATCAATGCGCAGGGGATTGAGGCAAGCGGCGTTCTGATACTGGGGCAAGTCAGCCTTGATGCGTCGCTCGCCTATACTGATGCAACGATTGACGGTCAGGGGGCATCTGTGGCGCTGGATGGAAACCGGCCGCCACAAACGCCCGAGTTTTCAGCTTCGACGACGCTGGCATGGCAGCCGGCGGAAGGTTGGCGAGTATCAGGCACCCTGCGCCACACCGCCTCGCAATTCGAAGACGATCAGGAAACCGACGTGCTGCCATCAGCGACAACCATCGATCTGTTCGCAAGCGCTCCTGTGTTTGATGGTGTTTCTGTGGTGCTGCGGGCTGAAAACCTGCTCGACGAAGAAATCGTCACACGCAATTCCGGCGGTGCGATTGATCTGGGTGTTCCGCGAACGATCTGGTTTGGCGTTCGCGTTGGCCTGTGAGAATTGCCATGTTGCGCAATAATGCTGCGCCGCAGCATCAAATGTGATATTTTTGCTACAATTTGCGCAGAACAAACTTGCAAGTCTTGCCAGTCGGTAAAGCGCTGATAGTCTCCACCCTATCCAAGGGAAAAGCCTGAAAACAGGCACCGGGATTGTGGAGAGGAAAATATATGACACGCAAGCTTGCAGCTTATGCTGCTGGCCTAATGGCCTGTAGTTCGTTTACGGTTCCCGCTTTCGCGCAAGATAGTGAAACTGCTCTTGAAGCACCTGATGCTGATGACAGCGTAATTATCGTGACAGCCACCCGCCGCGCGGAAAACCTTCAGGATATTCCAATCGCGGTTACCGCAGTCGGGCAGGAACAGCTTGATAAGCAGGGCGTGGTCAACGTTCAGAACATCACGCAGGTTTCGCCCAGTTTCTCGACTTCGAATGCACAGATCGCATCCGGCTCAGTCGTTCTGCGTATCCGTGGTGTTGGTACCACATCGAACAATATCGGCTTTGAAAGCGCGGTCGGCATCTTTATTGATGGTGCCTACCAGTCGCGCCCCGGCGTTGCGCTGAGCGAATTTGTCGACATTGAACGGGTTGAGGTTCTGCGTGGTCCGCAGGGTACGCTGTTCGGTCGCAACACGTCGGCGGGTGCTCTGAACATCACAACCAACCGCCCCGACGTTACCGAGTTTGGTGGATTTGCCAACGCTACTTACGGCAATTTCGATCTCATCAACGTGCAGGGCGCGGTTAACGCTCCGCTGGTCGAAGACACGCTGGCTCTGCGCCTGACCGGCGCTTATCGCAACCGCGATGGCTTTATCGATGTCGTTGATTCAACCGGTAACAAGATCGGCGAATCGAATGTGATTGACCAGTATCTTGTCCGCGGTCAGCTGGGTTACGAAAGTGAAGGCGGCGTTCGTGCGCGCCTGATGTTCGATTACTCTGCCAATGAAAACCAGTGCTGTAGCCCGATTGAGCTGCTGGCATCACCGGCTGAAGTGAACGGCGTTTTCGCGGCTCTTGGCGGCGGTGCGCGTGGTGGCAATGCCCACCCGATCGTTGCAACCACAGCCTTTGATGCGGAAACGGCGCGCGATGCTCTGTCCGATCTGACGGCAACGGCCAACCGTGTGCCGCGCGCCGATGTCGATCAGTGGGGCATCACTGGCGAGATTGAGGTGCCGCTTGGCGACAATGCGGACCTTATCTATATCGGTTCCTATCGCGATTTCCGTTCGAACGAAAACTACGACACCGATTTCTCGGGTCTGGATTTCTTCGATGTGGATGATCTGCGCACTGAAATCACCACGCAGACGCACGAATTGCGTATTCAGGGCGAAGCGTTTGGCGGTTCGCTTCAGTGGTTGATCGGCGGCTATTATTCAGACGAGGAAATCCAGTCGACGACTGACTTCTCGCTCGGGCCGGATGCTGATCTTCTTTACGGCGCTTTTGCTGGCGGTACTCTTGGTCCGGCACCGATTGCATTGCTGACGGGGGTCAGCCCGAACGGCACGACAGCCACCAACCAGTACAATCAGGATGCCGAAAGCTGGTCGATCTTCACGCACAATACGCTTGAAGTGGCGGATGGGCTGAAATTCACGGTTGGCCTGCGCTATTCGGACGAAACGAAGTCTGGCGGTTACACACAGCTGGCATCGAACAACCCGGCATGTCTTTCGGGACTTCAGCGGCTTAATGCGGGTCTGATCCCGGGCGCTGCGGTTCCTGTCGTCATCGGTCTCGGCTGCTTTGGCTTTACCGCTCCGGCTGTAGGCACGGCTACGCTGCCGTTGCCTCAGGAATATCAGGCCACTTTCAGCGATGAAGAACTGATCTACACCGGCAAGATCGCCTATGAGTTCGATGCTCCGATCTCGATGTATGCGAGCTTCACCCACGGATATAAGGCTGGCGGTATCAACCTCGACGTGACGGCTGCCATCGGCGGCGCTGATCCGACCTTCCTTTCGGAAGAGGTCGATGCCTACGAACTGGGTATCAAGGCGCAATTCCTTGATGATGCGGTGACTGCGAACCTCGCGATCTTCCGTGAGGAGTTTTCGAACCTTCAGATCCTCGAATTCACTGGCGCGGCTTTCCAGACGTTCAACGTTCCCGAAGCGGTCAGCCAGGGTTTCGAGCTGGAATCGATCATTCGTCCGGACAACAACCTGACCTTCAACGTCGGACTGACCTACACGGATGCAGCCTATCCGGATGATTGTGCAGGCGATATCACCTTTGCTCAGGTGACAGAGCTGTGCGGCAATGATCTCACAAATGCTCCGGCATGGGTCGCAATTGTCGGCGCGAACTACGAACGTGACATCGGCAGCAACCTGACCGGCTTCCTTTCCGGCCAGATCCGCACCGAAAGCGACCGTCGTACGTCCACGCAGGCAAGCAATCCGGGCAGCAACGGCACAATCCTGCTTCCGTTCGATGTTCAGGACGGCAACACGAAGATCAACCTGCGCGCCGGTATCGGTGCCGAAGACAAGAGCTGGACGCTCGAAGTCTGGGGTAACAACATCACGGACGTTGTGACCCGCGGTGTGACCTTCAACACCACCCTGCGCGGTAATCCGGGATTCAGCGCCCGTTCTGCCTTCGCTCAGGAGCCGGCAACTTACGGTGTGACCCTGCGGACCGAGTTCTAAGCTCAACGCAGACTGTCACCAGACACAAAAAGGGCGGCTCGGGAAACCGGGCCGCCTTTTTCGTTTCAGTGTTGCGCCATTTGGCACCAATAGCGGGCACCGGGTGTGCGCGGCTTTGGCTGGGCGCACACCCGATGCCTGATTACATGCTGCGTGCGATCAGCATCTTCATGATCTCGTTCGATCCGCCGTAAATGCGCGCAATACGGGTGTCGCGATACATCCGGCCAATGGCATATTCATTGGTGTAACCGGCACCGCCGTGGAATTGCAGGCACTTGTCAACGACTTCGCTCTGAAGCTCCGTGACCCAGTATTTGGCCATGCTGGCAGTTGCGACATCCAGTTTGCCTTCGAGCAGTTTCGCGATGCAGTCATTCACGAAGACCCGCGCAGCCGTGCCACGCGCCTTCAGGTCTGCCAGGACGAATTGCGTATTCTGGAAGTCCCAGATCGTCTTTCCGAAAGCCTTGCGGTTCTTGACGTAATCGACCGTCACCTCGAGCGCTTTTTCAATACCGGTCATTGCGCCCATGGCGATGACGAGACGTTCCTGCGGAAGCTCTCCCATCAACTGGTAGAAGCCTTTGCCTTCCTGTCCGCCCAGCACATTGTCGCCGGGGATGAAGACGTTGTCGAAAAACAGTTCAGAGGTATCCTGCGCGTCCAGACCGACCTTGTCGATCTTCTTGCCACGCTGGAACCCTTCGGCCCCTTCCGTCTCCAGCAGCATCAGGGAAATGCCCTTTGCGCCTTCATTCGGATCGGTTTTGGCAACCACGATAATGAAATCCGCAGTCTGGCCGTTCGAGATCCACGTCTTCGAACCGTTGAGCCGATAGCCATTGCCGTCTTTCAGCGCGGTCGTCTTGATGCTCTGAAGGTCGGAGCCAACATCGGGCTCGCTCATGGCGATGGCGCTGACAAGCTCTCCGGTGACAAGTTTTGGCAGGTATTTCTGCTTTTGCTCTTCCGTCCCGTGACGCACGAGATAGGGCAGGATGATCGTGTTGTGCAGCGAGGCAGCGAAGCCTTCGACGCCGTTTTTCGCCTGCTGGTCAATCACCACCATATCGTGGCGGAAATCACCGCCATGGCCGCCATATTCCGTGGGTACGCTAACACCCAGAAGCCCGGCTTCGCCTGCTTCATTCCAGAATTCGCGTTCCACCTGACCGTCTTCGCGCCATTTCAGGATACGCTTCTCAGGGGCGTGCTGCTGATAGAATTTGCCCACTGCATCCGCGAAGATCGAGATTTCCTCATCTTCCATGAAGGCGGGCTGGGGTACGTCGATGACAGCCATCTTACTTCCCTTTCCAGTTCGGAGCACGTTTTTCGGCAAAGGCTGCTGCGCCTTCGCGTGCGTCTTCGGAAACGAAGACCGGAGCGATCAGCTGCGCCTGCTTGGTGTAACGGTCTTCCATTGCCCAACCGCGCGAATCCTTCACGATCTGCTTTGAAACCTTCACGGCAAGCGGACCATTGGCGGCAATGCGCGCGGCAAGGGCCATCGCGTCATCCAGCGCCGATCCTTCGCTGACCTGGTTGATCAGGCCCAATTCGTAAGCGCGCGGTGCGTCGATGAAGTCGCCTGTAAGCGCCAGTTCCATCGCGATACGCTCCGGAATCTGATCCGGCAGCATCATCACGCCACCAGCTGCAGCGACAAGCCCGCGTTTCACTTCGGGAATGCCGAATTTCGCGCCGGCGGATGCCACGACAAGGTCGCAGGCAATCATCAGCTCAAGCCCGCCGGCGAGGGCATAGCCTTCCACTGCAGCGATAAGCGGTTTTGCAGGCGGTGCCTGAACCACGCCGCCAAATCCGCGGCCTTCGACAGTCGGACTTTCACCGCGCAGGAAGCCTTTAAGGTCCATGCCCGAACAAAAAGTACCGCCCGCACCCGTCAGAATGCCGACCCGCAATTCGTCTTCGCTATCGAGCCGGTCCATCGCCGCCGCAATGGCTTCTGATGCGGCTTTCGTCATGGCGTTCTTGGCCTCTGGCCGGTTGATCGTGACGATCAGAACGCCGTCCTTTACCTCGGTAAGGACTTCCTGCGTTTCGCTCATGTTATCTCTCTCCCAATTAACATTTCTAAGTGAAACTGAATTCTTGTGTCAGTGGTGCAGGGGCTTTACCAATGCGTCAACCGCGATTTCGCGAAAACATGAGAGAGAGGAACCCAAATGGCCGAAGCATACATCATTGACGCTGTCCGAACGCCGCGTGGAATCGGCAAACAGGGCAAGGGCGCACTGGCAGAACAGCACCCGCAGCATCTGGCCGCGACAGTTCTGAAAGCGATTGCAGAGCGCAACAAGCTTGATACCTCGACCGTAGATGATGTGATCTGGTCTGTTTCCACGCAGGACGGGATGCAGGCTGGCGATCTGGGTCGCATGGCGGCTTTGGATGCCGGGTATGACATTACCTCTTCGGGCACGACGCTTGACCGGTTCTGCGGAGGAGGGATCACTTCGGTCAGCCTGGCAGCGGCTCAGGTCATGAGCGGAATGGAAGACTGCGTCGTCGCCGGCGGCACCGAGATGATGAGCCTGACCGGAGCGATGACGCGTGAGAAAATGCAGGCCGGTATCAAACCGCCGATGATGGGCAGCTATAACGAACGGTTGCAGGGCGTTCATCCGCAAAGCCATCAGGGCATTTGCGGCGATGCGATTGCATCCATGGAAGGCTTCACCCGCGAAGAACTCGATGAAGTGGGCTACCGCTCCCAACAGCGCGCCGCAGAAGCCATCAGCGAAGGGCGCTTTGACAAATCCGTGGTGCCCGTCGTCGCGGATGATGGCACTGTGATCCTTGACCGGGAGGAGTATCCTCGCCCGCAGACTACGATGGAAAGCCTTGCGGGGCTGGAACCTGCCTTTACCAAGATTGCCGATGTTCCGCTGGACCAGAACGGCACGACATTCCGCGGGCTGATCAATCAGAAGTACCCCGATCTCGAAATCCAGCATTTCCACCATGCAGGGAACAGTTCGGGCGTGGTCGATGGCGCAGCCGCAGTGCTGGTGTGTTCAAAGGAATACGCTGAAAAGCACGGCCTGAAGCCGCGCGCTCGTATCGTTGCGACAGCCAATATGGGCGATGATCCTACGCTGATGCTGAACGCGCCGGTACCCGCTGCGAAAAAGGTGCTTGAGAAAGCGAAGATGTCGCTCGACGATATCGACCTGTTCGAAATCAACGAAGCCTTTGCCGTTGTCGCCGCGAAGTTCGTGCGCGATCTTGAGCTGGATTGGGACAAGGTCAACGTCAATGGCGGCTCAATCGCTCTGGGCCACCCGATTGGCGCGACAGGATCAATCCTGATCGGCACCATCATCGACGAACTGGAGCGCCGCGACCTGAAAACCGGGCTTGTTACCATGTGCGCTGCTGGCGGCATGGCTCCGGCCATTGTGGTCGAGCGTGTGGACGGCTTCGTTGACTAATCTCTCGGACAGCACCCCCGTCATAATCGGCGTAGGGCAGCATTCAGAACGGGTCGGTGAACCCGGTTACGAAGCGCTGAACTATATGGATCTGGGCGGGCGTGCCATCGCCGCGGCGATTGCCGATTGCAGTGCGACAGGATCAGTGGCGGGCGCGATCGATACGCTCGCCACGATCCGCGCGTTTGAAATGTCGCGTCCGGGGAAGGAACCGCCTTTTGGAACGGCATCGAACATCCCGCGCGCGATGGCAAAACGCGTTGGCGCTGATCCGGCGCGCGCGATCCTGACGCAGACAGGCGGGCAGACCAATCAGCAGCTTGTCGGCGAATTCGCGAGCGCCATCGCGGCAGGGCAAAGCCAGTGCGCTGTCATTGTCGGGGCAGAGGCCATTTCAACCGCGCTTGCTCTTGCGGCGAAAGGCGAGGCGCCAGACTGGTCCGAAAAGGTCGAAGGCGATTTTGAAGATCGCGGGTTCGGCATTGAAGGTCTGATGGAGCCTGCCCTGTTCGCTCATGGCGCAACGGGGGCTATTCCGCTGTACGCGCTGGCAGAGAATGCGAGACGCGCCAAACTCGGTTTAAGCGTAGAGGAATATCGCCAACGGATCGGCGAATTGTTCGAACCCTTTTCCAAAGTCGCAGCTGCCAACCCCCACGCGGCGGCACCCGTCCATCGCAGCGCCGAAGAATTGGCGACCGTAACCGAGCGCAACCGGATTGTGGCCGAACCTTACACGCGCATGACGGTTGCACGCGATCAGGTGAACCAGTCCGCCGCGATCATCATCGCCAGCATCGCAACCGCGCGCAGTCTGGGCGTGCCGGAAGAAAAGTGGGTCCATATCCACGCCGTCTCCGCCGCGACCGAGCTGCCACTGTCGCAGCGCCCCGATCTTGCTGCAAATCCGGCAAGCATCGCCAGTGTCGAGGCGGCGCTGGCGCGAACGGGCAAAGGGATGGGGGATATGGCCTATCTCGATTTCTATTCCTGCTTTGCGATCCCGGTTTTCAACCAGATCGACCATTTCGGCCTTGCGATTGATGACCCGCGCGGGCTGACGCTGACAGGCGGGCTGCCGTTTTTTGGCGGGGCAGGCAACAATTACTCTGCCCATGCCATTGTCGAGGCGGCTGAGCGTGCGCGCGCTGATCGCGGCAGCTTTGCCCTTGTCGGCGCGAATGGTGGCTGGATGAGCAAATATGCGACCGGCATCTATTCGACCGAGCCAGCGGACTGGTCTGCGAATGACCGTTTTGAAAAGCTGGCCGAAGCGAAGGATGCGGTGTCATCGGGCAGTGGTGATGCCGCGTCGGCCACAGTAGAAACATACACCATCAATCGCGGGAAGAAGGGCGATGTGGCGGTATGGATCGGGCGCGACAGCGCAGGCGGGCGCGTGGTCGGCAATGCCGACTTGTCTGACGAAGCGACGCGAGCCGCGTTTGAAAGCGGAGAACCCTTTGGCGCGAAACTTACGATCAGGAAGGATGATCGCGGCCGCAATATCGCGCGGATAGCGCCCTAACCGCGGCGTTCCCCGCCCAG
>JAXHVK010000112.1:0-9538 GCA_034211135.1 Pseudomonadota bacterium
CTCTGATGGTAATTTATTATATTTAATGATACTTTGATACCATTTCCCATCTGAGATTGATCTAATTTTAATTGTATCACCAATGGATACATTTAGAGAATGACCGAAAAATGTATAACCAGCTCCTTAACTCCCGCACGCTGTTCAAATTCCTGAGGCAGGGTGATGCGGATCAGGCTGCGCGTATCGGGGTTCATGGTGGTTTCGCGCAGCTGGCCCGGATTCATCTCGCCCAACCCCTTAAAGCGGGCGACCTCGACCTTCTTGCCTTTGAACACGGTCGCTTCAAGCTCCGCGCGGTGTTCGTCATCGCGCGCATAGCGGCTCTCTTTGCCCGCTGTCAGACGATAAAGCGGCGGCTGCGCAAGGAACAGGTGTCCGCGGCGGACGACTTCGGGCATTTCCTGAAAGAAGAACGTCATCAGCAGCGTTGCAATGTGCGCGCCGTCTACATCGGCATCGGTCATGATGATGATGCGGTCATAACGCAGCGTTTCGGGATCACATTCCTTGCGCGTGCCACAGCCCATCGCGAGCGTGAGATCAGCGATTTCGGAGTTCGCTCTGATCTTGTCCGCGCTGGCAGAGGCTACGTTCAGGATCTTGCCACGGATCGGCAGGATGGCCTGTGTCTTGCGGTCACGCGCCTGTTTGGCAGAGCCGCCAGCGGAGTCCCCTTCGACGATGAAAAGTTCTGTTTCGCGGTCGCCTTCGCCCGAGCAATCGGTGAGCTTGCCGGGCAGGCGCAGTTTCTTCGCATTGGTGGCGGTCTTGCGTTTGATCTCACGCTCTTGCTTGCGCTTTAGCCGCTCTTCCATGCGGTCCATGACTTCGCCCAGCAGGGCTTTGCCACGGTCCATATTGTCGGTGAGGAAGTGATCAAAATGATCGCGCACGGCGTTCTCTACCAGGCGCGATGCCTCTGGTGAGGTCAGGCGGTCTTTCGTCTGCGACTGGAATTGCGGATCGCGGATAAACACGCTCAGCATCACTTCAGAGCCGGTCATAACGTCGTCAGCGGTGATGTCTTTCGCCTTCTTGGTGCCCGTAAGCTCCCCAAACGCGCGCAGGCCTTTTGTCAAAGCGGCGCGCAGGCCCTGTTCGTGGGTGCCGCCATCCGGTGTGGGCACGGTGTTACAGTACCAGCTGGTCGAACCGTCTGAGTAAAGCGGCCAAGCGATCGCCCATTCGACGCGGCCTTGCGAAATGCCTGCATCGTCATCGGGAAAGTCCTGCCGGCCGGTGAAAGGCTGCGCGGTAACGCATTCGCGCTTGCCCACCTGTTCGGCAAGATGATCGGCAAGACCGCCGGGAAACTTGAAAGTCGCCTCCGCCGGAACATCCTCACTCGCGAGGCTTTCGGCGCATTTCCAGCGGATTTCGACGCCTGCAAACAGATACGCCTTTGATCGGGCAAGCTTGAACAGACGCGCGGGTTTGAACTTGCGATCACCGAAGATTTCAGTGTCGGGCGTGAAGGTAACTGTCGTACCGCGCCGGTTTGGCGCCGCGCCGACCGTCTGGATCGGCCCGAGGGTCTGGCCCTTGGAAAATTCCTGCGCGTAAAGCTGTTTGTCGCGGGCAACCTCTACGCGGGTATTGGACGATAGCGCGTTGACGACGCTGACGCCGACGCCGTGCAGGCCGCCGCTGGTGGCATAGGCCTTGCCCGAAAACTTACCGCCGGAATGCAGCGTGGAAAGGATCACCTCGAGCGTGGACTTGCCCGGAAATTTGGGGTGTTCATCCACGGGAATTCCGCGGCCATTGTCCGAAATGCTCAGGCGGTTGCCTTCTTGCAGTCGCATCTCGATCCGGTTCGCATGGCCCGCGACCGCTTCGTCCATCGAGTTATCGAGAACCTCTGCGGCCAGATGGTGCAACGCGCGGTCATCTGTGCCACCGATATACATGCCCGGCCGGCGACGAACCGGCTCCAGCCCCTCTAGAACCTCGATAGAGGAGGAATCATAATCGCCACTTGAAGCGGGTGCGTTTTCAAACAGGTCATCAGACATGTTTACGGGTATGGCGTGCCTGCTTCGTTCTCACAAGCGACACGCCACCCTTTTTGCGCCGCTAATTGCCGAAGCTGGTGGGTGCAGGATCAACCGGCCTTACGCTCCCGCCAGAAACTTCGCGCACTTCCAGCGCACGTTCTGCAATGCCATTGCGGCCAAAGCGGAATGCGCCGTCCACGCCAAGGAACGGACGGTTGTAGATGCTTTGCAGTGGGAATGTGTCCCCCACCTGCCATTCGCGCGCCATGCGCAGCGTCAGGAGGACCGAGTCATAGCCGAGCGTTGCGATGCGATACGGTTTGGAGCCGAAGCGCGCCTCATAACTGGAGGAAAAGCGCTGGAACCGTCCATCCGAAACAGCGGAGAACAGCGCGCCGTTGACGGTGCCCGAACGTGTGAGGACAGATTCGCCACTCCACAATTCCGTGCCGATAATGCGCGTGCCTTCCGCGCCGCTGCGCTTGATCTCGCCCGCGGCTTGCGTTGCGAGGCGTGCGCCGTCAGCGATCAGCACAGTATCATAGCCGCCATTGGCCCGCAGGCGCTGTGCTGCGCTTACGATAGAGGTGTTACCCCGTGCATATCTTTCACTTCCCACCAGGGAACCGCCAAATTCGCGCAAGGCGTTTTGAAGCGCATTGAACGAACGCTGGCCATAATCGCCATTGGGCACCAGCGCCGCGAAAGAAGTAGATCCGTTCTTGCGGGCATATTCGACCGTGCGGCGTACGGACTGTTCGGGGATGTGTCCCATCAGAAGCACGTCGGCGCTTGCCACCTGTGTATCGTTTGAAAATGCGATGGCTGGCACGCGGGCAGGACGGGCCTGCGCCTGAACAGCAGGAACATTGCTGGCGAGCAGCGGGCCAAGGATCAGGCGGTTGCCATCTGCAATGGCCTGACGCGCAGCCTCTCCGGCCCCGCGGCCCGTGTCATACGTCGTAATGCGGATGTTGTTCGCATTGGTATCCAGCAGTGCCATCGTTGTCGCATTGGCCAGCGACTGCCCGACAGCTGCCGTGTTGCCGGACATCGGCACCAGCAAAGCGACCCGATGTCGCGTGGCGTCGCTGGGCAGCGCGGTGGCACTGGGTTGCGGCGTCGGTGTTGCCACAGGGCCGGTTGAGACCGTTTCCGTTTTCGGGATGACCTGACAGCCACCCAGCAGCGCCGCAGCGCCCGCAATCGCAAAGATGCGCCGCGAACGCACTGCGTTGGATGCGCGCTGAACCTTCAGCGAAAGATCATTCATTTCCAGCTTCATTCTTGCCGACCCCTGATTGCTGCTTCAAAGACGCTGGTGTGAATACCAGCGCACCTGAATCAGCCTTACCTAAACCTTTAGAGCCCGGTCTCTATATTGTGGCCACGCCGATTGGCAATCTTGGCGATGTAACGATGCGTGCTGTCGACGTGTTGAAACGCGCGGACATCATCGCGTGTGAGGATACCCGCGTGACAGGCCGGCTGCTGTCTCATTGCGGGGTTTCCACACGGATGCAGCGCTATGACGATCACGCCTCCGAAAACGTGCGAGACGCCTTGCTGCAACGCGCGCAAAGCGAAGCTGTTGCACTCGTAAGCGACGCGGGGACGCCTCTGATCTCCGATCCCGGTTACAGGCTGGTGCGCGCGGCGAGAGAGCAGGGCATTGCTATCACCACCATCCCCGGCGCTTGCGCAGCCATTGCCGGGCTGACTTTGGCGGGATTGCCGAATGATCGCTTCCTGTTCGCCGGTTTTCTGCCGGTAAAGGACAAGGCACGCCGCGAAACGCTGGAGGGGGTGGCGCAAATTGACGCGACGCTGATCTTCTACGAAACCGGACCGCGTCTGGTGAAATCCCTCGGCGCGATTGCCGGGCTATGGCCTGATCGCGAGGTGGCCGTCGCCCGCGAACTGACCAAGCTGCACGAAGAATGCCGCGCAGGCTCGGCCGCAGAGCTTGCGCAGCATTACGAAAACTGCCCGCCCAAAGGCGAGATCGTGCTGCTGATCGGCCCGCCTTCGCCCGAGGCGGTGGAACATGATCCCGATGCCCTTTTGCGAGATGCCCTGAAAGATTTCTCTCCCAGTAAAGCTGCCGGTAAGGTCGCAAAGCTGACGGGGCTTGATCGCCAGACTCTCTACACACGCGCGGTGGAGCTGAAAGGCGAATGACAGCAAAGCGGGTTATCGCTGATCGTAAGGGGCGAGAGGGGGAAGCCGAGGCTGCCCGCTGGCTGTGCGATCAGGGGTGGGAAATTGCCGCGCAGCGGGTCAAAATCAAAGTCGGCGAGATTGACCTGATCGCAAAGCGTGACGGCATAGTGGCTTTCATCGAAGTTAAATGGCGCCGCCGCGCCGCCGATCTCGCAACAGCCATAGACGAACGCCGCCTTGCACGTGTGGCGGCAGCGGTCGAAGTGGTTGCCCATGAATATGCTTGCGATGGGGAAGATATTTCTATCGACGTCATCCTTCTTGCGCCCGGCGCTGTCCCTCGCCACATCGCCAATGCGTGGATGCCCTGAAACGCATCCCAGACCGGAGAATGACAATGTCCCTTAAGATCGCGGTCCAGATGGACCCTATCGAGAATATCAATATCAAGGGCGACAGCTCGTTCGCGCTCATGCTCGCAGCGCAGGAGCGAGGGCACACGGTCTATGAATATCATGTCGAAAGCCTGACACTGGACGCTGATGATCGGCTGTATGCGCAGTGCAATCCCGTCACGGTGCAGCGGGTAGAGGGCGATCACTTCACCAAAGGCGAAGCGCAGCGTCTTGATCTGGGGAAGGATATCGACGTTATCCTGATGCGTCAGGATCCGCCTTTCCACATGGGCTACATCACCGCGACGCATCTGCTGGAGCGGATCAGTAAAGAGACGCTGGTCGTCAACGATCCGGTCAGCGTGCGTAATGCGCCGGAAAAGGTGATGGTGCTGGATTACCGCCGCTTCATGCCGCCCACTCTTGTCACCCGCAGCGTTGATGAAGTGCGCCGGTTCATGGCGGAGCACGGTGCTGTCGTGGTTAAGCCTATCCATGGCAATGGCGGCAAAGCGATCTTCCGCGTGCCCGCGGATGGCGACAACCTGACCGCGCTGTTCGAAGTCTTCAACCAGACATGGCCGGAACCGCACATGGTGCAGCCCTTCCTTCCCGAAGTGGCCGAAGGTGACAAGCGTATCGTGCTGGTCGATGGCCAAGTTGCAGGCGCGATCAATCGCATTCCGGGCGAAGGCGAGTTCCGCTCAAACCTCGCAATGGGCGGTAGCGCGGAAAAAACCGGCCTGACCGAACGCGAAGTCGAGATTTGCGAAGCGATGGGGCCTGAACTGAAACGCCTGGGCCTTACCTTTGTCGGCATCGACGTGATCGGCGGCAAATATCTAACAGAGATCAACGTAACATCACCCACCGGCATCGTGGCGATATCCGAATTCGACAATAGCGATGTCGCCGGCATGATCTGGGACGCGATTGAGGCGCGGCTTGAAAGCTAGCCGCTAATTGCCGGCAGAGCGGCGAAGAACCCTCGCGACGTTACCTTTTCTTCGCCCGCGGATGGGCGCTGCGGTAATCCTCCAGCATTTTGGCGGCGTCAACTTTGGTGTAGATCTGGGTTGAACCGAGCGAGGCGTGGCCAAGCAATTCCTGAAGGCTGCGCAGATCGGCTCCGGCTCCCAACAGATGCGTGGCGAAGGAATGCCGCAGAGCGTGCGGTGTCGCTGTATCGGGCAGGCCCAGAGCCTGCCGCGCATTCGCCATCGCCTTTTGCACCATGCCCGGAGACAACGGGCCGCCCTTTACCCCGCGAAACAGGGGCTGGTCTGCTGCCAGTGGCCACGGGCATTGCGCTGCATATTCGGCCACAGCATCACGCGTGATGGGCAGGATCGGGACGACGCGTTCTTTTCCGCCCTTTCCCTTAACCACAAGAGTCTCGCTCAAGTCCGCTTGCGCGCCTGTGAGCGATAGGGCTTCGGCAATGCGCAGGCCCGATCCATACATCAGGAGCAGTACAGCCCTATCCCTTGCGCCGGTCCAGTCCTCTGATGCCAGTCCGTCCACCATGTCCGTGATATTGACGGCTTCGTCAGGGGTGACAGGGCGGGGCAGGCCTTTCTTGATCCTTGGCCCACGGATGCGCGGGGCCGTGGGATCAGGATCACCCGCTTCGGCTCTGGCAAAGGCGATGAAGGCTCGCAAAGCGGACAGCTCGCGTGCCGCACTGGCATTGCTTAATCCTTCGGCCCGCCGATCTGCCAAGTGACGGCGAAGGTCAACCGCTTCGATCCGCGCGGCGCTGTCCCAGTCGCAAAGGTCTTGTGCAAAGGCAATTCGCGTGGCGGCTGCAACATAGGCGCGCACAGTATGGGCACTGCGACGTTTGGAATGGATGAGATGATCACGCCATGCAGCGATCAGGTCTTGCGGCGATGCTGCTTCGCCACCGCTCACGCCGCATTCCCGCTGACAAGGTCATCCGACACGGTCTCCGCCAGCAAGGCATCGAGCACCGGACGCCCCGCCTCCGCAACGCCCAGCGTGTCGTCCTCCATCCACAGCAGGTTTAGACTGATATAACGCTCGATCGCGGAGCGATTTAGCAGGGTAAAGCGATCGTACCCGAACCGTTTTTCCAACTGCAAAAGGTCAACGCCTTCAGTCAGCCGCAGCCCCATCAAAAGCGCTTCGGATGCCTGCTCTGGCCGGTCAAGGCTGCGCGCGGTGTCGATACCGTATCCCTTGGTGGAAACGGCGTTCAGGAAGTTTTCCGGTTTGCGATGGCGGGTGGTTGCGACGCCAGCGCGCCTGCCATGGGCACCCGGGCCAATCCCGGCGTAATCCTGATACCGCCAATAGGTAAGGTTGTGCCGGCTTTCCTGCCCCGGCTTTGCATGGTTGCTGGTCTCGTATGCAGGCAGTCCTGCCTGTCCGGTCAATTCCTGCGTGATGGCAAACAGGTCGGCGGCTTCATCGTCGTCCAGCGGTTCGAAAATCCCGCGCCCCACATCGGTTGCAAAACGGGTGCCGGGTTCAATGGTGAGTTGGTAAAGAGACAGGTGCGACGTGCCGAAGCCCAGCGCTGTTTCCAGCTGTTGCCGCCAGTGATCGGGCGATTGGCCGGGTAGGGCATAGATGAGGTCGAAACTGACCCGGTCGAAGTGGGTTAGACCGGTTTCGAGGGCACCTAGAGCCTCTTTGACCCCATGTAGACGCCCCAGCCATTTCAGCGTTTCATCCTCCAGCGATTGCACGCCCAGAGAAACGCGATTGATGCCCGCTGCTGCGAGGTCGGCAAAGTTTGCAGCCTCTACCGAAGACGGGTTGGCCTCCAGAGTAATTTCTATGTCAGGGTCAAACCCCCAAAGCGCTTCTGCCTCTTTCAGCAGGCGCTCTACCAGAGGGGGTGGCATAAGGGAGGGTGTTCCGCCGCCGAAGAATATGGATGTCAGGCTCTCACCCGCTGCATGTTGCGCCTCAAACCGCATGTCGGCGAGAAGCGCCCCTTCCCAGGCTGCATTTTCGACACTGGCGCGCACATGCGAATTAAAGTCGCAATAAGGGCATTTTTTCGCGCAGAAAGGCCAGTGGATGTAGAGCGCTCTTGCCATGGTTTCTTTGGGCTTTCTTAACGCAGGAAAGTCAAGATGCGGCGATGGCAATTCGATCAATCCTTGTTGTGATTTCGGCATCGCTCGCTGCGATGTGCGCCGCGGTGTCGCAGGCTCGCCCTGCTGACGATGCCGAACGCATCTGGCTTGAAGCCCACAATGAGGCACGCGCCGAATTCGGCAGCTCTGCGCTCAAATGGTCCGACAGCCTTGCACGCGATGCGGCTGAATGGGCGCAAGTGCTGGCTCGCAAGCAACAGATGCAACACGCCTCTTTATCGCAACGAAAAGGGCAGGGTGAGAATCTTTGGATGGGCACGCGCGGCTATTTTGCGCCACGTCAGATGATCGACAGCTTTGTGAGCGAACGACAGCACTTTGTTTCCGGCCAGTTCCCAAAGGTTTCCCGAACGGGACGCTGGGGCGATGTGGGGCATTACACCCAGATCGTCTGGCCTGAGACGCGGCAGGTCGGCTGCGCGATTGCATCGGGCGCACAGTTCGATGTTCTGGTGTGCCGATACTATCCGGCAGGCAATATGATCGGCGCGTATATCGCCCCCAAAGAACGGGTTGCTAAACGGTAGATCACACGCCGAACTGGTCGGAAACCAGCTTTGCAAACGCGTCCGCGCGGTGGCTGATGGCGTGTTTTTCCGACGGGTCAATTTCGGCAAAAGTCTCTTCACCGCTGCGGTTTGAGGGAACAAATACAGGGTCATAGCCAAAGCCCAATTCGCCTCTCGGCGGCCATGTCAAAGCGCCGGCACACTTACCTTCATAGGTTGCGCTTTCGCCATCAGGCCATGCAATCGCCAATACGCAATTAAAGGCTGCGGAGCGGTCTGTGTCGGGGCCAAGCTGTTGCAGCAGTCCTTCGACCTTGCCCATCGCCATATACCAGTCACGGCCAGGCTCGCCTTCGAACCATTGCCGTTCTGCCCAGTCGGCGGTGTAGACACCGGGACGTCCGCCAAGCGCTTCGACGCTTAATCCACTGTCATCGGCCAATGCCGGAAGCCCCGCCGCCTGTGCAGCGGCGCGGGCTTTCAGCACCGCATTTTCGACAAAAGTGGTGCCTGTCTCTTCAGGCTCCGGCAGGCCAAGTGAACCTGCGGAAATGCATTTGAGCCCATAGGGTTCAAGCAACGCGGAAATCTCTTTCAGCTTGCCTGCATTATGCGTCGCAATGACGAGCGATCCACCGCCGAGTTTCCGCGTCACTTGGTTGCGTCCAACTGAGCCTTGAAGATCGCATCGCAGCCAATATTGGCGAGACGCAGCAGCCGCAGAAGGCCTTCTTCGTCATATGTTGCGCCTTCGGCGGTTGCCTGCACTTCTGCGATCTGCCCGCCATCAATCAGGACAAAATTGGCATCGGCATCAGCGCTGGAATCCTCATCGTAATCAAGGTCGAGAACCGGCGTGCCATTGTAGATGCCGCATGAAATCGCCGCGACCTGACCTGTGATGGGGTCTTCCTTGATCTCTCCGGCTGCGATCAGGCTGTTCACGGCGAGACGCAGGGCAACCCATGCGCCGGAAATGGACGCAGTGCGTGTGCCGCCATCGGCCTGAATGACATCGCAATCCAGTGTAATCTGACGCTCACCAAGTTTTTTCAGATCAACCACCGCGCGCAGTGATCGGCCAATCAGGCGCTGGATTTCCTGTGTACGGCCCGATTGCTTTCCCTTGGCCGCTTCACGGCTGCCACGCGTGTGGGTTGCGCGGGGAAGCATGGAATATTCGCCAGTCACCCACCCTTCGCCTTTGCCGCGCAGCCACGGCGGGATGCGTTCTTCGATGCTGGCTGTGCAAAGCACGCGGGTATCGCCAAAACTGATCAGGCAAGAGCCTTCTGCATGCTTGGTAAAACCGGTTTCGATGGTGATGGCGCGCATTTCGT
>JAXHVK010000113.1:0-9520 GCA_034211135.1 Pseudomonadota bacterium
AGCACCTGCCGTTGTGCGCAACATCGTTGTTCAGTTTGCCTCACCCGATGCGATGGCGTTCGATGCGGCGCTGTCCGGTGTCAGAGGAACGGCTGGTGTTCGCGGGCTTGCAGTGACCAGCACGGCAATGGGTGGAACTTCGGTGATGAGCGTCAGCTATGGCGGCACTGCCGAAGAATTAGCAGCTGCCCTGCGCGCGCGTGGTTTCAACGTGCGTCAAGGTGGCGGTGCGCTTGCCATCAGCCGATAGGGCACGAGAGTCCGGCCTGTGAATGCGCCTGTTTCCTCCACTTCGCAGATTGCGCTTCCACTTGAACCGGGCGAGGGCGCGCACCCGGACAGGATAGTGATCGGGAATGCCAATGCAGCCGCGATAGAGGCTTTGCAGGAACCGCATCGCTGGCCTTTCCACGCTGCTGTACTCACCGGTCCACCGCGATCTGGCAAATCACTGCTGGGCCGATGGATCGCTTCTCAGGGGATTGAAGTTATCGACGCAGCCGATGCCCGCGACGAGACCGACCTTTTCCATCGCTGGAATGCAAGCCAGGAAGGTGGCTCGCGCGCCGGAGAGCCGTTTCTGATGATCGCGGATGCTCTCCCTTGGCAGGTCACCTTGCCAGATCTTCGATCACGGCTCGGTGGATCATTGCAGCTTGAGCTTAGCGAGCCTGATGATGCCATGGCAGCGCAATTGATTGAATCGTTCGCGGCGCAGCGCAATCTCAGCCTTGGCCATGGCGCGGCAGATTATCTGGTTCCCCGCGCAACGCGCAGCTTTGCTGCTCTTGAACGGCTGGTACTGATGATTGATCGGATCAGCCTTGAACGGCAGACGCCCGCTACCATGTCAGTCTGGCGCGCAGCGTTGGAGGCCCTGCACGGGCCGGAGCAGCAAAACCTGCTTTAGTCCAAGGTAAACGAGCTTGTTTGCCTTTGTGCCGGTTTTGTTGGAAACTTTGCGCAGATCGGGTGTTCCCTAAGGCACCGCAAAAGGAGTTGGGCCATGTTCGACCGGCTGAAAGCCTATCTGGATTCGATCCAGGCCCGCGATCCCGCGCCTCGTTCGCGCTGGGAGGTTTTGCTTTATCCCGGTGTGCTGGCGCTGGGGCTGCACCGTGTCGCGCACTGGCTGTTCGAAGCGAAGATGTATTTCCTTGCCCGAATGGTGAACCATCTTTCCCGCTTTCTGACTGCGATTGATATCCATCCTGGTGCTACCATCGGGAAGAATTTTTTCATCGACCACGGCTTCACGGTCATCGGTGAAACGGCGGAAATCGGCGACAATGTTACCATCTACCAGTGCGTAACTTTAGGCGGCACGAACCCAACAAATGGCAAAGGGGGCAAACGTCACCCGACATTGGAAGACAATGCGATTATCGGGTCGGGCGCGCAAATCATCGGGCCCATCACGATAGGGGAGCGCGCGCGGGTCGGAGCCAATGCAGTTGTCATGGAAGACGTGCCCGCCGGTGCCACAATGGTCGGTTTCAAGGCGCGCTCCACCCTTGTTCCGGCGGAAGAATGGATCAAGGAATTCATCCCATATGCGGTCACGCCCGAATGCGAGGACGCAGATGGCAATCGGATCGACTGTATTGAAAAGCTTGAAAACGAGCTTGCGTCTTTGCGCGCGGATTTGAACGCATTGAAAGCCGCGCGGGCGAAGAAGCCGGTCGCTACAAATGAGCAGGCGAGCCTTGATCTGGAACAAAAAAGCGGAACGACCGACTGATGATCCCGATTAGTGGACCGCTGGGTCAGGTTATCGCATTTCCGGGCAGTCAGCCCAATCAGATAACCTTTGAACGTGACGAGCTTCAGCGCATTCTCGATCTGTACGGGCGGATGGTCGCCGCGGGACAGTGGCGCGACTATGCGATGGACTTTGACAAGAGCTTCGCCAGCTTTTCAGCCTATCGCCGGGCGGCAGAGCGGCCGCAGGCCCGTATTGAGAAACGACCCGCCCTGCGCAACAAGCAAGGCATGTGGACGCTGTTCGGGGAGCATGGTCAAGTGCTGAAACGAGGACATGAACTGGTCAATGTCCTCGCTCCGGTAGAACGCCGTTTGTTGAAGGCCGTCGACGAGAATTAGACGGTCGCGCCAGCCTGCTGGGCTGCTGCGGAAACGTCCTGCGCTTCCGGCAACAGCGCCTGCAGTCCCTCGGGCAAGGCACCAACCACTGCCGAGCGGATCGGCTGCCAGAATGCCGACAGGCTGAGCAGTGCCGAACCGATCACAAGAGCGGTCAGGGCAAAGTTGAATTCCACCGCACCAAATTCGCGGAAAAGGAAGGTCAGCGCGAACAGCACATAGGCGAGGGCGGATACCAGCAAGGCTCTTCGATCAATTGCCAGAGCGATCAGGCCGAACGTGACATAAACGCCAAGCACTGCGACAGCGGCGCCGACGCCGATGTTTGCCCCGTCATTCACTCCGATCAGAGCAAAAATGGGATGTGCAATCATGGGCGCGGCAAGCAGATGGAGCCAGAACGCCACATCGCTGCGCCGGGTGATGCGTTCGCGGTCCGATATGTCCCAGCGCATCGCAAAGCCGAATACGGCGAGGCCAGCAACCAGAACAGCAATCAGGAAACCGGCTGAATCCCCATTGAGCTGCCCGATACCTAGCAAGCCGATAATCAGCGAAAGCACGCCAACGCCAGCCGCTGCGGCGACGGTGATCGGAACTTGGAACCGCCGCCAGTGGATATAGGCCGCTGCCGCTCCGAGTACGCCGGAAAGTGCCACCATTGCAGCGCCCGTTGTCTCTTCCAGATTGGTACCGACGCCCCGCGCCAGGCCGAGGATGCTGATGAATGTGCCGCCAACAAACGCCAGCAATAGTAGGATTGAAGGCAGGGCCATTCGCCGCTTTCGGGTGAAAAACTCAGAGAGCGGCCATGCGGCAAGAGCCACAAGCAAGCCCGATAGGAACATCTGCACCCCTTCGCTAAGATCGCGTGCTTCCTTGTATGCCATGAAAGCAGGCTCATCCGCAGGGCGGGGGCCTTCCGACCAGTCCCAGTACGGAAAGGCTTCCATCGGGAAAAATGCGCTCGCGACCGACTGGCCTATCGCGCCGACAGCCAGCAGCAGGATCACAATCCCGATGGCGACGAAGATGTCGTTGAAGCTGTTGAGGAGCCGAAAATTCTCTTCCGACTGGCGCGGCAGTGCCCGCACGGTGCTCATATGCGAACGGAAGCTTGCCGCTGCATCAGCGCTTAATGCGCCTGCGGCCACTGCCGAGTTGATATCTTCTTCTGAATACACCGGGCACTCTCCCTGTTGTTTCCGCGGAGGGTACGCTTGGTGTATTACTGTGTCAATACGCCTAGGCGGGTGGGGCCTTGCGTCTTGGTGGCATGCAAAAAGGGCGGGCTACGTTTTTACGTGCCCGCCCCAATCGTCATTTCAAAAGATCTAGTAGGCTGGAAAGCCTGATCCGAATGTGTCAGCCGCGCGCTGAATCCGGGCCGGTTCCGGTAACCTTCTGCATGGCCGTGAGAATGGCGCCCGACTGCTCGGAACCGCTCTGCGGTGCCTTCAGGTTCGTGAATTCGTTGATCTTGTCCCAGTTGGCAGCGAAGCCTTCGACGGTGCGCTCACCATCGGGCAGCCACACAGCGTCGTTCATGACAACCCAGCTGGAGTGGAAGCCACCAGCACCAGCGCCGACGATGGCGTTGGTCGGCGCATCTTCGCTGACGAGGAACAGTGCGGCCGGAACCACATTTTCCGGTGCGAACAGCTTGAAGGCCTCTTCGGGGAAGAGGTCTTCGGTCATGCGCGTGCCGGCAACGGGCGACAGCGAGTTGACGCGGATGTTGTACTTCGCACCTTCAAGCTGCAGCGTCTTTGTCAGACCGGCAAGGCCCAGCTTGGCTGCGCCGTAGTTTGCCTGGCCGAAATTGCCGAACAGACCGGTCGAAGACGCAGTCATGAGGATACGGCCATAGCCCTGCTCACGGAAAGTTTCCCAGCATGCCTTGGTCACGAATGCCGAGCCGGTCAGGTGGACTTTCAGGACGAATTCAAAATCGTCGGGGGTCATTTTTGCGAAGGTCTTGTCGCGCAGCACGCCGGCATTGTTGATCAGGACATGTACGCCGCCCCATTTCTGCTTGGCGTCGGCGACCATTTTTTCCATCTGGTCGTATTCGGTAACCGAACCGCCATTGGCCATGGCTTCGCCGCCCATCGCTTCGATTTCGGCGACAACTTCCGCTGCTGCGTCAGAGGTGCCGGTACCATCGCGCGAGCCGCCCAGATCGTTGACGACAACCTTTGCGCCGCGACGAGCGAGTTCGAGTGCATATGCCTTGCCCAGACCGCCGCCTGCGCCGGTGACGATGGCGACCTTATCTTTGAAGTCGATGCTCATAAGGGGAGTTCCTCTCTTTGTGCTTGTTGCATCTTGCCCGCTTTACGCGTGCGTAAACTTGTTGTGGGCGCTGCGTGGCACTTTTATTGTTGCGTTGCAACAGGCAGAATCGAGGAAAGGCGATGCCGTAAGGTCAAGACGACGCCAGGGCGCGCAACGCAGGCATCAGCTCGTCCAGCGAATCGATCACCGCATCCGCGCCAAGCTGGTCTGCCGGAGCATCACAATATCCATATGACGCCGCAATGACGGGTACTTTGGCCGCTCTTGCCGCGTTCACATCATAAGAACTGTCGCCCACGAACGCGATGGGTCCGCCGCCGCAACGCTTTTGCGCTTCGAAGATCGGATCGGGGTGCGGTTTGGACAGAAACTTCCCATCCGGCCCTTTACCCATCGTGTCTCCCCCGATCACCGTTTCGAATGGCTCGATGAAATCCAGCTGTGTGAGGATGGATCGCGCGAATGTTTCGAACTTGTTTGTGACCACAGCGCATTTCACGCCATTGGCGTTCAGTTCCGCCACGACCTCGCGCGCATGGGGGTAGGGTGCAGAGTGGACGGCGTTGTTATCCGCGTAGAACCGCAGCATTGCTTTATACAAAGATCGGAAGTCATCCCCTTCCAATCCTCCGGGAATGCCGCCTTGCTGATTGATGGCCGCGGCCAGCATCATCTTGGCTCCGCCACCGATCAGGTCCTGACTGCTCTCCACCGGAACGGGCGCAAAGCCGCCAAGGCCAAGCGCATGGTTCACCGCCGCGCCAAGATCGCGAAATGTATCCAAAAGCGTGCCATCGAGGTCAAAGCCGATGATTTTGTATGGATGATCCGTCATGGTGCGAATAGGTGGTGCAAACGACTTCAAACCGCAAGCATTTGATGGCACATGCGCATCCGCTTAAGGAGAATTCATGACTGATTTTGCTGCTATCATCCTTGCGGCGGGCAAGGGCACTCGCATGAAAAGCGATCTGCACAAGGTGCTGCACCCCATTGCTGGCAAGCCCATGCTGTTGCACCTGCTTGATAGCTTTGCAGACCTTTCCCCTCAGCGCACTGTCGTAGTGGCGGGCGATCGGCGGGAGCAATTGGATAAGGCGCTGGAAGGTCGGCATATCACGACCGCTCTTCAAGACCCGCAATTGGGCACCGCCCATGCGGCCTTGCAGGCGAAAGCGGCACTCGATGGTTTTCGCGGCAACGTGCTGGTTTGTTTCGGCGATGTCCCGATGGTGCGGGCGCAGACGGTGCAGCGTCTGACGCAGGCTTTGGATGACGGGGCAAAGGTCGCGGTCCTCGGTTTCCGTCCCAATGATGCTCTCGCCTATGGCCGGATCATTGCTGACGCAGAAGGCACTGTCTCCAAGATGGTAGAATTCAAGGATGCCTCAGCCGAAGAGCGCGCTGTCGATCTGTGCAATTCAGGCCTGATCGTGGCGCATTCTGACGACATGTGGCCGCTGCTGGAAGCTGTCGGAAATGATAATGCGCAAGGCGAATATTACCTGCCGGACGTCGCTACCGGAGCGATTGCGCGCGGCGACAAGGTTGTCGTGGTCGAATGCGAAGCGGATGAGGTTGCGGGCATCAATTCCCGCTCAGAACTCGCCGCGGCCGAGGCGCGCTGGCAAGAGGCGCGGCGCGAACAGGCAATGGCGGATGGTGCATCGCTGCGAGCGCCGGAGACAGTGTTCTTCAGTCACGATACAATTCTGGGCCGCGATGTGACGGTCCATCCCCATGTCATCTTTGGCCCGGGTGTCGAAATCGCGGATCATGTCCACATCAAGTCTTACAGCCATATCGAAGGCGCGAAGATCGCCGACGGTGCACAGGTCGGGCCGTTTGCCCGACTGCGGCCCGGCGCGGTGATGGAGGAAGACAGCTTCATCGGCAATTTCGTCGAGATGAAAAAGGCGACATTGGGCAAAGGCGCGAAGGCCAGCCATCTGAGTTATCTTGGCGATGCGACAGTTGGCGCCAATGCGAATATCGGCGCAGGCACCATCACCTGCAATTACGATGGCTATTTCAAATATCAGACGAAAATCGGTGAGCGTGCCTTTATCGGATCGAATTCTGCATTGATTGCTCCGGTGGAGATCGGCGACGACGCGATCGTTGCGGCGGGCTCTGCCGTCAGCCGCGATGTTGGTGCGGGCGATTTGCGCATGGTGCGGGCGGAACAGCTGGTAAAACAGGGCTGGGCCGACCGTTTCCATGACACGATGAAAAAGAAGAAGGCGGCGCAGAAGGGCGACAAGAAGGGGTGAGCGAAGAACAGCCGCTCACCTGCTGGTTATGTGGTCGCCCTTTTGAAACGCTGATTCAATGGCACCACCCGGTGCCAAAGTCGAAGAATGGGCGCGGGACCGTCCCTGTCCATCCGATTTGCCACAAGACTATCCACGCCAACTTCACCAATGCCCAGCTTGCAAGAATTGGCGATGAGCCTGCTGTGATTCTGGAAAATGAGGCGGTGGCGAAATTCGTCCGCTGGATCGCTTCGAAACCGCCTGATTTTCACGCTCCCACGCGCCGGTGATGCACGCGTCCGGGAACAATTGGCCTTCGTAACTGCTGTTTGAGAACAGATAATGAGGGAATTCGCGATGGGCTGGACGAAACGAGTTGGACTGGGTGCTGCAGCGGCTGTTGGCGTGGTGGCACTCGCTAGCGCCGGATACGCCCAATATCGCGACAATGGTGAAGAGCCCTCCTACAAGGTTCTAAAGGCCGAGGATGCCTTCGAACTGCGCGATTACGAACCGATGATCGTTGCCGAAGTAACGCATAACGGCGACCGCCGCCGCGCAAGCGGGCGCAGTTTCCGCCGTCTCGCAGCCTATATTTTCGGACAGGATCGTCCTGACGGTGGCGAAAAGATCGCAATGACCGCGCCCGTCATTCAGGAGCGTGTCGATACCCCCAAGGTCGATCAAGATGAGAAAATCGCAATGACCGCTCCTGTTATTCAGGAGCAGACCAGTACCGACACGTGGCGTATGCGGTTTGTCATGCCGGCCAAATACACGATGGAAACTCTCCCGACTGCTCCGGACGATATCACTCTGGTGGAGGTGCCCGCCCGCCGGATCGCCAGTGTGCGCTTCAATGGGTACGGTTCGCCTTCCGACCTGACGAAGATGGAGGCCTATCTCACGCAGTGGGTCGGCGAGCAGGGCCTAACCCCGATGGGTGATTTCGAATATGCCTTCTACGATGCGCCCATGGTGCCGGGGCAGATACGCCGCAACGAAATCCTGATCGAGATCAAAGCGGACTGATCGCTCCGGCACTGGCGGGGCACCTCAGAAAACTGGAAGTCTGAGCGGAAATCAGACCTCTGCGTGTTGCTTCGTTTCGCTATCAGCACTGTTGGTGACTGGTGCTGGGGCGCGGTTTGTCTGAGGCTGGGCAAAAGAAGGCCTGCCTGGCGCAAAGTCCCGTTCCCACTGTTCGAATTCGTCCCGGCTCAGAAGGTATCGCTCGCGCGCTTCGTGGAAGCTGATCGTGCGATTGTGAACCGCGCGGACGACATCGGCCTTGCGCTGATCAGACCAGTGGACGCGGTGGTTTTTGGGCAGGCCGTACTGCTTGATAGCATCGGCGATCGAAATGTTACGACTGTAAGCCATTGGCGGACTCCTTAGGGTGTTTCCCCGTAGGGAAGGATATGCGCCCCCTGTTCTCGAGCCTGACTTTTGACCCGAAGACTTAACGTGAACCTGCGGGAAATGCTTAATATCGGGCTAACCCCTTTCTGCGTTCCATGCGTGCGACGAACCGAATGGAAAGCGTCGAGTTCCTTTACAACTGACGCAAGAAGGGCCCCGACAGTGCAGCCGGAGCCCCTTCTAGGCGGTCGCATTAAAAGGCGGTCAGTTGGCCATTTTGCCTTTCGGGTCATCCATCAGGCGCTGCATCAGATAGATGTATTGCAGCGCCTGCAGCTTGGCGCGTTGTTCGTTATCTACGCCGCCCGAATGGCCGCCCGTTGTGTCTTCGTAATAGAGATATTCCTGACCCAGCTCTTTAAGTTTTGCTGCGCCTTTGCGGGCATGCGCCGGATGCGTACGGTCATCTGCTGTTGATGCCCACAGGAACGGGGCAGGGTATTCCACGCCCTCGACGATCTTCTGATAAGGGGAATATCCCTCGATCCATTCGCGCTGTTCGGGAATGCGCGGATCGCCATATTCGCCGATCCAAGAAGCGCCTCTGCCGATCAGGTGATAGCGCAACATGTCGAACAGCGGGATTTGCACGATTGCCGCCCCGAACAGATCAGGCCGCTGGGTGAAGGCTGTTCCGACCAGCAATCCACCCTGCGAACCACCCTGAATGCCCAGATGCTCAGGTGAGGTGAAGCCGCGCTTCACCAGGTCTTCACCCACAGCGATAAAATCGTCCCACGTGCGCTGCTTGTTTTCGCGGATGGCAGTCTGGTGCCAGCCGGGTCCGAATTCGCCGCCACCACGAATATTGGCAAGCACATAGGCTCCGCCACGACTGAGCCAGAGCTTGCCCGTTGTGCCAAGATAGCCCGGCAGTCGCGAAACCTGAAAGCCGCCATAGCCGCCCATCAGAATGGCCGTTTCGCCATCCATCGTCATGCCTTTCGGCTTAACGATAAAGTACGGGATCTGGGTTCCGTCCTTGCTGGTCGCCATGTGCTGTTCGACGTCCATGCCTGCCGCGTCAAAGCGGGCGGGCGCTGTCTTGAGGACTTGCGGCGTCTTTCCTGTTTCCGAGTAGTAGAGCGTCGTCGGATTGAGGAAGTCGGTTACGGTGAACATGATCTGTTCAGACTTGTCAGAGCTTGCCGCGATGCCGACTGTTGCGTTGTCGGGAAGTTCGACCTGCTCGCTGACCCATTCGCCTCTATCGCCATTGTCGACGAAGTTGAATTTGAGCACCTTGCCAACAACATTGTCGAGCAGCCCGACATACAATGCGCTGGCTGTTATCGCACCACCACGCTTTGTCTGGCGATCCTGCGGGGCCCAGACCAGCGTTTTGGAGGCGCCATTGGGGTCTGCTTTCCATTCTTCCAGATCGGCCGCGATCAGGCTGTCTGCCGGGAAGGTCTGATCGCCTACGGTCCAGTCAATATCGG
>JAXHVK010000114.1:0-9480 GCA_034211135.1 Pseudomonadota bacterium
CCAGATTATCGGCCACGGGGCAGGGGTCGAGGCGCTGACTGCAATGGCCGGGGCGATGGGGTGCGCGACACGGGTGCTAACCCCTGATGAACGCATCATCGCCAGCCTCACAGAGCGCAGGGAGCATCCCGTCCTGCTCACCCGCCGAACGCAGACGGACCTGCTCGAAAGCGATGCGTGGACCGCATTCGTCTTCCTGTTCCACGATCACGATTGGGAGATTGATCTGATGCAGCGGGCGCTGGAACTGCCGCATTTTTATCTTGGCGCAATGGGCGGGCGAAAGGCGCACGCGATGCGGTCCGATGCGCTTTTGCAGCGCGGCGTTAGCAGTGATCGTATTGGCAGTGTTCGCGCACCTATCGGCCTGTTCCATTCGTCCCGCGATCCGCAGACATTGGCTCTTTCCACTCTCGCCGAAGTGGTGCGCGCCTATGAGGAAACCGATTTCGAGAATACCCTTGCTTGAACAGCGTCTCGCCGTCGCGGTCCTTGCCGCAGGGGCATCGCGCCGCTTTGGCGATGAGGACAAGCTGACGGCAATCCATCGCGGGCGGATGCTGGGCGAATATGCGGTGGATGCAATTCCGGCGCATCTGTTTCAGGAACGCTGGGTCATCGCTCCAAACGCACAGCATCCTTGCGCGAAATTTTGGGAAGAGAGCGGGTTTCAAATTGCCCTCAATGCCCGCGCGGGTGAGGGGATGAGCACGTCCGTTGCGCTCGCGGCGTTGCTGTCAATGCAGCGGAAATGTTCCGGCCTGCTGATTGCGCTTGCGGATATGCCGTTGGTGCCGGAATCGCATTTTACGCAATTGGTGAAGGCTGCGCAGGACGATGACAGCATCGTTGCTTCCGCCCGATCAGGAACCCCGATGCCGCCTGCACTGTTCGGCTGTGATCACTTCCGGGCGCTTAGCCAACTAAGCGGCGACAGAGGCGCGGGGGCTATGCTGGCGGATGCGAAAATCGTTCCTTGCCCGCCGGTGTGGCTGACCGATGTCGACACCAAAGCGGGTTTGCGCGACCTTGGCTGAAATCATGGACACAGCGCTATCAGCAGCCCTAAGACCCGTTTGAGAGAGAGGGAATTCATGAGCCAGTTTGTCCAACGCCCGCAAAGTGACCGTCCGACCCATTGCACTGCCGAAGAATATGCCGCCATGTATGCCCGCTCGCTGTCCGATCCGGACGGTTTCTGGCTGGAGCAAGCGCGGCGGCTCGACTGGATAAGCCCGCCGGCAAAGGGTGGGGAGTGGTCCTACGATCCGGTTGATATCAAATGGTTCGCGGATGGCGCGCTGAACCTGTGTCACAATGCGGTTGACCGTCATGTCGAAGCTGGGAATGGCGACACCACCGCGCTGATTTTCGAACCCGATGATCCGGCCAGCGAAGGGCGCACGATCACCTATGCGCAATTGCTGGGCGAAGTCAGCCGGTTCGCCAACATGCTGAAGGCGATGGGCGTCAAGAAAGGCGACCGCGTCACAGTCTACATGCCGATGGTGCCCGAAGGCGTGTTTGCCATGCTCGCCTGCGCGCGCATCGGGGCCATTCATTCCGTCGTCTTCGGAGGCTTCTCTCCCGAAGCGCTCGCCGGAAGGCTAACGGATTGCGACAGCCGCTTTGTCATCACCGCCGATGAAGGGCTGCGCGGCACAAAGCGCATCCCTTTGAAGGCCAATGTCGATGCCGCGCTGGAGCAGGACGGTGTCGAAGTCGATGCCGTGCTGGTTTTGCAGCACACGGGCGGCGAGATTGCGATGCAGGAAGGCCGCGATCACTGGGTCCACCAACTGGGCGCCAATGTCAGCGCAGACTGCCCGTGTGAGCCGATGGCCGCGGAAGACCCGCTGTTCATCCTTTACACGTCAGGCTCCACCGGAAAGCCGAAAGGCGTGCTGCACACAACCGGCGGCTATGGCGTGTGGACGGCGACCACCTTCAACTACATTTTCGACTATCAGCCAGGCGAGGTGTTCTGGTGCACCGCCGATATCGGCTGGGTCACCGGGCACAGCTACATCGTGTACGGGCCGCTTCTGAATGGCGCGACGCAGATCGTGTTCGAAGGCGTGCCAAACTATCCCGATCATGGCCGGTTCTGGGATGTGGTGGCAAAGCACAAGGTCAACATCCTGTACACCGCGCCCACCGCAATCCGCGCATTGATGCGGGAAGGCGATGAGTTCGTAACCAGCCGCGACCGGTCTTCGCTGCGTCTGCTTGGCACTGTGGGGGAGCCGATCAATCCCGAAGCCTGGCGCTGGTATTTCGATATCGTGGGTGAGGGGCGCTGCCCGATTATTGACACATGGTGGCAGACTGAAACCGGCGGCTGCATGATCACAACACTGCCAGCCGCGCATGATATGAAACCGGGTAGTGCGGGGCTGCCAATGTTCGGCATCCAGCCGCAACTGGTCGATAACGAAGGTGCGGTGCTGGCGGCAGAGCCGGGGCAGGCGAGCGATGGCAATCTGTGCATCACCGCCAGCTGGCCGGGGCAGGCGCGCAGCGTCTATGGCGATCACGAACGCTTCGAACAGACCTATTTCAGCACTTACACCGGAAAGTACTTCACCGGCGACGGGTGCAAGCGTGATGAGGACGGCTATTACTGGATCACAGGCCGGGTCGATGACGTGATCAACGTATCCGGCCACCGAATGGGCACGGCCGAAGTGGAAAGCGCACTTGTGTTGCACCCCTTGGTGTCAGAGGCCGCTGTTGTGGGCTATCCCCACGATATCAAAGGGCAAGGCATCTATTGCTACGTCACGCTGAACGCTGGTGAAGAAGGTTCAGAGGAACTGTTCACGCAGCTTCGCAATTGGGTGCGCAAGGAAATCGGACCGATTGCCTCGCCCGATCATATCCAGTTTACCGATGGCCTGCCCAAAACCCGCTCTGGCAAGATCATGCGGCGTATCCTGCGCAAGATCGCGGAAAACGATTATGGCGCTTTGGGCGACACATCGACGCTGGCGGACCCTTCACTGGTCGATCGCCTGATTGACGGGCGGCAAAACCGCTAGGCAAGATCAGTGCTCCATCGCGTCTCCCGCACCGCGCGGGACGCGGATGGAATCGACCAGACGGCGGATATGATCGGGTGTTCGCGGCGTAATGCGGGCAACGGCGATGGCGACCGCAAAGTTTATCACCATCCCGACAACACCAATCCCTTCGGGTGAGATGCCCAGCAGCCAGTTTGCGGCGGTATTCGCCTCTGGTGCGAGCAGCTTGAAATACAGGATATAACCAAAGGTGAACAGCAGGCCGCTGACCATACCCGCAATCGCGCCCTGCTTGTTCATGCCCTTGAAGAAAATGCCCATGAAGATCGCGGGAAACAGGCTGGATGCGGCAAGGCCAAAGGCGAAGGCAACCACCTGCGCCACCCAGCCGGGCGGATAGATGCCAAGATAGCCCGCGACACAGATTGCCGCGGTCGCCGCAAGGCGCGCTGCCAGCAATTCCCCTTTGGCGGAAATTTCGGGCCGGAACGTGGATTTAAGCAGATCGTGGCTGACGGAGCTTGAGATAACCAGCAGCAATCCCGCCGCCGTAGATAGCGCCGCCGCAAGCCCTCCGGCGGCCATCAGCGCGATCACCCAACCGGGAAGACCCGCAATCTCCGGATTGGCGAGCACCATAATATCACGGTCGACATAAACTTCGTTCGCATTGTCCTGATTGACCGCATTGGCGATTGCTCTTTCGTCGTTCGGGCCGGTTTCGCCGGTGAACTCGGGCTTCCCGTCAAAGGGTGCTCCGGGCCGGTACTGCATCACGCCATCGCCGTTCTTGTCGGTCCAGGCGATCAGGTCCGCATCCTCCCAACTGGTGAAGAACGGCTCTGCTTGTGAATAGGCGACCTCGTTCGTCTTGTTGATGAAGTTGAGCATGCCGAACGCGCCCACGGCTGGCGCGGTGGTGTAAAGCAGGGCGATGAAAATCAGCGCCCACCCTGCCGACTTGCGCGCGTCAGAGGCCTTGGGGACGGTGAAAAAACGGACGATCACATGCGGCAGGCCTGCCGTGCCCACCATCAACGCCATTGTGATGCAGAAGACATCAATCGTGCTCTTCTTCGCAGCGGTGTAAGCGGGAAAACCCAGTTCCACCAATGTCGCGTCCAGCTTTTGCAGGACATACTGGCCTGACTCGTCAGCCAGTTCGGAGCCAAGTCCGATCTGCGGGATGGGCGTGCCTGTCAGCATGAAACTGATGAAAAAGGCGGGCACCATATAGGCAAAGATCAGCACACAATATTGCGCGACCTGCGTGTAGGTGATGCCTTTCATCCCGCCCAGAACGGCATAGATGAACACAATCCCCATGCCGATGATGACGCCCCAGAAAATCGACACGTCGAGGAATTGCGAAAACACGATTCCCACGCCGCGCATCTGGCCTGCAATATAGGTGAAGCTGATGAAAATCAGGCAAATCACCGCCACCACTCGCGCGGTTTTGGAATAGTACCGCGTACCAATGAAATCGGGTACGGTGAATTGCCCGAACTTGCGCAGATAGGGCGCCAGCAGCAGCGCCAGCAGGACATAGCCGCCCGTCCAGCCCATCAAATAGACGCTGGCGTCATATCCCATGAAAGCTATCAGTCCGGCCATGGAGAGGAAGCTTGCCGCACTCATCCAGTCGGCCGCTGTCGCCATGCCGTTGACCGCCGGACTTACGCCTCCGCCAGCGACGTAGAATTCCTTTGTCGAACCGGCGCGGCTCCAGATTGCGATGCCGATATAGAGGGCAAAAGAGGCACCTACGAAGAGGTAGATCAATGTCTGTGTGGTCATCGCGCGGACCTCAATCGTCGAGGTCGTATTTGCGCTCAATGCGGCGCATGCAGACGACATAGATCGCGATCAGCGCGATGAAGATATAGATCGAGCCTTGCTGCGCGAACCAGAAACCCAGCGGGTAACCGCCGATGCTGAACTGGTCCAGCCATTCGCGAAACAGGATCCCGCACCCGAAAGAGGCGAAGAACCAGACGCTCATCAATCCAGCCAGCAGGCGCAGATTGGCCCGCCAATAGGCACCCTCATTCGCTTTTGATGCCTCCGCATTATCGTCCACGGCCCGTTCCCCTCTTTCCCTCTCAGGCGAGATGTTGCGCAGGTGCGCCGAGGTTCACAAGCCCTGAAAGGCTTTTGCGGGGGAAACAGGCCGCTGGTCTAGTTCAGGCCGAGTTCGGAGAGGTCCATCGTCGCAGCGGAAAAGCTCGCAGCGGCCAGCCTGCCGTTCAGCTCTGCCCGGATTGCCCTGATCTGAGCATCCGCAGCGCGTTCCTCGCGAAGGTTCACAAGGAAGAAATCGCCTGCGCCCAGAGTAAACCGCTTGCGCTCTGCCGTCACCATCGCAGTCGCTTGTTTGACCTCGTCCTCTGCCAGATTGGCGAGCCGCAGCGCGGCGTTGAGGTTGGTGAGTATATTGTCGAGCTCTACCTCGATCTTGTCAGCGGTGCGTTGCTGACGCAGCTCCATTTCACGCAATTCGGCTTCGGCGCGTTGCAGCTTGCCGCGGGCGGTGCGCCGTTGCAGCGGCACCTTCAGTGTAACGCCCACTACGGTATCGGTTGAATCGAAAGTTGATCCCCCGTCACCGATCGAGCCGAAATCGCGGCTGAGTTCCACGGACAGGTCCAGATTGGGTTTCAAATCATTGCGGCGCAGTTCCACCTTGTTGCGCGCGCGTTCGATCATCAAGCGGAAATTCTGCAGTTCAGGGCGCTGTTGCAGCACATCGCTGCGGTCCATCGCCATCAGCGACTGGATATCGGGCAGGGTCGACAGGTTCTTCGTATCAGGCAGCTGTTCGCGTGTGGGAACAATCAACTGGCCCGCCTCATCACGCAGATAATAGCTCAGCGAATTTGCAGCGGTCTGGAAATCGCGCTTTGCCTCTTCAAGCAAGGTTTTGCGCCGGATCAGGTTCTGTTCGTTTTCCGTCAGTGCAATGCGGGGGCTGGCACCGGCCTGAACCTGCCGGGCAAGGCCGATGGCGCGTGCTTCGGCGATTTCCAGCAATTCCTCGTACACTTCAATCGTGCCACCGGCCGCAACCCAGCGCCAATAGGCGCGCAACGCTTCGAATTGCACGTTCAGCTGGACCAGCATCACATCCAGCTGCGCCTGACTGGCGGCCAGCCGCGTGTCTTCGATATCGAACCGGCGCTGGTCTATGCGGCGGTTGCGCAGCAGGGAGAACAGCGCGCCAACCTTGAATTCGCCAAGCTCGTTTGTGTTGAAGATATTCTCGTAAATCGGGAAGCGGCCATCGGAAACGCGATAGCTGCCGAATACTTCGCCACCATAGGCGGCAATGGGTTGGGTTGCCTTGCCTTCGGCGAAGCCGCCGGAAAATGTGCCGGTGAAGCGGTCATAATATTCGGCATTGAGGATAAGATCGAATGCGCCATCCGCTGCCAGCTGGTCCGAACGCGCGGCAGCCTCTCGCTCAAAGCTTTCGAGGATGCTGGGAAAGGTCAGCGCGGAAGAACGCAGCACTTCATCCGGCAAAAGCGGGCCGTCGCGCAATGCTTGCGCCACGGGTTGCTCATTAGCCTCGATATTCTGCGCTGCGGCAGGGGTTGCCAGCGGCAGCGCAATTGACGTCACCAACAGACCCAAGGCCGCAAATGCAGCGCCTTCTGCCGCCTTCATCATCATGCTCAGCCGCTCTGACCGGTGGAATTTGACGCGGTAGACTGGCCCGATGCGTTTTCCGGCGGGAAATTGTTGAGCTGGCGCCAGATCTCGTAGCCGACCGGCACCGTTTCCAGCAGCACCCATGCCTGCACTGTTGCGCCAAAGCGGGCATATTGTTCCGTTGGCCAGGGCTCTTCGCCTTTGGGCACAGTTTCACGGATCAGCACGCGGAACCGGCCATCGGTTTGCGCCGACTGGTCCACCGTCACAACTTCGCCGGCAAAGGTGCCAACAGCCACAGAGGGCCAGCCGCTAAACTGGACCGTAGGCCAGCCTTCGAACTGGATGCGCGCGGGATCGCCTGCTTTCACAAGACCGACATCACGCCCGTCTAGGAAAATCTCGATAACGCGTTCGGAGTTTTCCGGCACAAACGTGGCCAAGATATCGCCCGCATTGATGTAGGTCGCTGCATCGCCGCCATTGATCGACTGGATAAAGCCATCGCGCGGCGCGACGACAAGCTGGTTCGACTGGCGCGACAGGCTGACATTGGTGCGTGCCAGGTTGGCCTGTGCTTCGGCCACGCTGCCGCGCATCTGGTCCACACGGATTTGCGCCTGCTCGAAATCCCTGCGTGCGGCCAGTCCGGCTTCGAACAGTTCGGCCATACGCCGCTGATCAATCTGGGCCGTGGCAAGCGCGCTTTGTGCAGCCTGCAATTGCACTTCGACCTGCGCGCGCTCGGCCTCCAGCCGCTGGATCAGTTGCGGGTCAATATCGGCGATGCGGGCAATCGGATCGCCTTCCTCCACCGCGCTGCCATCGCGCACGAACCATTCCTCTATCCGGCCAGAGACAAGGGCGTTGATGTCCTGCTGCCGTTCATTGGGGTTGAGAGTGGTCACCACCCCGCGCCCGCCGGTGGTCTGTACCCACGGAACGTAGATGAGGAAGGCTACTGTGCAGATGAACGCAATCAGCAGGATCACAAAGATAGCGCGGAAAATCTTCGGCGTGCGGATTTCGTGCAGCGTGGTGAAGTGCGCCATATCCTGTTCAAGAGCTGCCATCTTACTGCCCTCCTACTGCGCCGAAGCTGTCGGATAGTGGCCGCGGGCCGCCGGGTGCACGCGGAGGTTTGCTGTTCACAGCAAGGCAGAAATCCTCAAACCCGTCGAAAAAGCGCTGCCGCTGCGCTTCGAGGTACAGGAATTTGTCGAAACCAAGGTCAATCCTGCGGTTCGAGAAATAGATCACTGTCGAATAGGCCTGATCGCGCAATTCGCTGATGGCCCCTGCCAGACTGTCTTCGGGCAAAAGGTCGAACAGCTTGCTGAGCACCAGCACGCGCGGTTGTTCCAGCAGGGCATTGGCCAGTTTCAATTGCTGAAGTTCAACAGAAGACAAAGGCCAGCCGGTCTTCGCAATCGGTGTATCAAGGCCTTTTTCAAAAGTCGAAATCGTGTCGATCAGTCCGACTTTCTCAAGCGCGCCTACCATCCGTTTCGAAGCGGTTTCCTTGCATGACAGCGCCAGATATTCGCGCACTGTCATGCCGACGAAGCTTGCCCGTTCCAGCACGTGGACATTCTTGCGCAGGTTGTAGGCTTCGATGTTCTGGAAATCGACGCCGCCCATTGTTGCAAAACCGGCCTTGGGCAATTCGTGCATTTTCAGGATGTTGGTGAACAGTCTTTGCACACCATGATGGCTTGCGCCTGCCATCACGATCGCGCCGCTGGGGATTTCGAAGTTGAATTCTGCCGCTTCGTGACGGGCCTGTCCGCGGACACCTTTGAAAACGAGCGTGTGATCATCGACGTTGACCGGATCTTCGCCTGCGGGTTCTTCCTGCTCGACGTCATAGAACAGCGAGATTTCCTCCACCGCTGCGCACAGATCGTAGAAATAGGTCAGGTACGTCCCAAGCTGCGCGACCCCGAAGAACGCGGTCGACAAAACCAGCTCTGCCGCGACAAGCTGGCCAAGGGTCAACTGGTTGGTGATGACGAGATAGCCGCCAAGCCCGAGCAAAGCCGCGCTGGCGGCCGCATACAGCGTCAGGAAAGCCAGGGTCTGGCCGAAATGCTGGCGGAAATGGCGTTTGCGTTCGTTAATGTAGTTCGCGGTGAAGGTGTTTGTCCGCTTCAGCGCGTAATCAATCCGGCGCTGCGATTTGAAGAAGCCGTTGGATTCGCCAACGGTTTCCAGCCAGGCGGCCGTTCCGTGCTTGGCGTGGCTCAGATCAATGCCGGTGCGCACCGCGCGCGCGCCCCATACCAGCCAGATAACCCAGATCAGCGCGGACATAATCAGCGTGAACATCAGGAAGTACGGGTGGTAAAGCGACACCAGCACAAACCCCACGAACACCTGCAACACCACGGTAAACCCGCCGACGAACAGGATCGGGATCGCTTTTTCGACATTGATGACGTCAAAATAACGGTTGAATAGCGAAGAATTGCGGGCATCGCCGAAAAACGGGTTCTTGGCGTAAACCGACAGCAGCGAAATCTCTGCCACCATCCGCGCATAGAACCGGCGGGAAAACAGCTCCATCAAGTGGATGCGTAACGCGTACAAAAGCGCAAACAGCATAAGCAATCCGAACAGCGTCGCCGTCAGCACAATCAACGGCGTCGTCAGCGCGGTGTTCGCCACAGTGTTGATCAGCAGATAAAATGTATATAAAGTACAGTTGAATTCTCATGATAATGTGATCTGTGAGTTCTTACAAATATCTTTTTCTTTGAATTTGGTTTATCGATACATTTTGATTCTAATAATAATTCAAATA
>JAXHVK010000115.1:0-9332 GCA_034211135.1 Pseudomonadota bacterium
ATTGCCGGCTTGAAACGCGCCACCGCAAATTCCCGAATTTACCAGTTGGTTTTAGGCGACCGTTGCTTTGACGATCTTGCCCGGCTGTGCAGGCGGCTCACCCTTTGGCAGCGCGTCGACATGCTCCATGCCGCTCTCGACCTGACCCCAAACGGTATACTGGCCGTCAAGGAATTCGCAGTCCTGAAAGCAGATGAAGAACTGGCTGTTGGCGCTGTCCGGCATCTGTGAACGGGCCATTGAACAGGTGCCGCGCGCGTGCGGTTCGCTGTTGAATTCGGCCTTCAGGTCCGGTTTGTCGCTGCCGCCCATGCCGGTGCCGGTCGGGTCGCCGCCCTGCGCCATGAAGCCGTCAATCACGCGGTGGAAAACCACGCCATCATAAAAGCCTTCGCTGGCGAGCGTCGAAATCCGCTCTACGTGGCCGGGGGCAAGATCAGGGCGCAGTTTGATAACAACGTCCTTGCCTTCGCCATCGCCTGTATCGAGCGTGAATGTGAGTTTTTCGGCCATAAGTGGAATCTCCTGAAATGTGTTGGCCGCCCGCCTACCGATTTCCCGCAGCGCTGTCACCCGCTTGCTTTTCAGCGCGCTGTGCCTAAACCCGCGAGCCATGGCGCAGGACACTTCCCTTGAAGATGACGTACTCACCGCTGACAAGCCGGTGGAGGAAGTGCGCCCTGATGACCGCATCGACGATGAACGCCACGATACCGAAAACCGGTTGAAGCCGCGCTATATTGCAAGCGTGCGCGGCGCGCTGGAAGCGGGCGATAAAGGCGCGGTCTACGACTTTGTCGAACCGCTGCACCCCGCTGACATTGCCGACCTTCTCGAACTGTTCGACAAGGATGAACGCGCCAATCTTGCCGCCGCGATCACGGATCTGATGACATCCGAAGTGGTCGCAGAACTGAACGATCACGTGCGCGAAGACATGATGGAGGCGCTGGCCCCTGTCGATGTTGCCGCGATTACCGAACAGCTGGAAACCGATGATGCGGTCCAGCTGCTCGAAGACCTCGACGAAGATGATCAGCGCGCGATCATCGCCGAACTTGAACCGGAAACACAGGCCGCTGTCGAAAGCGCGCTGGCCTATCCCGAAGAGACCGCTGGCCGCCTGATGAACCGCCATGTGATGGCGGTGCCTGAACATATGCGGGTTGGCGATCTGATCGACTATTTGCGCGACGAAGGGGATCTGGAACACGATTTCTTCGAAGTCTTCGTGGTCGATGCCTCTTTCCATCCCGTGGGCACCTGCGCGCTCAACTGGATCCTCACCTCGCCGCGCAACATCAAGCTGACAGACGTTATGAAGCGCGATCAGACACTGATCCCGGTGACGATGGATCAGGAAGAAGTCGCGCTGATGTTCCAGAAATACGCGCTGATTTCCGCTGCGGTCGTGGATGAAAGCGGGCGACTGGTCGGGCAAATGACCGTCGATGACATCGTCCACATCATTTCCGAAGAGGCTGGTGAAGACGCCCTGCTGCTGTCGGGTGCCGGCGACGGCGACATTAACGAGCCGATCGCGGAAGCCTATTCCAGCCGCGTCCGCTGGCTGATCGCGAACCTTGGCACAGCTGTAATCGCGTCGGCCATCATCGCCTTCTTTGGTGCCGCAATTGAACAATTGGTGGCGCTGGCCGTGCTGATGCCGATTGTGGCAAGTATTGGCGGGAATGCGGGCACGCAGACAATGGCCGTGGCCGTGCGCGCTATCGCAACAAACCAGCTGACGCGGGCGAATACGTGGAAGATCGTGTGGCGCGAATTGCGCGTTGCCCTGTTGAACGGGGCGACTGTTGCGGTGCTGATCGGGATTGCCGCAGGCGTGCTTTATGGTCCGATGATGGGTCTGGTGATCGGTACCGCCATGGTCATCAATATCGCAGTGTCCGGCCTTGCGGGCGTTTTGGTGCCGGTAACGTTCGAACGGTTGAAGCAGGACCCTGCGGTTGCCTCCAGCGTGTTTGTGACGATGATCACCGATTCCATGGGCTTTTTCGCTTTCCTCGGTCTCGCGGTATTAAGCGGGCTTGTGAGCATGTAAGGCAGAGGGGGTTGAGGCCCGCTGCACCGCGCCCTACCCTCCCCGACATGCCTCTTCACCTTACCAAAATCGCGTTCGGCGCGCAGTCCTATGGCGATATTGAAAGCTGGTATGCCGGTCGCCGCAGTCCCTATCTGACAACCAAGTACCGCCCGACAAAGTGGGAACAGTGCATTGGTGGTTCGCTCTACTGGATATTCCAGCACAGCATCGTCGCGCGGTCGGAAATTACGGGATTTACCCAAGGTGACGACGGGCGCTGGCGGATCGAACTGAAACCGGAACTGATCCGCGTGGACCCGCGACCAAAGCGCGCCCATCAAGGATGGCGATATCTGAAAGGCGAACCGCCCCGTGACCTGACCGATGGAGAAGACATCGGCGATGCGCTGCCGGGCAAGCTGGCTGCGAAGCTCGAAAAGCTCGCCTTGATCTGATCCCTTACCGATCTGATCCTTTGCTGGCTCAGCTTTTGGGCGGCATCGGGATCAGCACCGGCGTGTTCTCCCGGTATTTCTGATAGGCGGGGTCATCGCCCCACCGCTCTTTCGCCTGTTCTTCCTGAAGGTTGATCCCGCTCACTTTCGTAAGCAGAAGCGTGACGAATATGGGGGAGATGACGGCAAGCCAGCTCCAGCCGGTCAGGACGGGGATCGCGATGATCAATACGCCCGTCCACAATGTGATTTCGCCAAAATAGTTGGGATGGCGGGACCATTTCCAAAGACCGACATTGATAAAATCGCCCTTGTTATCGGGGTCGGCTTTGAACTTGCTCTTCTGCGCGTCGGCCGTGGCCTCGATCACGATACCCACCAGCCAGATAGCCGCGCCGATATAGAACAGAATGCCGATGGGCGCTTCGTTCTTGCTGGTGATTGCGATGAGTGCAGCGGATGCTGTCAGGATCACCCAAAGGCCCTGAAGCGTCCATGCCACCAGAAAGCGCGCGGGATTGGTCTTGATCTTTTCGAAACGGCTATCGGTGCCGCCTTTGGCATGGATGCGGATAAACAGGAACGTGCCAAGCCGCAGGCACCAAAGCGCCACCATCCCTGCCAGCACCATGCTGCGCGTATCAAGCCCGCCCTTTGCGCTATACGCCGCGTAGCAGGCAAAGGCCGTCACGCTGAGATAGGTGACGGCGCCGATCGTATCGTAGAACTTGTCCGTCTGGGCCGCAGCCGATGGCAGAAAGGCGATCCAGTTCACAACCATCGCAATCACGGCGCACAGGAAGAAGGCGGAGTAGCCGTACATCTCGACACTGTGCGATCCGGCCAGAATGCCAAACCCAAAAGCAATCGCGGTAACGATCACAAAAACCAGAATGCTCTTCATACGCTCTCCACGGTTTCGGGCGGCTTGCTGGTGAGTGTATCACCGATGCGCGGCCTGTCCGAAACGCCCCCTTTTTCGTTTACAGTGTACTTCACCCCTGCCCGGCAATTGTCAGGGTCCATCTGCCATACCCAACCGCGCAGATTGCGCCCCGTTCCTTCAGGCGAGAACAAAGGCATGTTCATATACAGACCGTCATCAGCGCCTTTATCCAGGGTGCACAGCACGTTTTGGTTTTCGGCATATGGCTCTAGGCTCGAAATTTCGTCTACCGCGATGATCGTGACGGTGATCGGCTCCGCCAAAACCCGGTTGCGCAGCGCGACAGGCAGATCACCAACCGGCGGTACGGCGCGGCCATCATACGGCTCTTCAGTGTAACGATCATCCAGCGAAACACGCACCAGGTAGGCCTCGCTATCGCCCATCACAGCATCTTCCCTGAACGAATAGGCCATTCGGTCAAAGTCATCCTCGCGAAGCAAATAGGCTGTCGGACCGGACTGCATCACTATCAACGCTTCATCATTGGCATCACCGCCATTGGAGAGGTCTTTGTACCCGATATCAAGGATCAGGCGGGTATCGCCCTCCTCAGTCCCCTCCTCGAAATACCTGCCCTGATAATCGCGCATTCGCATCGGATTGCCCGTTTCACGCTCAGTATCCCAGAAAAATAGTCGGTAGGTTCCATCTGGCCTGATCGCGAGTATCCGGAAATAGCCAAAGCGCCCGGACAAATAGATGCCGGAATATTCAGGACCGTTCTGCTCCGATACCAGTAGAGCACGATATTGAGCCGGGATCAGCGCGCCGATTGTACCTTCGTCAAAATTAAGCGCTTCGGTTTTCAGCAGGCCCGCAAACAGGCCGATGATCCCTGTCAGAATTCCTTCGCGCCGTGACATGGTAAAGAGTGCCAAAGCCTTATCCGGCAGCCGCCGCAGCTTTGGCCACGACGCGGCGCAGCGCGTTTACGTATGTCTCAGGCCCCTGAGCGCCCGGAATCATGAATTTGCGATTCACGATCATGGCGGGAACGCCGGTGATGTTATGATCCCAAGCGGCGCGCTCTTCCTCTATCACCCGCGTCTCTAGCGCTTCATCCTCCAGCGCAGCCTTGGCCGCCATCCGGTGAAGGCCAGCCTCGGCCGCGATATCCAGCAAGACAGTGCGATCCGATATATTCCTGCGATGGTTAAAGTGGGCTTCAAACAGGGCAAGCTTCAGTCTGGTCTGCACCTGCGGTCCGGCTTCGGCCAAAGCAAAGGTCAGCAGCTTGTGGCAATCGCGCGTGTTCCACATCATGGCGGGCGGAGGATCGCCCTCACCCTCAAACGAAAGCGAGACACCGGCCTGATCTGCGATTTCGCGCATCTTGCCTCGCACCGCCGCGCCTTCTTCGGCGGTGCGGCCATATTTGCGCTGAAGATGCGCTTCCTGCTCTTCCCCCTCGGCGGGCATGTCGGGATTGAGCTCGAACGGCAGCCAGCGGATTTCAGCCGCTATCTCTCCCTTTAACTCTTCCAAAGCCTTTTGCAGCTGGCCGTAGCCGATGACACACCACGGGCACACAACGTCGGAATAAATGTCTATCGTGACAGTATCAGTCATCGCCTCGGCCCCCGATCCAGCCACCATGTGAGCAGGTGATAAGCGATAGCGAACGGGCGCGGGAAGATCACCAGATCGGTCCCGCCTTCTCCGGCAGCGCGGGCTTCTTCCAGTTCACCGCGCGTGAACCAGCGCGCATCGTCCAGCTCGGTCTCATCAATGGTGAGTTCGGCGCTATCCGCCACGCTGGTGCAGCCGATCATCAACTGACTGGGAAACGGCCAGGGTTGGCTCGCGAGATATTGCACATCACGCACCTTCAGACCGGCTTCTTCCCAAACCTCGCGCTGCACGGCCTCTTCGATGGTTTCGCCCGGTTCGACAAAGCCCGCGAGGGCGGAATACATGCGCGGGGGAAAGCGCGGCTGACGGCCCAGCAGGAGCCGGTCCTCATGCTCGACCAGCATGATCGTAACCGGATCAGTGCGCGGGAAATGCTGCGCACCGCAATTCCCGCAATCGCGTTGCCAGCCGCCTTTGGTCAGCTTTGTCGGGGATCCGCAATTGGCGCAGAACCGGTGGCGTGCGTGCCAGTCCACCAGTGACTTTGCGCCGCCATAGATCGCCAGATCCTCCGGCGCGAGCATCTGCATCACCTGCCATGCGCGCGGCATGGCGGGGCCGGATTCCCCCTTTGCCGGAACGGGCGCAAAATGCGCCTTGCCATCCATCATGCCCAGAAACACCAGTTCTGCATCCTCCGGCACATCGGCCAGAGTATGCCAAAGCAGATGCCCCTGATCGTCAAATTCGGGCAGCAGACCATCGAGGTTAAGCACGCGGGCGCGCCAGTTCATCTGGTTGCCCAGCGCCTCTGGATCGACGCGGATATTGTCAGCCCGGTCTATCGGTGAACCGGAAAAAGCGATGGGGTTCGATGCGGTGTCCAGCATGGGCGCGATCAGGCACCGTTCATGGATGAAAGGTCCGCTTCGACCGCAGCGAGATATTCGTCCCGCACGGGCAGCGCATCGGTCGGCATGTATTGCGTCCACAGGCAGCTGCGCAGTTTGAGCCCGAAATCAACCGCGCCCAGTGTGCCAGCCGCCCCGCCCCAGCCGAAGCTGGTGCCGACAGAACGGCCACCGGCGCCGTGGCCCTGCCCTTCCATCCAAGAACCGGTTGTATCGACTGTCTTGGGAAGCAGGTTGGAGGCACCCACACGCACCGCCGGTTCCGTCATCACGCGTGTGCCGTCAATCATGCCATAACCCAGCAGCATCCGCAGGAAGCGGTCATAATCGCGCGGGCTGGAAATCAGGCCACCGCCGCCAGACGGCACGCTGGGCGCATCGAGATAAATCGAGTTGGCCGCCGGATCGAGAGGCAGTGTGCGGCCACCCACGACGCCGTAATTGTCCGTCATCCGGCCCACTTCGCTCTTCGGCAGCGTCATGAAAGTGCTGTCCATGCCGCACGGTTCGAACAGGCGTTTTTGCAGGAATTCTTCAAAGCCCATGCCCGAAGCCACTTCGATCACGCGGCCCAGCAAGTCGATGGAGCAGGAATAGCTCCACTTTGTCGCGGGTTGATACATCAGCGGCAATTCCGCAAGCCGGTCTGCCCATACTTCAAGGCTGGGCGCTGGCGTTACCGGAGGAATGCCGGGGATCGGGAAGCGGCTGACGCGGCCACCCGTGATCCCGTTTTCGCGATACGCTTCAAGCAGTGGACCCTTGCTCGTAATCAGGTAACCAAGTCCCGCCGTATGAGTGAGCAAGTGACGGATCGTGATCGGGGTTTTGGCCGCGACTGTATTCTCCAGCGGGCCTTCGGGGTCGACCAGAACCTGCATATCGCGGAAAGCAGGCAGCACTTCATGCAGCGGCATGTCGAGGCCAAGCTTCCCGTCCGATACCAGCATCATTGTCGCCATTCCGGTGATCGGCTTCGTCATCGAATAGATGCGATAGAGCGTGTTCTCGTTCACCTCTTTCGTGCCGTTCATCGCCAGAGTGCCGCCGCCAACGGTGTGGGCGTGATCCTCTTGCCGCCAGCCAAAGGTGAGGAACATGTTCGCCACCTTTTTTTCTGAGAGATATTTCTCGGCTATCGCCGCGACATTGGGCCACGCTTCGCTGACATCATGGGCAAGCAGGCTGCGCCCGAAAGGCAGTGTCGTCAGCGCAGCGCCCGCAGCCGCAAAGCCGCTCGCCCGCAGCAGGGAACGGCGCGAAAGTTCAGCGGAGGCGGGATGTTCGAATGTGCGGAATGCCATGGCAGATACTCTCCGAAGGGGTTCAATAGATTTCTGTTTGCAACGCTGTGTGGGGCAGAAGGCCGGTTGCGTCAATCGCGCAAAGGCGCTGAACAGGGCTTGAAAAAGTACGGTGTGGTATCCATATAACACACATGCTCAATCTGCTCTCCTGGCTGTTCGGCCTTATTTCACTTGTGATCGTCATTCCCTCCACCATTCCGTTTCTGGGATGGGGTAACTGGCTGGCATTACCGATCATCATCTTCGGCGTTATTCTGGGCGCGCTTTCGTCCAGCGACAGCGGACGCAATTTCTGCCTGATCGTGCTGTTGATTTCGGCAGTCAGACTGACTTTGGGCGGCGGATTTATCTGATCGCGCCCGGCGCTGTCACCGATCGGCGAGCGCCAGCCGCGCGGCTTTCGCAAACAGTGTCGGCAGGCCAGCCGCTTCGATGTCGCTGATCGGCCACCACTGCCCCTCTCCCGCTGGATCGTCTGCAACCACGGCACGCCTTACACTTAACGTTAGGTGCGCGTGCGTGAAGGCGTGCCGGACTGCGCCAAGGTCCTGCCACTGCGCCTGCACTGGCGGATCGCCAGCGCCATCCTGACGTGCGCTCCAGCCATCATCGGGCAGGCTGCGCATACCGCCAAGCATCCCTGTGCCCTGCCGCCTGACCAGCCAGACTTCGGCCGTGGCCCCTTTGCCTCTTTCAATCCAGAAGGCGGTACCCTTGCGTTCCGGTTTTGCTTTCTTGGGCGCTTTAACGGGCAGGCGCTCTGGCTCTCCTGTGCGCCGCGCCGCGCAATCGTCGCGTAAAGGGCATAGCAGGCAGCGGGGCGATTTGCTGGTGCAGATGCCGGAGCCCAGATCCATCATAGCCTGAGCAAAATCGCCAGACCGTTGCGCCGGGGTGATCGCATCTGTCTGCATCCGAATGGCTTTGCGCGCAGCAGGAAGCGGCTCTTCAATCGCGAACAGGCGGGAGACGACGCGCTCGACATTGGCATCGACCACCACCGCCCGCTGTTCAAACGCAATCGCCGCGATCGCAGCGGCGGTATAGGCACCCAACCCCGGCAGTTTGAGCAATTCCGCTTCGGTTTCCGGAAAGCCACCGCGCTGCGCCACTTCACGCGCGCATTTGTGCAGGTTGCGGGCTCGCGAGTAATAGCCAAGACCCGCCCACGCGGCCATCACCTCTTCCTCACTCGCGGCGGCAAGATCGAAGACGGTCGGCCAGATTTGCGTGAACTTTTCAAAATACGCCTTCACCGCTGCAACCGTGGTTTGTTGCAGCATGACCTCTGACAGCCAAACCCTGTAAGGCCACGCATCATCCTTTGGCCGCGCGGCGCCCGGCGGATTGCGCCACGGCAGGCTGCGGGCGTGCTGGTCATACCAGTGGAGCAGATTGTCGGATATGCTGGCAGTCACGCCGCCGCTATGGCATGCGCTGCGGCGTAATGAAACGTGATGGCGACAAGAGACAGGGGAAGAAATCCCGCAAGGCACCGGCCTATGAACGGCCACGTGGTCGGGGCGCAAAGCCTATTGGCGAATTGATGCCGGAAATCGGCCGCACCGCCTTTCGTCGCTTTGGCTTTGTGCAAAGCAGCGTCGTCACCCGCTGGCCCGAGATTGTGGGGCCGCACCACGCCAAGGTGTGTGCGCCCGAGGCGATCCGTTTCCCGCCGGGTGAAAAGTCGGAAGGCATCCTGCAACTGGTCGTCCTGCCCGCCCACGCGCCGTTGATCCAGCAAGTGACGCCTGAAATCATGGAGCGGGTAAACCGCTTTTTCGGCTATAAGGCGGTCGCGCGGGTAAAACTGCGTCAAGGGGCGGTTCAGCCACCTGATGCCACCAAGCCTGCAAAACCGCCGCCATCGCTGAAGGCGATCCCTATGGATTTGGGAGAATCCTTGCGCGATATCGGCGATCCGGAGCTGCGTACCGTGCTGGAATCGCTCGCCCGCAGCCTTGGCGATAACGAGAACAAGAACGAGGAACCCTAGTGAAGCATCATCTTACGCCGCTGCGCGTTATCGCGGGTGCAGGAGCGTTGGCTCTGGCCATTTCCCTCCCCACTGCCGCGCAGGATCTGTCCGATCCG
>JAXHVK010000116.1:0-9219 GCA_034211135.1 Pseudomonadota bacterium
GTTAGGATAAGGGTAAAGGAGAGAGCCCGATGAGCCTTCACACCCAGTATATCGCAACCTACCGCTCGCGCTTCGATACTTTGAACGGGCTTTTGTCCAAGGCCGAAGCGCATGAGAAGGGCGACGATCTTCTCAAGGCACGGCTCGCGGAGGATATGCACCCGCTATCAACACAAGTACGCTTCGTTACGAACATTCCGGGGGAGGCGCTGGCGCGGCTTGGTATTCGGGAGTTCGCATCAAGCGATGCCGAGATTGCGTCTCTGGCTGAGGCCAAAGCGATGGTTGCTGAGAGGTCAGCAATGCTCGACGCCATCACCGCGACAGACCTCCCCGAACCCGAAACGCCTGTTGAATTTTCAATTGGAGACGGAGCGTTCAACTTCGCCCTGACTGCCGACGAGTATTTTCGCGAATTCTCTCTGCCCAATTTCTATTTCCACCTCTCCATCGCCTACGCGATACTGAGGAAGGAGGGTCTGGAAATAGGGAAGGCTGATTTCATCCCTCACATGGCGCGCTATTTCAAGGCACCCGCAGCCGTTTGAGCGGCCTACTTTCCCAACGCCTCTTCAACAGCGGTTTTGTGGTGCTTTGCATTTTCGACGTAGTGCGCGGTGCCCAGTTTCATGCCCATGATTGCGGCGTCGTTCAGTTCTTTAAGCTTCTTTGCCGGGCGGCCCGCCCATAGTTCGCGCTCGCCCATAACCTTGCGTTCTGTCAGCATGGCACCGGCGGCCAGCATGGCGTCGGTCGAAATCACCGAATTGTTCATCGCAATCGCGCCCAGACCAACAAAGCCGCGATCATGGATCGTGCAGCCGTGAACCATCGCCATGTGGCCGATCAGCACATCATCGCCAATTGTCAGCGGGCATCCGTCGGGATCGGAGGGCGAAGGACCGTCACAGTGCAGCACGCTGCCGTCCTGCACATTGGTGCGTTCGCCGATAACGATACGGCTGACATCGGCGCGCAGCACGCAATTGTACCAGATTGAGCTGCCGGCACCGATCGTCACATCCCCGACAATCGTGCAGCCGGGCGCGACAAAAGCGGTTTCGTGAATTTTCGGGGTCTTGCCGTGGATCGGTACGATATTGACGCCGGGATGGCTGGTCATCTGGTTTGCTCCCATTGCTGACGGGTCAGCGAATATTGAATTGTCGGATTATCGCTATCGGGAAAAGCCGGATCAGCAAAGTCGAGATCCGCACGCCGTTCCATGCCGAGCTTTTCCATCAGCTTCCAGCTGCCGATATTGCCGTTGCTAGTCAGCGCGACGAGGTGCGGCGCTTCGTGACGGTGGAAGGCCCAGTCGATCACCGCGACCATGGCTTCGCGCGCATAGCCGCGCCTCCAGCGATCCTCGCGTACAAGCCAGCCAATCTCGAAATCGCCGACATTGGGCGCAAGCGGGTTGTCGACCTGCTTCAACCCGGCATGGCCGACAAGATCGCCGGTGGTCTTTTCAATCATCATCATGAAGCCAAAGCCGTGGCTGGCAAAATTCGCCATCACCTTTGCGTGCTTTGCCTCAATCTCGTGAAGCTCCTTAACCCCGCCCAGATGCGCCATCACTGTGGGCGTGTTGAGGATGCGATCCTGAAGTGCGGCGTCGCTTTCCGTCAGTTTGCGCAGCACCAGCCGGTCTGTTTCCAGGACAATGTCACCCATTAAGCGCCCGCCATTCGTCCTTATCGATTTCGTAGACCATGATGGTGGCATCGTCGGGATCGAAACCCGGCCCTTCGAAGTCCAGATCATCGCGACGCCGCATTCCCAGCCGCTTCATCAGGCCCCAGCTCGCCGTATTGCGCTGCACGGTGAGAGCGATGACCTGCTGTGCATCGAACATGTCAAAAGCCAGATCAAGCGAGGCAATGGCCGCTTCCTTGGCGTATCCTTTACCCCACGCGTCTTCACGAAGGCGCCAGCCGACTTCCATCTCTCCTGTCGGGCCATTGGGTTCGTTGCAGCGTTTCAACCCGCAAAAGCCAAGGATCGCGCCATCTTCGCGTCGTTCCACAACCCAGAATGTGTGCCCGTGCTCGCGGCGATAGGCTTCAAGCCTGCCGCGCGCCGCATTCGCTTTGGCTTCGTCCATCACCCCGCCCAGCCAGCGCATGACGGATGGCGTGTTCGTTGCCTCGAAGAACGGTGCCCAGTCTTCTTCGCACCAGTCGCGCAGGATCAGCCGTTCGGTTTCGTGGCGGAACGGGCCGGAACGCTCAGCCATTCAGCAGGCGGGCAGCCAGGGGCGCGTGATAGGTAAGGATGCCGCTGCATCCGGCGCGTTTGAAGGCGAGCAGCTTTTCCATCAGCAAAGCATCGCGATCCCCGGCGCCAACCGACTGCGCGGCTTCGATCATCGCGTATTCGCCGCTCACCTGATAGGCGAACACCGGAACGCCGAATTCCTGTTTCACCCGATAGATGATGTCGAGATAGGCAAGCCCCGGCTTCACCATGACGCTGTCTGCACCTTCGGCAATGTCCAGTTCCACCTCACGCAGCGCCTCATCACTGTTGGCAGGGTCCATCTGGTAGGTTTTCTTGTCACCTTTCAGCAACCCGCTTGAACCGACGGCGTCGCGGAACGGACCGTAGAACGCGCTCGCATATTTGGCGGCATAGCTCATGATCTGGACATTGTGGTGGTTGCCCATTTCCAGCGCCATGCGGATCGCGTTGATACGGCCATCCATCATATCCGACGGGGCGATGATATCCGCGCCCGCTTCTGCCTGATTGATCGCCTGATCGACCAGCACCGCAACGGTATCATCGTTGGTAACATAGCCCGCGGCATCAATCAGACCGTCCTGACCATGCGCCGTATAGGGATCAAGAGCGACATCGGTGAGGATGCCGATATCATCTCCGCAGGCATCCTTGATCGCGCGGATGGCGCGGCACATCAGGTTATCGGGATTAAGTGCCTCTACCCCGTCATCAGAGCGTTTTTCGGGCTGAGTGTTCGGAAACAGCGCCACGACCGGCACGCCCAGCTCAACCGCCTCTTTTGCGCGGGCAACGATCCCGTCAACCGACCAGCGCGAAACGCCCGGCAGGCTGGCGACGGGTTCTTCCACGCCCTGCCCTTCGGTGATGAAGAGCGGCCAGATCAGGTCAGCCGGCGTCAGCATGGTCTCACGGTGAAGCGACCGGCTCCAGGCGGTGGCTCGCGTACGGCGAAGGCGGGTGTTGGGATAGCGTCCGTTCATATGGACACCGTTAGCCGTAAAGCCCGCAGCTTAGCAATCGCGCGATGCGCGCCGCTCTATTGCGATGAAGCAGCCGCATTGCCGATCTTTTCGATCTCGCGCCGCGGCTCGTCCACTTCGGTTTCCAGCGGGACAAGATCCGACAGCGCCGCGCCTTCTTCGATATTGCGCAATTCGATCAGGCGACGCTGGAAATCGAGCAGTTCAGTGCCGGACAGGATCGCGCGGGTCACGAACTTCACACTCGCCGGATTGATATGCCGGCCATTGCGGTACATTTCATAATGCAGGTGCGGGCCGGTAGAAAGGCCGGTGGAACCGACATAGCCGATAACCTGACCGCGCCGCACGCTCATACCCCGCGAAACGGCCATGCGGCTCATATGGCAATACCGCGTCTGGAGGCTGCCTGCATGCTGAAGCTTTACCGTGATACCGCAGCCACCAGCACGACCGGCGGAGATGACCTTGCCATCGGTGACGGCGACAATCGGCGTGCCGCGACTGGCTCTGAAATCCATACCGGCGTGCATCCGGCGATAGCCAAGGATCGGGTGACGACGCATGCCATAGTTTGACGAAACCGCGCCAGGCACGGGCCGCGCCAGTCCGGTGCGCTGTTCGCCGACGCCCGATGCCTCGTAAAACCGGCCATCACTGCCCCAGCGCATCAGCTGCGTCTTTGGTTCGCCCCCGCGATTAATGCCTGCATAGAGCAGTTTGCCCGCCTGCCGCTCTCCCGTCGCGGCGCGGCGATAGGCGACGATAATCTCGAATTCGTCCGAGGATCGCACTTCGCGATCCATGTCGATCTGGTTATCGACCGCTTTCAGATAGTCCTGCACCGCACTGGCCGGAACGCCAGCCGCGCGCATGGAGCGATAAAGGCTCGAACCCACCTTACCGGTAAGCCGCAGCGGCGTTTCATCCACGCGAATAACCTGACGATCCAGCGCCAGCGCGCCAACAGGATTGCCAAGCTCGTCACGCCCTGTCCGGTCAATTTTAAGAGCAAGGTCAAACCGCGCGCGGAAGGATAGTCCATCCAGCGGCCGGCGCGCACCTTCTTCGGGGCGGCGGCCCAGAACAATGTCCATCTTCGTGCCCGGCTCAATATCCGCAATCGGCATAGCCTGCGAGACAAGCGCGCTTACACGGCTGATGTCGGCACCTGCGACGCCGGCGCGGCGCAACATACTGGCAAAGCTGTCTCCGGGCGCGAGGGTAGAGACCAGTTCTATCCGCGGGCGTTCGGGTGCGTCTTTCAGCGGGATCACCGCATCAGTGGGCGCCATACGTTTGCCGGTATCCGCGCCCAATGCCAGCGGAGCAATCGCCTGACTGCGAAATTCGCTGTGGATCGCCGGGTCATCCGGCATCGCGGCGCGCGCTTCGAGCGGAGCGAAATCAGGCCAGAACATCACCGCGACCGCGCCGATGCCGATCATGGTACCCAAGCCCCTGAACCAGCGGCGGCTGCCGATATTCTCAGCCAGGTCAGGCGCCATGTCGAGCCGGTCGAACCATGTCGCCGCGCTCAGTTTCCATTCGTCGTAACGCTCTCCCAAATCGCGCACGCGCTCAAGGACCTGACGTTTGACCTTTTCCTGTTTTTTCGGGGGTGCATCCTTGCGCGAATTGCGCAGGTAAGATGCGACATTCGCAGGATCGAGATCGTCGCGATCCTGGTAAGGGACAAGCGCACCGCCCTCCCCTTCGTTTCCAGCATTCATGTCGCGCGGGTGATCCACAGATTCCTGCCCTGCTAATCGGCCTGAAAAACCAGTCCGTCCATTGGCGCAAAACCTTGGCGTATTATAGTAAATACGCCCTTAATCTTCGACCAGTGGACTCTTGCGCGGGATAAGGCGTTTCCCGTATTTTTGGCAATGGGGGTTTGCCGGAACTTGCCCCATCCGGCCAAGCCTGACACAGTTTTTTACGTGATCCCGAACACATCCCTCCCCCCGCAGCGCAATCAGGGCAAAGGCCGTGTGCGCGCCGTCCTTGGCCCGACCAATACCGGCAAGACGCATCTCGCGATTGAGCGTATGTGCGCGCATTCTTCCGGCATGATGGGCTTTCCGCTGCGATTGCTGGCGCGCGAGGTCTATGACCGAGTGCGCGCGATCAAGGGGGATGATGCGGTTGCGCTGATCACCGGCGAACAGCGGATTGAACCGCCCAATGCCCGCTATTTCTGCTGTACGGCCGAAGCGATGGACCGGCTGGGCGGCAATCACGCCTTTGTCGCACTGGACGAAGCGCAGATCGGCGCGGACCCCGAACGCGGACATATCTTTACCGATCGCCTGCTGAATGCGCGCGGGCGTGACGAAACCATGATTTTGGGCTCGGCAACATTACAACCGACGATCGAGGCGCTGATCCCCGGCGCGGAGATGATTGAAAGGCCGCGCTTCTCGACCCTGACCCATTCAGGCAGCACCAAGCTTTCCCGCCTGCCACCGCGCAGTGCGGTCGTCGCGTTCTCGGTTGAGCAGGTTTACGCCATGGCGGAGGCGCTGCGGCGGTTTCGCGGCGGTGCGGCTGTGGTTATGGGCGCGCTTTCACCGGAAACACGTAACAAGCAGGTTGAACTGTTCCAGAATGGTGAGGTGGACTATATCGTCGCCACCGATGCCATCGGTATGGGGCTGAACCTTGATCTGAACCATGTGGCCTTTGCTGCACTTTCCAAATTCGACGGGAAACGCAAGCGGCGGCTTACTCCGGCGGAAATGGCGCAGATTGCCGGACGCGCAGGCCGTCACCAGCGCGACGGCAGCTTTGGGACACTAACAGGCGGCGGAACGCGATCCGGTGCGCCGCTGGAATTCAGCGAAGAAGAAATCTTCGCAATCGAGGAACATAAATTCGCCCCGCTGACAAAATTGTGCTGGCGCGAGGCGGAGCCGCGGTTTGACAGTCTGAAAGTCCTGATCGGCGATCTTGAATCGCGGCCAAGGAACGATGTGCTGATGGCGGCCCCGCAATCTATCGACCTTGCCGTGCTGAAACGGCTGGCAGGTGAACCGATTGCGGATACGGTAAAGGGACATGGTTCGGTCCGCCGTTTCTGGGAAGCATGTTCGCTCCCCGATTTCCGGCAAGTGGGCGTAGATCCGCATTCGCGCTTCGTCGCGCGGCTGTGGGAAGATTTGCGCGACGGCTATCTCGGTGCGGACTTTGTCGCGGCGCGGATCGCGGAACTGGACCGGACCGGCGGCGATATCGACACGCTTCAGGGGCGTATCGCGGCGATACGGTCATGGGCATATATTTGCCAAAGACCCGATTGGGTGCTTGCACGTGACGAGATGGCCGCTAGGGCGCGCGGCGTGGAAGCCAAGCTATCGGATGCTCTGCATGCACGGCTGACCGAACGTTTTGTGAATCGAAGGACGACTATTCTGATGAAATCTCTCGGACAGGACGCAGGAGCCTTGCCCGTGACACTGGAGGCCGACGGACAGATGACCGTCGAGGGTGAGGCTATTGGCCGCCTCGATGGCTTCCGCTTTGTGGTCGATCCCGATGCGACCGTGGCGGATCGCAAGATGTTGCTGGCCGCCGGTGAAAAGGCGCTGCCCGGGATTCTGATCCAGCGGGCAGAGCGTTTGCTGGGTGAAGGGCTGGCCGAACTCACAATCGCGAAGGGTGCGATTGAGTGGCAGGGGCATAAACTTGCCGAAATCACCATGCCGGATGACTTTGGTACGCCGCGCCTCGCGCTGACGCGGGAGGTATCATTGCTGCCCGAAGCGCCGCGAGCCAAGCTGGAGGCTGGCCTTACCGACTGGCTGGTTGCCCGGCTGGAACCGCTGGCCCCCTTGCGCAAGCTGGCCGAAGCCGCACGCGATCCCGAAGCGGGCAGCGAAGCGCGCGCTTTGCTGATCACGCTGATTGATGCACGCGGTGTCGTCAGCCGGGAAAATGCAGGGCTCGAACATCTGCCAAAGGAAATGCGCCCGTTCCTGCGCAGGCTGGGCGTGACCTTTGGGGCGCTTGATATCTTTGCGCGTGACCTGCTCAAACCTGCGCCTCGCCAATTGCTGTATGCCTTGGGGCTGGATACGCGCCCGCTTGAACCGGCGATGCTTTCCGTCATTCCCGAAGCAAGACCATTGCCCGCCGGTTATCGCCCCGCCGGTTCGCAAGCGATTCGTGTTGATCTGGCGGAAAAGATCCTGCGCGCTGCCTTTGATGTTCGGGCAAAGGCGCAGGAGAAGACCGCTGCACCCGAAGGGAAAGGCAAACGCCGCCCGCCGCGTTTCCGGCTGGATCTGGCATTGCCTGTTTCGATCGGACTGGAAGCAGACAATGCTCGCAGGCTGCTTGGCAGTGCGGGTTTTCGCCTCCAGCGTGCCCGCACTTTGGCTGAGGGTGCTCATGGACCGGCGGCACCGGATTTCTGGACCTGGCGCCCGCGCCGCGCTGATGAACGATCAGATCAACGCCGCGGAAATCGTCGCAATGATAATCGCGCAAAGGGTAAGCCCAAGGGTGATTCGCCGCGCAACGCGAAAAAGGGCAATCCCAAGGGCGGCAGAGGCAAAGGCGACAGCCGCCCTCAGAAAAAGCCCGATACCGGCCCCGCCCGCGCAAGCGGCGCGTTTGATGCGCTGGCGGATCTGCTGGGCGGATGAGCGAGGCGGGCGCAGAGGCTGGCATGCGGCTCGACCGTTTGCTCGTCTATCTGCGCTTTGCCCGCACCCGCTCTGTCGCGCGGGCGATGATCGAGGCGCAGGCTTTGCGCCGGAATAGAAAACATGTGCGGCGCGCCAGCGAAAACGTGGCTATCGGAGACATTCTGACACTCGCTGTCGGAGATGAAGTGCGCGTGGTTGAAGTGGTATCACTGCCCAGCCGCCGTGCTTCGCCCGCTTTGGCCAAATCCTTCTATCGCGAGATAGCCCGGAATTGATTTTTGATGGCGAGTAACTTGACCGAAAGACTGAAATCGCCATAGCAGCCCGGCTTCAGAGTCCGTTTTACCGTTTTAGCCGTATGAAAGTCGCTTAATGACCTACGTCGTCACCGATGACTGCATCAAATGCAAATATACCGACTGCGTCGAAGTGTGCCCGGTCGATTGCTTTTACGAAGGCGAAAACATGCTGGTGATCAATCCCAGCGAATGCATTGATTGCGGCGTATGCGAACCGGAATGTCCGGCGGAAGCGATCCTTCCCGATACCGAAGACGGGCTGGAAAAATGGCTGGAGCTGAACACAAAATACTCCGCCGAATGGCCCAATATCACCAGCCAGAAAGACCCGCCCGCCGACGCGGACGAGCATAAGGGCGTGAAGGGCAAGTTCGAAAAATTCTTCAGCCCGGAACCGGGCGAAGGCGACTAAACCCCGATTCGGGCTGCTTAGCCCTTAATGACTCACTTCTGACACGGCGGGTTCAAGACCCGCCCGTACACTTCTGCACAACTGACTCGCAATTTTGTTGCGAACATGTTATATAATGTACCGAACCCGCGCAGTTCCTGCTGTTCGCGGGGCGAGATTGTCAGAAAGGTCACTCACCAACCAACGACATCGGTGATGCTTCAGAGGCCGCGAACCGGCTCTTCATGAGTCGCAGGCTGCGCCTTGATAAGCCGCATGCGAGGCTTGCCCGGAAGGGCTTTCCCGTACTGATGTTCGTTGTCCCTTTTGCGTTGAGTGCATTGGAAAGGATTGCGAATGGCTTCGAACGCTACTGCCTTCACCGTCGGCGATTATGTTGTTTACCCCAAACACGGTGTGGGCCGCGTCACAGAGATTCAGAACGAGGAAATCGCCGGTATGCAGCTTGAGCTGTATGTGCTGCGATTTGAAAAAGAGCGCATGACGCTCCGCGTTCCGGTGAACAAGGTTGAATGTAGCAGATGATACACTGCTGCTATCTGATTCAGAAGTATTGTATTCTTCTGAATCTTCCATTACTGCAAATACTTTCTAAGACTGAAGCTTGAATTTGTCAAGCCACCTAATGT
>JAXHVK010000117.1:0-9204 GCA_034211135.1 Pseudomonadota bacterium
CCGGATAGATGATTTCAAGCGCTGCGACATAAGCGGCCATTTGCTTGAGAGTTGCCGGTGGCACTTCCTCACTGGACATGGGCGGACGGCGGGTCGTTTTGAAGTCCACCACGGTCACAACGTCATCGGTAACGAGGAGCCGGTCAACGGTTCCGGCGACAACCACTCCTTCGACTGTGGCAGATAAAGGCACCTCCGCCAGCGCCTGTGGCGAGAAAATCTCAGCGAAATCAGGCTCGGCCAGAACTGCGATGGCTTGGTCGAGCATTCGCGCACGCACGGCTTCCGGCATCTCGGCTGCTTGCCTCCCAAGCCACATGGCGCCGGCCTCAGCCCGTTCGTGCGGCGGAAGATCGGGAAGGCGTTCCAGCAAGCGATGGATCAACACCCCGCGCTGCATGGCGAGACGCATGGCTGCACTGTCGCTTTCGCCGGCGGACGGAGGATCAGCGCCCTGTTCTTCGCCTGCGCTGCTTGGCGCAAGCGGACGTGGGGGCTTGGGTTCGGGGCCAATTGGCGTCACCGCCCACGCCGGTATCTCAGGCTTTGGATCGGCCTCGTCCGGTGCAGCGTCATCGAGCACCAACGGCTCGGCCCGCTCACCCCATTCATGGCGGCCGCCCCAGATCGGGTCAGCCAGGCCATCGCTGTCGAATACGGGTGCGATCCGGGCATACCAGCTGTTTTCATCCGGCCCCTTCTTGAGCTGCTGCTTTCCAAGCGAACCACCGATAAACAACGCCTCTTCGGCGCGCGTCATTGCCACATAAAGAAGGCGCCAATGTTCCTGAAGGTCCGAAACACCAACAGCTTCATCCGCGTCTCGCACCCGGCCAACGCGCTCATCAGAGGAAAGCCCGGGCAGAGGCACACTTAGCCCGGTCGCCTCGCCCGCAGCGACTTCAGGCAATTCCAGCGCGCTGCCTTTGCCCGGTTTGCCGGTGGCGTCAGCGAGTATCACGATCGGCGCCTGAAGCCCCTTTGACCCGTGCACAGTCATCACGCGCACTTGGCCGCCGACGCCATCCGGATCACGTTTCAGCTCAGCCGAGCTTGCATCGAACCAGTCAATAAATCCCGTCAGACTTGCGGTATTGCCGTTCTCATATGCGAATGCTGAATTGACCAACTCATCCAGCGGATCGTTGGCCTCTTGCCCAAGCCGCTCTATCAGCCGTTTGCGCCCTTCCCACGGTCCGGTGAGAAGCCAAGCGATCAGCGATTGCGGCGTTTCAAAGTCAGCCAGCCGCAGCAATTCACGAAGCTTTTCTGCCGTCTGCATAACGGATGGCGGAGCGTCTGCGCGGCGCAAATGATGCCAAAGCGGCATGTTTTTCTTGCGCGGCACATAGGCCAGCAAATCGTCCTGGCTCCACCCGATCAGCGGGCTTGATAGCAGGTTTGCGCACTGCAAATCATCCAACGGCTGCGCGGCGAAGCGTAGTGCCGCCATCACGTCTTTAACGACCAGAGGATTGCCCAGCCTCAGCCTATCAACACCAGCAACAGCGATCCGTCTCGCGTGAAGCTTCGCAACGATCTCTCCGGCAAGATCACCGCGCTTTCTGACAAGCACCATGATGTCGCCCGGCGTCGCATGTCGCCTTTGCCCTTTTTCAAGGACAAATCGGTCCTTGCCGCGCACCCACTGCTCTACCTGCTGTGCGATGCGTTCGGCCAGAACGGTTTCGTGCTTCGCAATCCAATCACGGTCATCTTCGCTTTCGTCTTCATCCGCATCATCGGCCTGAGCGCGCACAGGTTCCCACATGGTGACGAGGCCAGCTCTGTTCGGGTCACCAGCGTGATCACGCGGGGCCGCGGGAAGGCCAAACGCTTCATGCCCCAGTTCCCCGATGACCTTGTTGACGAAGGATAGAACCCACTGCGACGTGCGGAAAGAACGCTCCAGATCCAGCTCTTCCATGTTTGGAATATGCCGATTGTCGCGCATTTCCGCCGCGTGAAGCTTGGCCGCATCAATGCGTTTGGCGATGCGAATCTTGGCGCGCTCGTAATTCTCGGGACTGGTGCCCTGAAAACCGAAAATCGCCTGTTTGTAATCTCCCACGGTGAAGACGGTGCGCAGCTTGTCGCCGCTCGCGCCTTCTCCGCTGAAGAAGTCGTCGATCAGCGCTTCGACAATGTCCCACTGTGCCGCGTTGGTGTCTTGCGCTTCGTCAATCAAGATATGATCGAATTGCCGGTCAAGCTTGTACCGGATCCAGTCTGATGCCTCTGTCTTGCCCAATAACGTCGCAGCACGCTGGATCAGATCATCAAAGTCCAGCAGCCCTTCCAATCGCTTTGCTTCTGACCACTTCAAAGCGAATGCCCTGCCCAGCTCTAAGGCAGCAGTCAGCAATTTGGCGAGATCGAGCAGCGCCTTTCGCTCTTCCACCATCAGGACCGCTTCTGAAATGAGGTCCTGACCAGCTTCGAAACCCGGCGAGTTTTCGCGCAGCGTTTTCATCTTCAAATTCGGCTGGCCGTCAGCCTTAAGCAGGGTTTTGCAAAAGCCGGTATAGCGATCTACTCGTGCGGCGTGGTTTAGGGAAAGCCACTCGACGATAAAGTCGATGCAATTGCTTGCAGTCTTGGTAGCCCACTCTTCAAACGCAGGGACCATCGACCTGAGGGTATCGTCTGGAAATACATCGGGATGCAGCCCTTCGAACGCCCAGTGTTCGTCCGCATCTGCCGGCATATCGAGCAATTGCCGTACCCGAGCATCAAGCGGAGATTGCCACCCCTTGGGTCCGGTCCACAGGTCATCGCGCCCCGCACAGCGCAGCAGCCACGATTTCAGAGCTTCGGGATCTTTGCGCGTGGTGAACAGATGGACGGCATCAAGGATGCGCGTGTCATTCTGCGTATCGGCTTCGCTCAACAGATCGGACAGCACATCAAGCGCCAGAGCATCGCGCTCGCGATCCTCCATCGGGCGCGAACCCGGCGTTAGCCCCGCCTCTTCGGGAAAGTTCGCAAGCAACCATTGTGAAAAAGCGTGGATCGTATCGATCCGCAGGCCACCCCCCGGACAATCCAGAACACTTGCAAACAAGGTGCGGGCGCGATCTACCGTTTCGGCATCGGCATCCGCACCCAGATAGCCCAATTCAATCTTAAGCTTTTCCCCGTCCAGACGCACCCAGCGAGCCAGAACAGCGTTGATGCGGTTCGCCATCTCTGCAGCACCTGCCTTTGTAAAAGTCAGGCACAATATCTCTCCGGGATGCACATCGCGCCGCAACAGCAGCCGCAACACTCTGGCGGACAAGACTTGCGTCTTGCCCGTTCCGGCAGATGCGGACAGCCAGACATTGTCCGACGGATCAACAGCGCCCGCCTGATTGCCTGCGAGGGGAAATACAGCAGAGCTCATTGGCTATTGCCCTCAGACTGGAACTGCCATTCTTCCAACCGCATCAGCTGATCGTAATCGGTGTAGCCGGGGTAATCAGGATTTTCCTTCGCAATGAAAGGCTGTGAGCCGGTGATATAGCGAGTGATGGCCTCTTGCAGCTTGTCTTCATGCAAGGGCAGGAATTCGTCGGGCTCCAGCCCGGTTTGACGAGAACTGAGCTTCATCGGAATGCTGCGTTCTCCGTATAGGTCCTTCACCTTGCGCAGCGACCAGTATTCAAAAGCGCTCGGCTCTGCCTTCAATGCGGTTTCGGGCGGATCATCACGCTCGCGCTTGAAACCTCCATGCCTCGCAATCAGGCCAAGAACACCCAGTTGCAGGCGATATCCGTTCTCCGTCTGCTTCTTGGACGGAGGAGCGCCGGTTTTATAATCGACGATCCCCAATGTACCGTCAGCCAGCGTGTCGATCCGGTCAGCCTGTCCGAACACAGTGACACCCCGATAAGTCATCTCCCCCCAGGTCTCTGTCAGAGCGACATTGCGCCCGTCCTCGCTATCGCTGTCGATCCATTTTTCGAATTGGTCCAGAGCCTCCATGATGCGCGGGCGCCAGAGCCCCCACAGAATCGGGTGCGGGTTCGTCTCGCGCAGCGCTTGGGTCGCGAAGGGGCGAATGGGTAGATCTGGCTGATCCACGCGTGCACGGTGCCATTTGTCCAGAATGCCGTGAATCAGCGTGCCGCGTAATGCCGCATCGCCGGAAGGATCGGCGGCCAGCGGCTCAAGCCCGCGCAGACCCAGAATTTTCTGCGCATAGAACTGATACGGATCACCCAGCAGGCGATCGAGAGCTGTCGCACTGATAGACACCCGGCGCAACGTTTCCGATGGATTGGGCTCTGGTCGAGGATATGGCGCCGGACATGGCGGCGGCGCGCGATCGATATGCGGCAAAAGCCGGGGGATGCGGGTTTCGCGATGATCCTTCGCTTCGTCCTCACCCAACAAAGCCTCTACCCTAAGCAGAAAGCGAGAAGGCCGCGTCGGCCCCTCTGCATCCCTTTGCGACCGACTCAAGACCACTTCTGGCGCACCCATCGCTCCTGCCAGATCGTGTGCGGCCAAACCGATCCGGAACTCTGCCCCGGGCACACCCAAAGCACGAAGGATCGCCGGAGCAAGGAGAGCATCAGGGGAAGGACTTTGCGGCCATGTCCCTTCATTCAAGCCGCCGCAAATCACCAGATCAGCACGCGACATACGCGATTCCAGCAGGCCATAGACCGATACGCGCGGGTGCCCGCCATACGGTGGGCGTACGGCCACCTCGTCCAGTGCCTCACGAATGATCACCGCAAGATCGGACTTCGAAATTTTCGTACCCACTTCGCCAGAGTGCAGGCGCAGATCGTCAACCAAACGCGCCAGTGCGCGCCCGTCCTCTCTTGCCCAGATACGGTCTCCGGCAAAAGCTTCGGCAGCATCCACAAGATTGTTGAGCGCATCAGCCAAAGGCATGTCGTCGACCTGCTCGCTCAAAACTGCAAGTCGGGGTTCAATCCCGCTCCACCATTCTACCACGGATGGCTGCTCGGTATCAGCGGCGGCGGCTCGCAAAGGTCCAAACCCCGGTGCCGGAGCCGGACCGCGCAGCGCTTTTTCAAACTCGCGCAAATTAGCCAGCCAATCGCGGCGCGCGTCGCTGTCCTCGCTTGCCACTAACGGATGGCTTAGCATTGCGACCAGATTGACAGGCTCACAACCTTTGGCAGCGATTTCTGCCAGCAAGCCAAAAAACCTGCCGGCTGCCATTTGAGATAACGGCCTGCCAGCGGAATCGTCAGCGGCGATGTTCCAGCGCTCAAGATGCTGCACTACCCTGCGCGCAAGCGTGCGATCTGCAGAAATGACGGCAATGCGTTTTTCGGGCCTTTCCAGAGCCTCCCGCACCATCAATGCGATGACTTGCGCCTCCTCCTCGCTCGTCGCGCTCTCAAGCAAGCGGACGCCGGGCAGGCGACGTTTCTCAGCCTCCAGCGTGATCCAAGCCTTACTGGCCTGCGGGGGCAGGAAAAGCGAACTGATCGCATGGCTGCGCGCGGGTTCTGCCGCCGTCAGACCTTTGCGGTGCCACGGGCGGACCTCTTCTCGCCTCAGTCCCATCCGTTCAAGCAGCAGCTTCAGGTGATATTGCGGGTGCGTCAGCGCATCGCTGGCAGAGAACGGCTCCGCATCATGGGTATCCGACGCCCCCGCGCGTCCCAGCTCTTTCCACGCAGCATCATCCATGTGCAGATCGAGATCAGGCAGGATGACTGCCCCATTAGGCAAGTCAGCCACGGCCCTCAGCATCCGTGCCAGCGCTGGCGAAGCAGACGTGACGCCGGCGGCAACTATCGGTGTCGCAGGCGGTTCATCGCGCCAATGGCGGCGGGCCCTTTCGAAAAGCATGTTGCGACGGGTCGCGGCGTCAACCTCTCCGCGTTCATCCAGCAAAGTAACCCATCGGGCCTGCACCCCCGCAAACAAACGGATTGAATCCTGCCAATGGCCAGACAAATCGCCCAGCTTATCGAGGACAGCGTCGCTGAGCAGATCGTGAGGAGCCTTTTCCTCGACCAGAAGGCGATCCATGGTCCGCGCAAGCTCCCGCGCCAATCGCAAACGCATGGCTCCGGTAAGCGGCGGCTTTTTAAGAGAGGTCAACTCAACCTCTATCAGGCGCGCAAGTTCAAACCAGCGGCGGGTTGGTTCAACGGCAGGAGGAATGTCCGTCGCGCCCAATGGATCAAGCAGCGTGCCAAGCGCCTCATCCAGATCAAGGTCGCCGATCGTCACCATGCGCGGCATCAACATTCCGCTGGTACCCGTTTCGCCATTATGGCGAATAAAGGCCTCGGAAATGGTCCGCGCCGCCCGCGTGCTGGGCACAAGCAGGGTTAGACGGGCAAGGCCGAAATCGTGTTCGGCATATCGCGGGACAAGCCCCGCGACGAGTGCGTCGGCAAAGCCGCGATGGGCTGCGATTGAGTAAACCTCTGGGTGTTCCTTTGCCACTCGCCCCTATCCGCGCTGCAAAGCGTCTTCTGTCGGCGCAATGGATTGCGGGGTGCCAACTTCGAACCATGTGCCCGTAAAGCTGATCCCGTAAAGACGCCCCTCCTCGATCGCGCGGTTCCAGAGGATGTTGGTCGAGAATTTTCCGTCTGGCGCATCCCGCAGCAAACGATGCGACACCAATTGGATGCCCGTATAGATGAATGGAGCAATCCGCCCCGGCTTTCGCCGGGAAAGCTTGCCGACAGAGTCCATGTAGAAATCACCCTGCCCGGCGAAGTTCGCCGCTCTTACATGCGGGACAACCAGCAGCAGCGCATCCATCTCATCCGGATTCCAACGCTGGGAGAGATCCGCAAACGCGTTTTGCGGTCCATCAAGCCAGATATTGTCTGCGTTCAGGCAGAAGAACGGATCAGGCAGTTCGCTCTGCGCCTTTACTAGGCCGCCGCCCGTTTCAAGAAGCTGGTCACGCTCATCCGAAATGACGATTTTCGGAGAAGCGCGATCCTTCACATGCGCCTCCAGAGCATCGGCGAGGTAGTGCACATTGACAACAACCTTCGCGACACCGGCATCCGCCAGCCTATCAAGCGCATGATCGACCAGCGGTTTGCCTGCGACCCTTACCAACGGTTTTGGCTGGGTCGCCGTAAGCGGTCGCATCCGCTTGCCCAGACCGGCCGCCATTACCATCGCGGTATCGCTTGCAAGAACCCGCTTTGCGCTCACTTTGAATGGCCTCCCCGCAATTTGCGGATGTCTTCCGGAATATTGGCGTCGAACCAACTGGCGACGGGCGCAAGCGCCGGATGTGCGAAATCGCGCTCCATTGCTTCCCACACGCGCGGTATCATCGACAGATAACGCGGCTTCCCGTCGCGCTGGTTCAGGCGCGAGAAGATGCCTACAATCTTGGCGTTTCGCTGGGCTCCCAGTCTTGCATAGTCCGCCACGAAATCATCGTCTGTATCCGCCTGAGCCACATAGCGTTCAAGCATGGCCGCTTCGAGTTGCGGCGACACATCGCGGCGCGCATCCTGTAGGAGCGAGACCAGATCGTAAGCAGGATGTCCAACGAGAGCGTCCTGAAAATCAATCAGCCCCTGCGGCGCATGATCGTTGGGATCACCCAGCAGCATTATGTTTTCCGCGTGGTAATCGCGAAGGACCGTCACCTGCTTTTTCGCATCGGACGCGAGCGGCGCCAGCGCCTCTTTCCACGCCGAGATGTAGCCGGCCTCATCGACTTTCAGCCCCTGTGACGGGCAATACCACTGCGTGAACAAGGCGACCTCACGCTCGTAAACTGGCCAGTCATAGTGAGCAAAGGGGCCAGCGGGCCGTTGATGCAGGTCCACCAGTGCATCAATGGCGCCAGCATAGGCCGCCTCTTCGCTATCGGGGTGCGCATCAAGCCAGTCGCGCATCCTGTCATTGCCGAAATCTTCCAGCAGCACCCAGCCTTTATCTGCATCGCTTGCATAGATGATCGGCGCGCGCATGTTCTGATCGTGCAGCCATTGCGCAACATCCAGAAACGGCACCGGGTCTTCATGCGGCGGCGGTGCGTGCATCAGCATCGCAGGCTCCCCGTTTTCACGACGTAGGCGGAAGTATCGCCTGAAAGAAGCGTCACCGGGAATTACCTCAATCGCGGCATCGCTCCAGCCAGCCGAAGCAACGAAATCGAGTAATCCTTCGGGCAGAGCGTTATCAGTGTCGGTCATGGCATCCGCCCTAGCCAATCGCGACCGCCCCGGGCAATCGCTATCCGGCCTTCATCCGCAATCTCCAGCGTGATTTCGAGGCAGGCCGCCTCATGCGCAAACCCGCCAGCATGATCGGGCCACTCAGCAAGCAGGACCGCCCCTTCGCGGTACTCGTCCAATCCGAGTTCTTCGACCTCATCGGGGTCCTGCAGGCGATAGAAATCTGCATGAACCACCGGCAACTTTAGCGGCGGCGCGTCATAGGTTTCGAGGATTGTAAAAGTCGGCGACGGAACCTCGCCTTCATGGCCTAAACACGCGAGTATGGCTCTGGAGAGCGTGGTTTTGCCTGCTCCAAGACCGCCCGAGAGCGCCAATACATCCCCGGGACGCAGCAGTTTGGCAATGCGCGCGCCAAATGCGTTCATTGCGGCAAGATCGGGTAGTGCGATCCGGTTCGTGTCAGTCACGGCAGGAGAATAATCGCGGTGGTGCCCACGCCTTCCTCGCTCGCCAGTTCCAGCGAGCCGCCATGCGCTTCGACAAGTTGGCGCGCCAAAGGCAGGCCAAGACCACTGCGCGGTGCGTTGTCCTCTGCCTCATCCACACTGAGAGTACCCATGGCGCGTGCAATTTCGGCCTCGCTCATGCCTTTTCCGTTGTCGGAAATCACAATCGCCGCGCTCCAATCGTCCCCTTCCTGCGGTTTTGGCACGTCGATCAGGATACGACCGTCTTCCGGCGTGCCTTCAATCGCATTGTCGAGCAGATTGCCAACGGCCCGCGCAAGCTGACGCTGATCAGCCATTGCAAACCGCCCACGCTTACCTTTCAGGTCCAGGCCCAGTCCCGCAGCAACGATTGCGTCCTCTCTGTCCCTAACAAGCTGTGTGAGGAACGGGATCAGATCAATCTTCTCCTTGGAAATCGGCAAGAGACCAGCCTCGCTCTGCGACAGGTCGAGCACGTTTTCGACCTGCTCGGTCAGCCGTTCAACTGCGGCGAGGATAGCCTGCACATACTCGTCCGCAGACGGAGACAAATCGCCGCCAACACCGCTGGCCAG
>JAXHVK010000118.1:0-9082 GCA_034211135.1 Pseudomonadota bacterium
ACACGGCGGGCCTGGAGCTTGATCGCGCTGGCCTACAGGTCAACAATCGCGGTCAGGTAGAGATCAATCACGATTTCCAGACCGAAGTCGGCAATATCTGGGCGATTGGCGATGTCGTCACCGGCCCGATGCTGGCGCACAAGGCCGAAGACGAAGGCATTGCGGTTGCAGAGAATATTGCGGGTGAAACCGGCATCGTGAACCACGATGTGATCCCGAATGTCGTCTACACCGCGCCCGAAATCGCTGGCGTTGGTCTGACACAGGAACAGGCAATCGAAGCCGCTGGCGGCGACAAGAAGAAGGTCAAGGTCGGCAAATTCCCGATGATGGCCAACAGCCGCGCTAAGGCAAACCGCGACACTGATGGCTTTGTGAAAGTCATCGCGGATGCGGAAACCGACCGCGTGATCGGCGTCTGGATGATCAACACGCTGGCCGGCACCATGATCGCACAGGCCGCGCAGGCTATGGAGTTCGGCGCAACGTCCGAAGACATCGCCTACACCTGCCACGCGCACCCCACCCATGCCGAAGCCTTCAAGGAAGCGGCAATGGCGGTTCAGGGCAAACCGATCCACATCTGATATCTGACTTTAGCCGCCGCTGCTCTCCGGTTCATCGCCTGTGAGAGCGGCGGCGGTTTCAGATACCGCCCTTCGCAATTAGAGAAAGCAATCCGGCGTGGCCCTGCCATTGCTGGCGATTGCCCTTGCTCCGCGACTGGCTTACCCCTGTGCAAACAAGAGGGGGGAGCCACGAATGACCTATCCGCAATTGACTGATAAGCCGGGCGCACTGGAAACAGCCGCAGCGATCCGCGCGGGCGAATTGAGCGTCAGCGAGGCAGTCGATGCCGCAATCGTCCGGATCGAGAAGCTCGATGCGGAGATTAACGCGCTAGCTGTTCCCGATTTCGAGCGCGCTGCTGCCACGGCGAAAGCGATGAACGATCAGACACCGCGCGAAGACCAGCCGCTCTTCGGTGTTCCGATGACGATCAAGGAAAGCTTCGAAGTCGAAGGCCTGCAAAGCTGTTGGGGTCACGAAAAGCTCACCCACTACACCGCCCCGCGCGATTCCGATGTCGTCCGGCGGTTGAAGACAGCGGGTGCCATCATCATTGGAAAGACGAATGTGCCCGTCGATCTGTCTGACTGGCAGAGCTTCAATCCTGTCTATGGCCGGACCAGAAACCCGCACAATCCAGAGCGATCTCCGGGTGGCTCATCAGGCGGAAGCGCGGCGGCGGTCGCATCCGGCATGGTCGCGTGCGAATACGGCACGGATATCGGCGGCTCTGTGCGTGTACCGGCGCATTTCTGCGGCATTTGGGGGCACAAGACTTCTTTGGGCCTCATATCGAAGCAAGGTCACGATCACCCGCAAATGGCCAGCCGCGAAGGGTTCATCGCAGGCCATGACGGTGCGCTTTCCATCGCCGGTCCGCTGGCGCGCAATGCGGCTGATCTCGCGCTTCTGACTGAAATCGGTGCGACTATCCCGCTGCCCCGCAATCCAAAGCCGCTGTCGCAATGCCGCCTGCTGGCGATTACCGAATATCCCGGCAGCCCCGTCGATGCGAGCGTATCCGAACCGACCGAAGCGGCTTTGAAGGCGCTGGCTGCTGCGGGCATTCATATAGACCGGGCGAGCGATCTGGTCCCCGATCTCGCGCAGCAGCAGGTCGATTACATGCAGATGCTGAATGTGGCGATGGCGCGCGGTGCCCCCTCCCCCAACGGAACGCGGGCTAATGCGACCGACTGGTTCGACCTGCTCGATGCGCAAGCGGCCAATGAGTTCCAATGGGCCCGGCTGTTCGAAACCTATGATTTCGTGCTCGCGCCGCCTGCCCCTGTTCTGGCGGTGCCGCATTCGGACGGAAGGGTGTTTGATGCTCCCATCACGATCAACGCATCAGAAACGCCCGGCCCCAGCGGTCTCGCATGGGCGGGCATTGCGACCTTCCCCAACCTGCCCTCCACCGTCCTGCCTATCGGCAGCGGGGTGAGCGATGGCGTGGAACTGCCGTGCGGGATGCAGGTGATGGGACCGCGCTGGGCCGATCTGGACTGTATCGCAGCAGCGGAGGCTATCGGGAAAATCTTGCACGGCTAGGCCCGTTACCCCAAGGGGCTTTCGAGCCGACAACACACTTGGGAATCGCAAACCATGAACAGCCAATCCGCAATGCGGAAACTCGCAAAATGGCACATCTGGCTGGGCTGGGTTGTGGGCGTACCGATAGTGGGCTGGCTCGCCACAGGTCTGTTCATGACGATCAAGCCCTTGCCCGAAGTGCGCGGAGAGCACCTTAGGATAGAGCAGGAGGCTGCGCAGCCGCTTATCATCGAAGGCAGCGCGATTGCCGATGAAGCGGCGCAATTGAAGGATATGCGCCTGACCATGCAGGATGGCCGGACCGTCGCGATCCTGACGACACTTGACGGCGTGACGACCCGCATCGACTACGAAACCGGCGCGCCTATCCCTCAACTTGATGCCGAAGGCGCGCGGGCGCTGGTGGCTAAGGGGATTGTAGGCGGGGACAAGGTCGCCTCTGTCGCCTTCTTCCCCGCAGACGAAGTGCCCTTCGATTTTCGCCGTGCCCTGCCCGTTTGGCGCGTAGCGCTTGAAGATGGCACCAACGTCTATGTCGGGCGCGATACCGGACGCATCGAAGCAGTGCGCACACGCTGGTGGAGGTGGTTTGATTTTGCGTGGGGGCTGCACATCATGGACCTTTCTGAGCGGGAGGATAACAGCCATCCGACCCTCATCGCCTTTGCCGCGCTTTCTCTGATCGGCGCGTTGATCGGAACCGTGCTGATGTTCCGGCGTCGCAAGCCGAAGATCAAGGCAGCCTAATCGACATGAACGAAGAGATCCTCACACCGATTATCAACCTGCTCGACATTGTCGGGATTGCGATTTTTGCGCTTTCGGGCGCGGTCATCGCAGCGAAGGAGCGGCAGACCTTTGTGACGATGGGTTTCTTCGCCCTTGTTACGGGGGTTGGCGGAGGAACGGTGCGCGATCTGCTGATTGATGCGCCGGTATTCTGGATCACGGATGCGTGGGTTGCCCCTGTCTGCCTTGGCTGCGCGCTCATCGCGTGGTTCACCCCGATAAGGCTGTGGCACGGCAAGCTGTTCGATATGGCCGATGGCGTCGGCCTTGCCGCCTATGCGGTGCTCGGCAGCGCCAAGGCGATGGCCTATGGCGTGCCGCCCATTCCGGCGGTGCTGATGGGCATTGTGACGGGCTGTGTCGGGGGGATTATCCGCGATGTGGTTGCTGGCCGCCCATCCATCATCATGCAGCCGGAACTCTATGTGACCGCCGCAGCTTTGAGCGCGGGTCTAACGGTAGGGGGCGCGATATTCGCTGCGTTGATCGGGGTGCCGATTATCTGGGCATGGGGATTGGCCTTTATCGCAGGATTTGCCCTGCGTGCTGCCGCCATCCAGTTTAATCTCGGCCTGCCAAGCTATTCCGCCAGCGAAGAGCCCTAGATACGCAAAAGGCGCGCGAAAAACCCGAGTGTTCCGCGCGCCTCCCACTAGGTATTGGAAAGCTTATTCGTCGCCGGGCAGCGGACCGCCAGGATAGGCGGGCTGGCGGTCTGACGTCAGCGGCACCAGCGGTTGTGCAGCGCGCGTGTCAGCCTGCGCCACCCGCTGTCCGGAAACACCCGCACGCGCAGAGGCATAGCGATCATCGCTCCACTGCCCGTCCGCTGCATCCGATCCACGGAAATTGCTGCTGGAGAAGCCCTGATAATCAATGCCGGAAATCTGGCCGTTATTGCCGATTTCGCAGGTAAAGCCTGATCCATTGAACAAAGTGCCGGATACGACCCATCCGCTTGCAACGCGGCTTGCCCCGTCGACACTATCGACGCGCACGTCGCGTTCTATCTCCGTCAGGCATTGCGAAACCGCATTGTCGATGCCCGATCCGCCGGTTGAGCGGCGCTGAACCCGGCGATCGTCGCGACGGTCCACGCGGCGGTCGCGCTCCACCACCACGACTTCACGATCACGGCGGCGGTTATTGTTGGCAGCCGATGCGATCGCAGCGATGCCACCCAGAATTGCGACACCGGCGATTACGTCACCTGTGCGCACTCCGCGCCGACCCCGCCATCCACGGCGATAACACCGACGCCAGCCACAGCGACGCCATTCATTCAGCTCGGAGCCCGGCTTGAAAGTGCTGCTGGAAAAACCGTCAATCAACGCGAGCGAGGATCCGGTGGCCGGTGCTTGCGGAAGCTCGGCCGCGCCCGCAGGGCTCGCAGCCATAGAAAGCGCGGCCGCCATGCCCATGGCCGGACCCAGTGCGCCTGTGAAACGTGAATTAAGAGCCATGAAGGACTCCTCCTGTTGCCAATCTCAATTTTGAGGGCGAGCGGTCCACCAAACGCTCTACGATGCTGCGGCCTTAGCGGATCAAGGCTGACCCTTTGCTGAACCATCGCTGACAATCTGCGCCATATGCACGCGGTGCACCAGCAAAAAGAATGCAGACGAGCGCCCCCACTCGCCTGCATCCATGTCAGGACGCCTCCCGTCCGAGGCTCCCGTTATTGGTCATGCGTCAGCGAAGGCCGCGCACGCCGTCAAAGTCGATGAAGGGGCGGCCGCGCCCATCCGCGTAGCAGGTGAAGCGGCCACGGTCGTAATTGCGGCGGAAGTTGCGGTTGCCTTCAACCTCGATCCGGCCTTCGACGCGGAAGCCGCGACGGGTGCGATCAACGTCGCGAACCTGCGTCACGTCGGCAAAGCGCCATCCGCCAAACCTGCGCGCCTGCCGCTCTGCTGCGCGGACACAGCGATTGATTGCCTGACGCGGGCCACCGCGGCGGAAATCGCGCGCATTGTGGTATCCGTTACCGCGATAATTATAGCGGCGGTCACGATAGCGATCACGGTTGCGATCACCGTCAAAAGCGCCAGCCAAAGCCGCAATGCCACCGATCACGAGTGCGCCTGCAATCACTTCCTCGGCGCCGACGCCGTTGCGATCGCGGCGATCATCCGCCATTGCCGGGCTAGCGGAAGCGAGGGCCATCGCGCCTGCCGCGACAGTCCCGAGCGTTCCCTTGGCGAGCTTTTCCTTCAAAGTCGTCTTGGTAGTCATCTGTTTCATCCTCGGGTTCTTCAGCTACGACACCATCGTCGTTCACTGTGGAGCCCTTTTAGATGAACAAACCTGAGATGATTCTGACCGAGCCTTGCAGCGACCGTTCAGGTAGGTTGCGTTTAACCTGAACAATCGTAACGCCCGGTAACGCCCTGTATTGTTTAGTCGAGCGCTGCCAGCACGTCTCTGGTGAAGGCGGCAATGTCGAAACGGGTGCCGACCATATCTTCTCCGCGCCGGACGATAACGACATTGCGTGATGGCACGACGACGACATACTGCCCACGATTTCCGCGCGCCGCGAAAGCATCATCAGGGATGCCGTCAAAGGCGTTGCCCTCTGGCCGGCTGAACGTCCACCAACCCGCGCCATAGCCCCAGTCCGTGCCCTGCGGCTGCGGCCCTTTCGGGTCGGACACATATTCGCGCCAGTTTTCGGGCAGGATGCGTTCGCCGTCCCAGACACCGTTATCGAGGTATAGCTGCCCCAGCTTCGCCAAGTCGTCAGCCGTCGACCAAACTTGGCTGGAAAGGACATAGCCACCGCGCGAATCCGTTTCGATCACAGTGTCGTTCATGCCCACTTTCCGGATGAGAGCGGAAGCGGAGTAATATTCCAGATATTGTTCGATCGCCTTCACCGCCAGCAGCGTATCGTTGTTGGCATAGCGATAGACGGTGCCGGGCTTGTGAATTGCCGGCCATTTGCTGATGCTCTCCGCAACGCTGGTGCCGCCCCAGTAGATAGGATCGGTGCGGTTGCCCGCCGTATCCGAATAACGGCCCGATGCCATGCGCAGCGCCAGATCAATCGTTATGGCGTTACGCGGATCAGTATCCCCGCCCGATAGCCAGTTCTGGATCAGGATCGGATCATCAACCGAATACTCACGCGACTGAACCGCCATCCCGACAAGCGTGGCCGCGATGCTCTTGGCAACCGACCAGGTGCGTTGCGGCGTGCGGCGGTCGAAACCCTGCGCATATTTTTCATGAGTGAGCGCACGATCCTTTATCACCAGCACCGCAGTAGTGCGTGAACCCTCCCCGTATGTGCCGTCAAAAGCCGCATCGCCCGCTGCGAGCATGGCCGCGCTGGCAGTTTCGCCCTTTGTCCAGATGCGCTCTCCCGCCGAAACCGGCGGCATTGGCGATGCGCTGGAGGAGTTGAGCACATCGGCCTTCATCCCGACGGGCATGATCGAACAGCCCGTCAACGGTCCGTAATAGGCTGCGATGCGCGGCGGCATATCGTCCGCCCATTTCACCTCCACATGGCCGACCTGTCCGCTTGGGCGGCGCACGATGTTGTACTCAAGCTCGCGCACGATATCGTCCAACGGGGACTGGATGCCGGTAAGCTCCCATGCATGAATGCTCTCAGGCGTGCGCGAGGCCCCGTTGGCTTCGGCGTTCGCAGTCGCACTGCACAGGAAAAGAGCCTTGTACCCCGCAGCCAGAGCACGATCATACCGCGCTTCGAGCCGCTCTTGCGCGGATTGGGCGCTGGCCGTTGCCGGAAGCGATGCGAGTAGCGAGGCGGCAAGTGCGCTAGCGATAATGCTTGGGAGGCGTGTTTTCATGCGCTGCTTACTGCCACGCTGCCTCCTTTGTGGCTAGTGCAGGACGCGCTTCGTCAGCGGGCGCTGGCGGCGCCTTTTCGAGGGTGCGATGCGTGATGCCCAACCGTTTGAAGTCCGCCTCAAAATCGTTGAGGGTCAGGATGCCCGAACACACGCGTGCTCCGGCTTCGGGCCGAATGCCGTCGCGATACCGCCGGATCATGGCCGCCGCCGCCAGAACGGGGGTGAACGGCCCGCGATTGGCATCGGCATTCAGAAACCAGTGGCGCTGCACCGTCAGACCATCGGCATCGACGCCGCTGACCTTCACGGACATGCCGCCCTTGTCCGATCCGAAGGGCAGAAACCACTTGGCGATCATCAGCATCGGTTTCGAAAGCGGTCGCAAACTGTCCACCCAGCCCCAACGCACCGGCAGCGCCATCGCAGCAAGGCCAAGATGCAGAATGCTCAGCTCCATGCCGGCAAAGAACTGCGCGCTGCGACGCGGCTTGTAACGCGCAACCAGCAAATCCTGTTCAGGCGTATCGCACACACTGGCCCAACGTTTTCCGATATCGGGCAAGTCTTCGCGGTGCACGCGCCCCCAGCCACGGTCTTCGCGCCATTCGCCATCGCGGAAGACCCGCACAGGCTTCCCGACATAGGACAGGATCGCTTCGACCACGGAAAGACCGCGCGGTGCCCGATTGCCGGGGTAAATCGCCACGCGGATATCGTCGATTGCCTGCCACCCGTCGGTGAGTTCATCCAGAACCGCGTGGCTGAGAGCGGGAATGGAGCTTGCTCCTGTCGTCAAGGCAACCTGCGCGCCCTTCGCCACATCGTCATATCGGGTGAAATCGCGAATGAAGTCTCGCCCGTCAGCAAGGTCGATATAGTCCACGCCTGCCGCCATTGCGCATTCAACCACTCGCATATGCGAGGATTGGAACGGGCCAGCAGCGTCCACAACCAGATCAAATCCGGCAAAATCCAAAGCGGTCAGCGTATCGCGGTCAATCTGCCGGCAATCGACAGACGCACGGAGCTGCTTCGCAACCTGCTCCAGCTTTGCCACACCGCGCGCAGCCAGCGTCAATTGCACGCCATCCTCGCCCGAAATGATCTGCGTCAAGCGGGAGCCGAAGACGCCGCTCGCACCCAGCAACAAGACTTTTACAGCTGCGCGGTCAGGCATCGTGAAACAGCCCTTCCTGATAGACGAGTTCACCAAGCCAGCGGTGCTTGAGCTGTAAGGAGAAGACGAAGCTGTCATCATCCACATGGCAGTGCTTCACCACGGTTTCGCCGGGGGTCATCCAGTCCGGCAATCGCAGGCGGCGGCCTGCCACCGCAATGAAATAGTGATCGCTGCGAAATTCGATCCCATCATCAATCGCGCTGACTTTAAGAGCCATGCCAATGCCAAAACCGATGCGTTCTTCCAGCCCGGTTGGCCCGGCAAAACGTTTGGCGCTGTGAATGACCTGCGGAAATCCGCGCTTGCGGGCGTAGGTGCGGGTCCAGAACTGGCCCCTGCCCTCACGATCCTCCATCACGCTTACGGCTGCGGGAAGCCCCTTTTCACGGCCCAGCGGCAGGGGCGCACCAACTATGCGACAGGCCTGCGCAAACAGCCATCCGGCAATGGAAAAGCGCGCCTCGCGAATGACGCCGCGATAGATAACCACCCGATCATCCACCACCCGCTTGGAGAAACGGCGACGCACAGGCTCCGGCAGGCTGCTCCACCCAGCGCCAATCAGACGCCGAAAGCGCGGATCATAGGGCGCGCTTGGAACGCGGCGTTGAACCGGTGCAAAAGGGGCGAACCTTTTCGCCGGTCGTATCCGCATGTCTGCGATTGGCTGTTCCATTTCCTGCGCCTTTCCGTGTCGCGCCGCCTCTGGTGTGTGAGGATGGTGTCAGTCAGACTTTCTGCCCGGCCTCCAATTGATCAGCTTGGTCACCCCGCTGCCCATCTTGATCAGCGCAGTCAGCGCCGGTTTGGGCACCTTCGTCATCTCTTCGTGCCAGCGCGACATGGTGGTGACGAAGTCGAGCATATCGGCCAGCTTCTGCTTGGCTTCAGGGCTGACATGCGGATCGCTCTCGGCTTCGTCATTGCACAGCTTCAGCGCCTGTTCTGCAGGATCGATTTCGCGCGCCTTGCGCCCTTCGGCGATCTTTATCGCCATTTCCCAGATATCCGCTTCAGCATCGAAATGGTCGCGGCGATCGCCCATCACGGGAACACGGTGGATCAACCGCCAGCCCAGCAATTCCTTGATCGAGTTCGAAACGTTGGAGCGCGCCATGCCAAGTTTTTCCGCGATTTCCTCTGCCGTCATCGGCTTGTCCGAAAT